>NZ_CP110139.1:0-305000 GCF_025979885.1 Hymenobacter sp. YIM 151500-1
ATGCTGAAGGATTGCCGAACGGTATGGGCCAACTGTCTTCGCGTCATCAAGGCAAACATTGGTGAGCAGAGCTTCCGGACGTGGTTTCAACCCATCGTGCCGGTGCAGCTCCACAATAATGTGCTGCTGATTCAGGTGCCCAGCACCTACTTTTACGAGTGGCTGGAGGAGCACTTTGTGGAGGAGCTGAAGCGGGCCATCCACCAGGAGCTAGGGCCGGAAGGGCGCCTGGAGTACAGCATCGTGGTGGACCAGGGCAATGCCCAAACCAAGCCGCGTACGCTTAACCTGCCCACGGCCCGCAAAACCGCTGGTCCACCCTCCGCCGCTACCCCCGCCGCGGCCGTGGCCGCCGGGGCCCTTACTGCCTCGGCCCGCAACGTGGCGGCTGCTGCCGTGGCGCCCGCGCCCACCCCGGCCACCTTGCGCAACCCCTTCGAGGCCAGCAAAACCATTGAGCGCGACTATCTGAAGTCCCAGCTCAACACCACCTATACCTTCGAGAACTACATCGAGGGCGACTGTAACCGGTTGGCGCGGTCGGCGGGCTTGGCGGTGGCCAACAAGCCGGGCACCACTTCCTTCAACCCGCTGATGGTGTACGGAGGCGTGGGCCTGGGCAAAACGCATTTGGTGCAGGCCATCGGCAACCACATCAAAGCCACCAACACGGATAAGTTTGTGCTGTATGTGTCGGCTGAGAAGTTCACGAACCAGTTTATCGAAAGCCTGCGCTCCAACCAGGTGCAGGATTTTGCCAATTTCTATTTGCTGGTTGATATTCTGATTCTGGACGACGTGCAGTTTTTGTCGGGCAAAGACAAAACGCAGGAAATGTTCTTCCACATTTTCAACCACCTGCACCAGGCCGGCAAGCAGATTGTCATGACCTCGGACCGCCCCCCGCGCGACCTGGTGGGGCTGGAGGACCGGCTGTTGTCGCGCTTCAAGTGGGGCCTCACCGCCGACCTGCAAAGCCCGGACTTCGAGACGCGCATGGCCATCATCCAGAATAAAATGCAGCAGGATGGCATCGACATCCCGCCGCAGGTGGTGGAGTACCTGGCCCACTCCGTGAACACTAACGTGCGGGAGCTGGAGGGCGTCTTGATTTCGCTGGTGGCGCAAAGCTCCCTCAACCGCCGCGAAATCGACTTGGAAATGGCCAAGCAGGCCCTGCGCCACATCATTGAAGAGGTGGAAGCCGAGGTCAACCTGGACTTCATTCAGAAAACCTGCGCCGAATACTTCGGCGTGCCCCTGGACCTGCTCAAAGCCAAAACCCGCAAGAAAGAAGTGGTGACGGCCCGGCAGGTAGCCATGTACTTCGCCAAGGAGCACACCAGCCATTCGCTGAAAAGCATCGGCCACCACTTCGGTGGCCGTGACCACAGCACCGTCATCCACTCCGTGCAAACTGTCTCGGATCTGATTGACTCCGACAAAAGCTTCCGCAACACTATTGCCGAGCTACGGAAGAAATTTGCAGGGAAGTAGCCTCACCCCCCGGCCCCCTCTCCCGTGGAGAGGGGGAGCCAGCCGACAGACGTTCGACGCCGCCCCTTCGGCTAGCGCCTCCGGAACGGCTACCGATACTGACGGCAATGAACAGCATAGCCGCATAGCGGCCTACAGGTTTGTAGCCAGATAAGGCAGATAAGTTCAGAGCCGCGTAGCGGTGCAAGAGACGTTCTGGTGTTTCTTGCACCGCTACGCGGCGCCACATTTTTATTGCTTGTTGTTTCTACAATCCTTTGAGCCGCTATGCGGCCACTGTGCTACTACAAGCAGGTAGCCGTTCCGGAGGCGCTAGCCGAAGGGGCGGCGTCGAACGTCTGTCGGCTGGCTCCCCCTCTCCACGGGAGAGGGGGCCGGGGGGTGAGGCTACACCTGCGTGTCGCGCAGCGGGATGTTGTGTTTGGCGGCGAAGGTGCGCACCTGCTCGCGGAGCTGGCGTTTGCGCTTCGTGCCTTTCACCTGGCGCAGGCTTAGGGCGTAGGTGCCGCCTTCCCGGAGCTGCACGCGTAGCTGCTGCGGCACCAGCTCCAGGGAAGTAATGCCCTCGGCCGGAAATGCCTGCTTGGGCCGGAACAGGCCGTCTTTGTGCACGATGTAGGCCGGCGTAAACTCCAGGTAGCTCTGGGTGCCGAACACCGGCGCGTTGTGCACCAGCACGTAGCCCAGGTACACGAGGCTGAACACCAGAAACACGTAGTGCAGAAAGTGCATGTCGCTGGCCCCGGCGCCCGTCACGATAAGCGAAATAGTGTAGCCAATCCAGAGCACGCCCAGGAAAACCTGGCCCCAAAACGGAATGCGCTGGGTATTGGCGGGCTGAAGACGGATGCGGGTAGAATCTGGGTTCATACGGTACGGCAAGTGACAGAGGCCCGCAAAAGTACAGAGTTGCGGGTAGTTGTGCGGGATTGGAATCAGAGGGTACACCGGGGGCAGTGATAGTAGGGTCGGAAGCCGCTACTTTCGCCTGGCCGAGCGAGCTTCTACGTACGGCCGCCGGGCCGGGCGGGGTGTCTCGGCCACGTACCTTTTTCTATGACCTCTTCCCCTTCTCTCACTGAATCTCAGCTGCGGGCCGCCTTGCTGGGCCTGGCCGTGGGCGACGCCCTGGGCGTGCCCGTGGAGTTTGAAAGCCGCGCCCGGCGCCGCCTCGACCCCGTAGTGACCATGCGCGGCTACGGCACCCACTGGCAGCCCCCCGGCACCTGGTCCGACGATGCCTCCCTAACCTTCTGCCTGGCCGAAGCCATTGCCGACGGCTTCACGGTGGGCAAGCTGGCCGAAAACTGCTGCCGTTGGTACTACCAGAACTTCTGGACCCCGCACGGCTCCATATTCGACATCGGCATCACCACCCGTGAGGCCATCATGCGCCTAAAAGCTGATGCAGACCTAATCTTTGCCGGCGCCACCGACGAGTACAGCAACGGCAACGGCGCCCTGATGCGAATTTTGCCCCTGGCTTTTTACCAGGTAGATGCCCCGTTAGAAACTCGGTTTCAACTGATTCAGGACGTGTCGGCCGTAACGCACGGGCATATCCGGTCGGCGGTGGCGTGCTTTCTGTACCTGGAAGTAGCCCGTCACCTGCGCGCCGGCCTGGCCCCGCAGCCGGCCTACGCCGCCGTGTGCCAGGCGGCTCCGGAGCAGCTGCGGCAACTGGCTGTTCCGCCGGCCGAAATTGGCAAGTTTGAGGTGGTGCTCAGTGGCCGCCTCGACACGCTGCCGGAGGCCAGCCTGGCGAGTGGGGGCTACGTGCTGCACACCCTGGAATCGGCCCTGTGGTGCCTGCTGCGCCACAGCTCCTACGCCGAAACCGTGCTGGCCGCCGTCAACCTCGGCGACGACACCGATACCACTGGGGCCGTGGCCGGCGGCCTGGCCGGCTTGTACTACGGCGAAGCCGCCATTCCGCCCGAGTGGCGGTCCGCGCTAGCCCGCCGCGCTGATATTGAGGACCTGGCCGCCCGCGTGGCGGCTGCTACGGTATGAAGCCACAAGGCCGGCCCCGCCCGCCACTACCAGAACAGTAGCTGCGGACGAGGCCGGCCTTGTGGCAAAGTGGGCCACGCTATTTCAGCGTAGCCGAAGCCAGTTGCATTTCAGGCACGGCGCTCAGCACGGCCGACACCGGGCACTGGTCCTTGGCCCGCTGGGCGTACTGCTGAAACTCTTCCTGCGACAACCCATCTACTTCGCCCTCGGTGGTAAGCACGATTTTGGTGATTTTCGGTACCCCGCCCGAGGGGTCCAGCGTCACCTTCGACTCGGTGCGAATCTGCTTCACCTGCTTGCCGTCCTGGGTCAGGATGCTGGTCAGGAACATCGTGTAGCAGCCGGCGTGGGCTGCGCCAATCAGCTCCTCGGGGTTGGTGCCGCGCTGGCCCTCAAAACGAGCCCCCACGGAATACGGCGCTTTCACGGTGCCGCTCTGGGTTGAAATTTCGCCGCTTCCTTTGATGTCGCCGTTCCACACGGCTGTTCCGCGTTGGTTGATCATATGTGCTACTTGAAAAAAGTGGAAAACCTGACTACTGAGTGCAATACGGGAGCAAGTGCGAAAAGTAGATAAAAAATTATGTAGCTACACTGGTCGAGCTTTGTCCTGGGCTTACAAGTAAAGTGGGCGGCAGATGGGAAGCTCGCCAACCAGCTCCGGGCCTGTACCTTTGAGCAAACGTCTGCCAACGCTTTCAGCGTAGCTGAAGCCCGTTTTTTAGATTTTGAATCCTCCGCCTATGGGCCTGAAGTCTACCTTGAGCCGGCCGCTGGCCGCTTATGTTGCCCGCCAGTACGCCCGCTGGCAGCACGACCCCATTGGCACCCAGCAGCGGGTGCTGCGGGAGCTACTGCGGCAAGGCGCCCGCACCCACTTCGGCCGCGACCATGACCTGGGCACGGCCCGCACGGCTCAGGACCTGGCCGCCCGCGTGCCGGTGCGCGACTACGAAGGCCTGAAACCGTATTTCGAGCGAGTAAAGGCCGGCGAGGCCGATGTGCTGTGGCCGGGGAAGCCGCTGTACCTGGCCAAAACCAGCGGCACCACCAGCGGGGCCAAGTACATTCCACTAACCCGTGCCAGCATCCCCAACCACATCAACGGGGCCCGCGACGCCCTGCTGCATTACGTTCATAAAACTGGCAAGAGCCGGTTTCTGGATGGCAAGCTGATATTTTTGTCGGGCTCCCCGGAGCTGGAGACGGTGGGCGGCATCCCGACGGGGCGGCTGTCGGGCATCGTCAACCACCACGTGCCGGCCTACCTGCGCCGCAACCAGCTACCTAGCTACCCGACCAACATCATCGAGGACTGGGAAGCCAAGCTGGACCGCATCGTAGAGGAAACCCTGCCCGCCCCCATGACCCTGATTTCGGGCATTCCGCCCTGGGTGCAGATGTATTTCGACCGGATTGTGGCGCGCACCGGCCGGCCGGTAGGGGAGGTGTTTCCCGGCTTCGACCTGTTCGTGTACGGGGGCGTCAACTTCGAGCCCTACCGCAAAAAGCTGCTGGACACCATCGGGCGGGCAGTGGACAGCGTGGAGCTGTTTCCGGCCTCCGAAGGCTTCCTGGCCTTCCAGGACGAGCCCGGCAACCCCGGCCTGCTCTTGCTGCTGGATGCCGGTATCTTCTTCGAGTTTGTGCCCGCCGAGCGGTTTTTCGAGCCCAACCCGCCCCGCCTCACCCTGGCCGAGGTGGAGCTGGACCAGCAGTACGCCTTGGTACTCAGCTCTAACGCCGGCCTCTGGGGCTACAGCCTCGGCGACACGGTGCGCTTCGTCAGCAAATACCCGTTCCGCGTCGTCGTCACGGGCCGCATCAAGCATTTTCTGTCGGCCTTCGGGGAGCATGTCATCGGCGAAGAAGTGGAGCAAACCCTGCGCGCCGCCATGCAGCAGCACCCGGAGGTGGAGGTAGTAGAATTCACCGTGGCCCCGCGCGTGAGCGACGACCCCGCTGTGCCTTCCCGCCACGAGTGGCTTATCGAATTCGCCCGCCCGCCCCACGATGCCGCCGCCTTTGCCGCCGCCCTCGACACCGGCCTGCGCCAGCGCAACGTTTACTACGACGACCTACTCAGCGGCCACATCCTGGCCCCGCTGCAACTCACGCCCCTACCCACCGGCGCCTTCCAGCGCTACATGAAAAGCCAGGGCAAGCTCGGCGGCCAGAACAAAGTACCGCGGCTGAGTAATGACCGGACGCTGGCCAAGGGGTTACTTGCGGCGGGGTAAGGTGCCGAGGGCGTGGCTTACGCTCTTTATTTGCGCCAGCCGCATTTGATCATCCCTTAAAGCACAGCGTTACAATTTTAACTGTAATGTTCACCCTACTACTAAACTGGTTGCTGTCATTCGGTACTGTGGCATCACCGGCCCCTGGATTCCCAGATGCTCCTGTTATCACTGAAGCCTCGGTGGGCAAGGCCAGGATAGGAATGCCAACAGTTGAATTGCGTAGGTTGTACAAAGGCTGCACGTTTGTGCGAGTCTACGTGGCCAGGTACGGATGGTATGGGGAAGGAGACGAGCCTAAGGGAATTCAAGTTAGCCAAGGCACCCAGCCGCTGTTCGTATACTTCGAGGACTGGGAAAAGCCCGGCAGGATTAGCGGCCTGACTGCCCTGCATCCTACCTATCGAACTCGAAAGAATATTGGCGTGGGCTCTACTTCCGGGGCGCTACGAGTGGCGTTTCCGTCTATCAAAGTTGGACTGGACCCGATGGATGACTACGGGCAGAACTTGCAGATGGCTTCTTTAGATGGCAGTGCCATCACATATACTTTCGCTCGGCAGAAGAACATTGGTAGGTACACGGATGAGGTATTTGAGTCTCCTATCATAGTTACTACCGCCAAAATTTCCTGGATTACTGTTTTTCCGAAGAACGGCCAGAAAAACTAACGTCTCCTTTTGCTTGCATGTAGTCACTAAGCTCTGCCTTCACGCCGCCGCTTAGCCTACATGCTACAGCGCATAGTTGCGAAGCTGCCCTACCTGATCAATAATAGGACGCAGGTGAAGGCTAATAGCCCAGCAGGTATAAAACCCGTATCTTACCTTATGCTCCGCCTCGACCGAACCGCCACTCGCAAAACCACCCTCCACCATGACCAGGACGCCGAGGACGTGGCGTATTGGCTGACCAAAACCCCGCAGGAGCGACTGGCAGCATTGGAGCATCTGCGGGCTACTTCTCTCTGGTTCTATTACCGCCATGACCCTAGCCAATTCCCTGGACCAAGACTACAAAGAGTTTATCGAGTTATTAAACGCGCATAATGTGCACTATATGGTAGTGGGCGGCTATGCGGTGGCCTACCACGGCTACGTACGCCACACCGGTGATATAAACATATGGGTTGAAATAGACCCCGATAACGCGGCGCGCCTGGTGCAGGTAATGCGGGCTTTCGGCTTTGGCAATCTGTACAAAGAGGCGGATTTCTTGCAACGCGGAGGTATTATACAGCTTGGCGTTGCACCCATCCGCATCGATATTCTGAGTGAGGTCGATGGGGTACAGTTCACTGACTGTTTTGCGGCGTGTGAGCCTACTGTCTGGGACGGAGTAGCCATTAACTTTATCAGCCTGGCAGATTTACGGAAAAATAAAGCCAGCACTGGCCGCGCGAAAGATGCCGTTGATTTAAAGCAGCTGGATAAAGTAAAGCGTAAGCCGGGCACCCACTAACCCATGCGCCTCGCCTTCGACCTCGACAATACGCTTATTCGCTGTGGCTATGACTTTCCATTGGACCAGCCGCGCTGGCCACTGTTAGCGCGTTTGCTGGGTGAAGAAGAGCTGCGTCAGGGAATAGCAGAGGCCGTTGCCCACTGCCAACAGCACGGTTGGGAAATATGGGTGTATACTACGTCTTACCGCAGTGCGTGGCATATTCGGCGGTTATTTTGGCTGCACGGCATCCGGCTGCATGGCGTTGTGAATCAGCAACGTCACAACCGACACGTACGGGTCAGTTGTACCAAGCATCCGCCTACTTTCGGCATTGATCTGCTGGTCGATGACTCTGAAGGCGTACGGCTGGAAGGAGAGCGGCACGGCTTCGAGGTGGTAATAGTCAGCCCGCAGAATGAGAAGTGGGTGGAGCAAGTAAAGGCCGCCTTGCTGCACCACAGCTCGACCAAGGCCATTTGAGCTGGCAGCGTCGAAAAAATCGGAGGGCTAAGGCCATAGGGCAGCTAAAAAAGTGCGCCGAAAATTGGCGGAAAGCGGAACGGAGCCCGCCGCAGTTGCAAAAACTGCCAGCCACGGCTAGTCGTGGTCTGCAAATGGGGTGCATAAGGCACTTTTCGCAACTGCTGGGTTCCAGCGGCTTCTGAGGCCGTTGGCGCCGCCCGGAGGCTGAGGGTAGCTTTGATTGGTAGGCCGGAATGTCTGCCGGCCGGTCACCGTACTTATTGCTCAGCCGCCATGAAAACCGTTTACCTCAGTGCCCTGCTGTGCGGGGCCAGTGCCGCCTACGGCCAAACCACCGCCATCAAGACCAACCTGCTGAGCCCCGTTGTGCGGGCCGGCAGCGTGGCCCTGGAGCGGCAACTGAAACCGGGCACTTCATTGCAGCTCCATGCCTTTTACACGCCGGGTACTGGCCGGATACTGGGCGGTACTCGTGTGGAAGGTTACGGCATCACGCCGGAGCTACGGTTTTATGTGGGCGGCCAGCAGCTGACCGGCTTCTACCTCGGGCCTTACCTGCGCTACCAGCAGTTTCGGGTGGTGGAGAAGCTGGAGCCCTGCGACAGCTGGTTTGGCGCGTCCGGTAACTGCGCCACCTGGGGCCAGCCCACGGAGCGGCGGGGTACGTTGCGGGCGTTTGGCGTGGGCATTCTGTTTGGGAGACAGTGGCGGGTAGGGCAGCACTTCATCCTCGACCCGTTCGTAGGCCTGGGCTTCAACGGCAGCGTGGCGGAGACAACCGATTCGTTTGAGAATGACTTCGACAATACCGAGCTCTACAATGGCCTGGAACCCCGGCTGGGCCTGGCTATAGGAGTGGCGTTCTGACCAAAGGCAGCCATCTGAAGCTGCCAATTGCCCGGCAGCGGCTTTCTTTGCGGCCGTGTCCGACCTCAAACCCCACCTTCACGCCGCCTGCCTGGCCTACGTGCAGCAGCGCATAGCTGCGGCCCAGCAGGCCATGCAGGCCGCCCAGGAATCGGCCAACTCCGAGACCAAGAGCAGTGCCGGCGACAAGTACGAAACCGGCCGCGCCATGGCCCACGAGGAGCGCAACCGCAACGCCGTGCAGCTGCAAGAGGCCCTGAAGCTGCACGCCGAGCTGGAGCGCCTCAACCCCGCCGCGCCCTGCGACACCGTGCGGCCCGGTGCCCTGGTCGAAACCTCGCTGGGACGGTTCTACGTGAGCATCAGCGCCGGCAAGCTGGTGGTAGATGGGCAGGAGGTATTTGCCGTGTCGCCGGCCGCGCCGGTGATGGCCGCGCTGGCGGGCAAGCGGGCCGGGGAGCAGGCTGTGTTCAATGGCAAACCAGTGCGGATAACGGCTATTCGGTAGTAAACCTTCGACGCTTCTCGAGTGGCGTGACCCAAGCTCCGGGATGCGCAGCTGACGGCATTGTTCCCTACACAGCCCAATGGGGCCACGCAGCTTACCTACGGCTCGTGTACCTGATGTGCAGCTGCCCGGTGCTGGCCGAGCTGACCCAGGCCCGCAACCGGCAGCTGCAAGCCTGGGTGACGGGTACCGAGGAAGGCGACGTGTGCCGCGGCTCGGTGCGGCTGAAAAAATAGCGGAGCCGGCGCGGGTTGTACCTTTGCCGGCATACCAAGTTTTTCAATGCCTTCCGCTACGTTTCCTAAACGAATTACCTTGCTGGGCTCCACCGGCTCCATCGGCACGCAGGCCCTGAACGTGGTGCGCGCCCAGCCGGGCCGGTTTACCATCACGGCGCTGTCGGCCCACTCCAACGCCGAGCTGCTGATTCAGCAGGCCCAGGAGTTTCGGCCCGCCGCCGTGGTTATCGGCGACGAAAGCAAGCTGGGCCAGGTGCGCGCTGCCCTGGCCCACCAGCCCGAAACCGAGGTGCTGGCCGGCCCCGCCGCCCTAGCCGACGTGGCCGCCCGCCCCGACGCCGACATCGTGCTGACGGCCATGGTGGGTTACGCCGGCCTGCTGCCCACAGTGCGCGCCATCCAGGCCGGCAAAGACATTGCCCTGGCCAACAAGGAAACCCTGGTAGTAGCCGGCCAGCTCATCACCGACCTGGTGCGCCAGCACGGCGTCCGCCTACTGCCCGTCGATTCGGAGCACTCGGCCATCTTTCAGTGCCTGGTAGGGGAGGAGCAGAACCCGATTGAGAAAATCATCCTTACGGCCTCGGGCGGGCCGTTCCGAGGCCGCAGCCGCGAGCAGCTGGCCCAGGTTACGAAGGCCCAGGCCCTGAAGCACCCCAACTGGGACATGGGCGCCAAAATCACCATCGACTCGGCCTCGCTCATGAACAAGGGCCTGGAGGTGATTGAGGCCAAGTGGCTGTTTGGGCTGCGCAACGAGCAGATTGACGTGGTGGTGCACCCGCAGAGCATCATCCACTCCCTGGTGCAGTTCGAGGACGGCTCCCTGAAGGCCCAGCTCGGCCTACCCGACATGAAGCTGCCCATCCAGTACGCCCTGGGCTACCCCCAGCGCCTGCCCAACGAGTTTCCGCGTTTCTCTTTCCTGGACTATCCCCAGCTCACCTTTGAGCCCGCCGATACGGGCACGTTCCGCAACCTGGCCCTGGCCTTTGAGGCCATGCGCCAGGCTGGCAACGCGCCCTGCATCCTCAATGCTGCCAACGAAGTAGCCGTGGCCGCCTTCCTGCGCGACGAAATCGGCTTCCTGGAAATGTCGGAGGTGGTGGAAACGAGCCTCGCGCGGGTTTCGTACCTTGCCGCTCCCTCACTCGACGACTACGTGCTGACCGACCAGGAAACGCGCCGCGTGGCCCAGGAACTGGCCCGCGCCCGCGCTGTCTGACCCATCGGCACTTCTGTGGGCGCCGGTGCGTTGTTTGTGTCATTCCGAGCACAGCGAGGAATCTGGCACGCTGACGCGTGAATGGTTAAGACCGTCGTGCTGAGCCCCGCGAAGCATCTCTACCGCTTCGTCTGGGGCTTGTTCAACGAAGCGGGAGAGATGCTTCGACTTCGCCTCCGGCTGCGCTCAGCATGACTGTTTACCTGTTACCATTTACCTGTTACCTCATCACCTCCTCCCTTCATCACCTCATTCACCTAAAATTCCCTCATTCCTTTGGAAGGATTTATCATGGCCGGGCAAATGCTGCTGGGCCTCTCCATTCTGGTGGGCTTGCACGAGTTCGGACACTTTGCGGCGGCCAAATACTTCAAGATTCGGGTCGATAAGTTTTACATCTTCTTCGACTTCCTGTTTCCGCTGCCCAACGTCCTCAACTTCGCCCTCTTCAAAAAGAAAATCGGCGAGACGGAGTACGGCCTGGGCTGGTTCCCGCTGGGTGGCTACGTGGCCATCCACGGCATGATCGACGAAACCCAGGACGCCAACAGCTTGGCCGCCGAGCCCCAGCCCAACGAGTTCCGGGCCAAACCGGCCTGGCAGCGCCTCATTGTAATGCTGGGCGGCATCATCATGAACGTCATCACCGGCATCGTCATCTTCTCCCTGCTCACCTACACCCAGGGCGAAAGCTACCTGCCAGCATCGGAGGTGCGCTACGGGGTGGTACCTAACGACCTGGGCAAGGCTATTGGCTTCCGGCAGGGCGACAAAATCGTGAAAATCAATGGCCGCCCGTTCCAGGAGTTCAACGACGTGTACAGCCCCGACGTGGTGCTGGGCACCAACGCCTACTACACCGTAGACCGTGCCGGGCAGCTCGTGGATATTCCGGTGCCCGCCAACTTCATGGACCGCCTCGCCGACGACAAGCAGTCGGGCTTCGTGCTGCCTCTGGACCCCTTTGTGGTAAAGGAAGTAGTAGGCAGCAGCCCTGCTGCCCGCGCCGGCCTGCAACCCAACGACCGGATTCTCCAGGTCGGCGGCCAGAAGATTCAGTTTTTCCCCGAGTTGCAACAGGCCCTCAAGCAAGCTGCTGGCAAAACCACGCCCTTGTTGGTAGAGCGAGGCGGCCAGCCGGTTACGCTGCGCGTGAATGTGGATGAGGACGGAAAAATCGGCTTCATGCCCAAGTCCTTGTTGCGCTACGCCACCCGCGAATACGGCTTGCTGGAGTCGATTCCGGTGGGCACCAAGCAGGCCTTTGGGGTGGTGACGACGCAGATGAAGGCCTTTGGTAAGATTTTTAGCGGCGAAGCATCCTTCCGGAAGTCCATCGGCGGGCCCATCGAAATTGCCCAGCAGTACGGCGGCAAGTGGGACTGGCTGCGGTTCTGGACGCTCACCGGGCTGCTGTCCATGGTGCTGGCCTTTATGAACCTGCTGCCCATCCCGGCCCTCGACGGCGGCCACGTGGTGTTCCTGCTCTACGAAATAATAGCTGGCCGCAAGCCTTCGGACAAGTTCTTGGAAAATGCCCAGCGGGTAGGCATGATGCTGATTCTGGGCCTGATGGCCTTCACGCTCATTATCAACCCCATTCTGAAAAAGCTGGCACTGTAAAGCCGTAAGTTGTGACGCCTTGCCCCCAAAGCCGTGCTGCCCGCTGAAGGTGGCACGGCTTTTCGTATCCGGCTGTTTCTCTCGTGGCTACTTTGCTTCCCCATCTATGCCTGTCACCCGCCGCCTGCTACTGCCGCTGCTGCTCCTGCTACCCTTGGCCGTGGCCTGGGCCCATGCCTACCACGCCAGCATCCTGGAAATGCGCCACAACTCGCAGAAGCAGCGCCTGGAAATGGCGTTGAAAATCTTCACGGATGATTTAGAAAAGGCCTTGTCGGAAGGCCAACCCGCTCCCGTGCGCCTCGACGTGACGCCCCGCGCCCAGCTGAACCCGCTGCTGACCAGGCTGCTCACCCGCTCCGTGCAGCTCAGCCTGCGCCCCGGTCAGCCCGCCCAGCCCCTCACGCTGGTAGGGTTGCAGAAGGAAACCGACGCCTACTGGCTCTACTTCACAGCGCCAGCCCCGGCTACCCTCACCGGCCTCACCCTGCACCACCGCCTCCTGCTCGACCTCTTCCCCGACCAGATGAACATCGTCAACCTCGACGCCGGCGGCCACAAGCAAAGCCTGCTGTTTCGGGAAGGCCAGGAAAAGCAGGAGGTGAAGTGGTGAGGCCTCACCCCCCGGCCCCCTCTCCCGCGGAGAGGGGGAGCCTGACGACAGTTGTTCTACGCCGCCCTGTCGGCTCCCGCCTCCAGTACGGCTACCGATACAGATGGCACTGAATTCCCAGCCGCGTAGCGGCCTACAGATTTGTAGAATAGAAATAGGTAAAAAGCTCAGCGCCGCGTAGCGGGGCAAGAAACGGTCAAGCGTCTCTTGCCCCGCTACGCGGCGCTACATTTCTCTACGGGTGACGGCTACAAGCCTTGAGCCGCTACGCGGCCACTGTGCTACTACAGGCAGGTAGCCGTTCTGGAGGCGGGAGCCGACAGGGCGGCGTAGAACAACTGTCGTCAGGCTCCCCCTCTCCACGGGAGAGGGGGCCGGGGGGTGAGGCCCTACCACCCACTGCCCGCCCCCGCGTCCGGCTTCTTATCGTCTTCGGGCTTAATCAGCCGGAACTCTACGCGGCGGTTGGTGCGGGCGTCTTCTTCGGTGGCTTCAATGTCCTTGAGGCGCTGGGTGCTGCCGTAGCCCATGCTTTCGATGCGGTTGGGCTTGAGCTTGCCTTTCTGCTCGATGTAGCGCCGGATAGCCTCGGCCCGGTCCTGCGAGAGGGTCATGTTGAAATCCGGGTCGCCCTTGGTGTCGGTGTGGCCCGAGATGCTGAGGCGGAACGTGGGATGGTCGACCATGAACACGGCAATGCGGTCCAGCACCGGGTGCATGCTGGGCCGGATGGCGGCCTTGTCCTGGTCGAACTCGATATTCTTAAAAATGAGCGGCAGCTTGTAGTCTATCGAGTTAGTCATCAGCTTCATCACCGTGTCGGCTTTCAGCGCAAACTTCTTCTCCACGCTGAAAAAGTCGGGGCTCTGAATCAGCATCACGTAGTGCGAGCCTTCAATCAGGTCGAAGTCGAAGGTACCGTCGTCGCGCAGGTACTTGCTGGCTACCTCAATGCCGTTGTCGGTGTCGATGATGCTCACAATGCCGTTCAGCGGCTTCTGGCTCACCGAGTCAATCAGGGCACCTTCCACGTGGGTGACGGCCAGGGGCTGGGCCTCCATGGGCAGCGGGAAAGAGTAGAGGTCCAGGTTTTTCATTTCCTTTTCCTCCGAGCGGGCGTAGTACAGGCTCTTGGAGTCACCGTCGATGGTGAAATAGTACTCCGAGCCCTTGCCATTCACCAGCGGCCCGATATTGATGGGCTCCTGCCAGCGGCCCCGCGTGCGGTAGGTTTTGTAGATGTCGAAGTCGCCGAAGTTGAGCAGCTGCCCGCGGGAGCTGAAGTAGAGCACGTGGTAGAGCGGGTGGTAGAAGGGGCTAACCTCACTCTCACGGGTGTTTACGGTAGGGCCCAGGTTCTGGGCGCGGCCCCACTGCCCGTTCTTCTGCTTTACCGTAAACCAGATGTCGGACAGCCCGAAGCCCCCGAGCCGGTCGGAGGCAAAGTACAGCGTGTCCTCGCCCGGCGACAAGGTGGGCTGCGAGTCCCAGGCTCCGGAGTTCACGCCCGCGCCCAGGCTCTTGGGCATAGTCCACTGCCCGTCCTTGAACGTGGACACGTATAGGTCGCAGTTGCCGTGGCAGGTGGGACACTCGCAGCGGGCAAAGAACAGCGTCTTGCCATCCTTGCTGATGCAGGCCGAGCCTTCGTTATAGGGCGAGTTGATGGGCTTGGGCAGGGGCTCGGCATCAGTCCACAGCTCATTCTCCCGCCTTGACAGGTACAGGTCCTCATCCACCACGCCGTGAATGCCGCGCATCTTGCGCTTGGAGGAGAAGATCAGCTGGTTGGCGTCGGCGTTGAGCGTGGGGCCGTAGTCCTCAGCCGGAGAGTTTACGGCGTCGCCCATGCTGGTGTACACGCCCTTGGGCGGCCGAAATGAGGCTATGTTCTTGCGGTACTCCACCAGGTCGTAGTACACCTTGAGGGGCACGTATAGGTCGGCGTCTTTTTGCTCCAGGGAGTCGTAGTAGAGCTGTACTTTTTTAAGGTCCTGGCGGCGGTGTTTCAGGGCCAGGCGGTAGTATACCTTGGCCTGGTCGGCGTTGCCGGCCTTTTCCCAGAGCTGGCCCAGGCGCCAGAGCAGGTTGGTGTCGCGGTAGAAATTCTCGATGCCGAACTGCCCCACGTAAGTGCCGAGCAGGTTGCGGGCCGCCGTCCAGTTTTTGCGCTTTTCGGCCCGCTGTATCTCGCGCAGGGCTTTTTTATTGTGGTAATAGGCCAGGCGGTTCACGTTCGGGAAAGTGGGCGTGCCGTCGGCGCGGGGGCGCACGGTGCGCACGCTCAGCTTGCCGGCCGCCGTGCCTTTCTTTTGCTGGGCGCGCAACGCCAGGTGCGGCAGCAGGAAAACTACCAGAAGAACAGAAAAAAAGCGGAGAAAACGCGGCATAACGAAATACAGCACTGCGCCAGCAACGGCCGGCGCGAAAGGCATCAAAAATAGACATTTTTTGATGCGCTGCCTCACTTTCCGGCCGCCTGCCACCACGACCCGGCGCGGCAGCGGCGGAGCGCCGCGTTGGCGGAAATTTTGCCCGTCCGGCGGCCGGCAAGCCATGGCACGGCGCTTGTCCAATCCGTATCTTCGGGCTGCGCTTCGGTGTAAGTACGGCCGCAGGGCCGCTGCCCTGCCACTATGGCACCTGTCCGCCCGCTTGTTTTGCCTCTTTTTGTTTGCATGAGCCAATTTACTTTACCCGAATCGTCCTTATCCACTGTGCTGCTGATGTCCGAAGACCCTGCCGAAGTGGTGTCTATCGTGGCCGCCGACCCCGACCAGACCCTCTCCGGCGACGATGCGCCCGCCGTATTGCCCTTGCTGCCCGTGCGCAACACCGTGCTGTTTCCGGGGGTGGTGCTGCCCGTCACGGTCACGCGCAAAAAGAGCATCCGGCTGGTGCGCAAGGCCTACCGGGGCAATAAAATTGTGGGCGTGGTGGCCCAGAAGAACGGGCAGAGCGACGACCCCGGCCTGCCCGACCTCTACCAGGTGGGCACCATGGCCAAAATCCTGAAGCTGCTGGTGCTGCCCGACGGCAATACCACCATCATCATCCAGGGCCAGACCCGCTTTCAGATTGAGGAGCCGGTGCAAACGACCCCCTACCTCACGGCCCGCGTGAGCTATTTTTCGGAGGCGTTTCCCAATAAAAACTCCAAGGAAGTAAAGGCCCTGGTGTCGTCGCTCAAGGAAGCGGCGGCCAAGATGCTCAAGCTCAACCCCGAAATTCCGCAGGAAGCCCAGGTGGCCCTGGACAATATTGAGTCGCCGGCATTTCTGACTCATTTTCTGTCCTCTAACATCAACGTGGAGGTGGGCATGAAGCAGAAGCTGCTGGAAACCAACGACGGCGTAGAGCGCGGCACCCAGCTGCTGGAATTGATGCTGCGCGAGATTCAGCTGCTGGAAATCAAGCGCGAAATCCAAACCAAGGTCCACACCGACATCGACCAGCAGCAGCGCGACTATTTCCTGCGCCAGCAAATCAAGGTCTTGCAGGATGAGCTGGGCTTCGATGGCCCCGACCAGGAAGTGGAGAAGTTGCGCCAGCGGGCCAAGGACAAGCAGTGGCCCGAGGCCGTGGCCCGCCACTTCGAGAAGGAAATCGACAAGCTCACCCGCATCAACCCCCAGGCCGCCGAGTACCCGGTGAGCCTGAACTACGTGGAGTTTCTACTGGACCTGCCCTGGGCCGAGTACACCAAGGACAACTTCAACCTGAAGCGCACCAAGAAAATCCTCGACGACGACCACTACGGCCTCGAAAAGGTAAAAGAGCGCATTATTGAGTACCTGGCCGTGCTCAAGCTCAAGCAGGACATGAAGGCGCCCATTTTGTGCCTGTACGGCCCGCCCGGCGTGGGCAAAACCTCCCTGGGCCGCTCCGTGGCGCAGGCCCTGGGCCGCAAGTACGTACGCATGAGCCTGGGCGGAGTGCGCGACGAGGCCGAAATCCGCGGCCACCGCAAAACCTACGTGGGCGCCATGCCCGGCCGCATCATCTCTCAGATTAAAAAGGCCGGCGCCTCCAACCCGGTTATCGTGCTCGACGAAATCGACAAGCTGGCCTCCGACTTCCGCGGCGACCCTAGCTCGGCCCTGCTCGAAGTGCTGGACCCGGAGCAGAACTCCACCTTCACCGACAACTATCTGGAAGTGGAGTACGACCTGTCCAAAGTCCTGTTCATTGCCACGGCCAACTCCCTGGATACCATTCAGCCCGCCTTGCGCGACCGGATGGAAATCATCGACGTGACCGGCTATACCCTGGAAGAGAAAACCCAGATTGCTAAGAAGCACCTCTGGCCCAAGCTGCTCCACGAGCACGGCCTGGGCCCCAAGGATGCCAGCATCAGCCCCGCCGCCTTGCAGCGCGTCATCGACGACTACACCCGCGAGAGTGGGGTGCGCAGCCTGGAGCGCAAGCTGGGTGCCGTGGTGCGCAACCTGGCCAAGAGCAAGGCCATGAAAGAGTCGTTCCCGGCCGTGCTGGAGCCCAAGGACGTCAGCCGCATCCTCGGAGCCGCCATCTTCGACCGGGACCAGTACCAGGACAACGAAACCGCCGGTGTAGTCACGGGCTTGGCCTGGACCTCGGTGGGCGGGGACATTCTGTTTATAGAAAGTCTACTGAGCCGGGGCCGGGGCAAGCTCACGCTCAGCGGCCAGCTGGGCGATGTGATGAAGGAATCGGCCGTGACGGCGCTGAGCTACCTGCGCAGCCGGGCCGATGAGCTGGGCATCGACTACCGCCTCTTCGACCAGTACGACCTGCACATCCACTTCCCCGAAGGCGCCGTGCCCAAAGACGGCCCCAGCGCGGGCATTGCCATCTTCACCAGCATTGCCTCGGTGTTTACGCAGCGCAAGGTGCGCAGCCACCTAGCCATGACCGGCGAAATCACCCTGCGCGGCAAGGTGCTGCCGGTGGGCGGCATCAAGGAGAAGATTCTGGCCGCCAAGCGGGCCGGAGTGCGCGACATTATCCTGTGCCCGAAAAACCGCAAGGACATCGACGAAATCCCCGCCGACTACCTCAAAGGCCTCACCATTCACTATGCCGACCGCGTGGACGATGTATTGAAAGTAGCCCTCCTGGAAGAGAAAGTAGCCCACCCCATCAAGCTCGTCGTCCGCGACGAGCCCGCTGCGGCGCCGCTGCCCAGCGTGGAGGTCAACTAGACCACAGATAAAACGGATGATGAACGGATAAAGGTGATGAGCGGATAAAACGGCTGGGCGACGCTTACAAACGGAGGCTGATGCTGCTTGCCTCGGCCTTCGTTTCTAATACGAGCCTACAACAACTCGGAGTCTGACCGCACCTAGCGCCTTGCGTTTCGTCTATTCATCATCCGTTCTATCCGCTCATCATCCTGTTTATCCATTCATCATCCGTTCTATCCGTTCTTCATCTGTTTGATCTGTGGTCTGTATATTTCGTCTGATGACAAAACCAGTACGCCGTATTGCGGGGGTGGGCGCGGGCCTAAGCCTGGTGCTGATTGGGCTGGCCCCGACGGCCCAGGCGCAAATTGGCGGCCAGCGGGCCTTTTCCTTTCTCAACCTGCCCACCAGCGCCAAGCTGGCCGGGCTGGGCGGCGTCAACGTGTCGTCGCGCGACGCCGACGGCACCATGCTCTATGGCAACCCCGCCCTGCTCCACGCCGACATGGACGGCCGCCTGGCCCTGGGCTATGTCGATTATCTGGCCGACATTCGGCAGGCTACGACCGCTTACGTGTTCAACACCGAGCGGGCCGGCCGCTTCGGCCTGGGGCTGACGTACATGAGCTATGGCAAGTTTGAGGAGACGGACGCGGCCGGCAACGTCATCGGCGAGTTTTCGGTGAATGAGTACGCGCTGAGCGTGGCCGATTCGTACACCAGCGGCAGCATTACGGTGGCGGGCACGCTCAAGCTGGGCGTGTCGGGCATAGCCGGCAACCACTCGGTAGCGGCCCTGGCCGATGTAGGCGGCCTGTTCAAGCACCCAGCCCAGGATTTTACGGTGGGCCTGGTAGTGCGCAACGCCGGCTACCAGCTGAAGCCCTACGCCGGTGCCAGCCGGGAGCCTATGCCGCTCGATGTGCAGCTGGGCACTTCCTTCAAGCCCGAGCACCTGCCCCTGCGCTTTTCCATCACCGCCCACCATCTTCAGCGCCTCGACATTGTCTACCTCGACCCCAACCAGCGCGGGCAGCTCGATGAAAACGGCAACGAGGTAAAGCCCAAGAAAAGCCTGGGCGACAAAATTGCGCGCCACTTTGTGGTGGGCGGGGAGCTGCTGCTGAGCAAAAACCTGAACCTGCGCGTGGGCTACAACCACTTGCAGCGCCGCGAGCTGCGCCTGGTCAATGCCTCGGGTGGGGCAGGCTTTTCGGTGGGGGCCATGCTGCGGCTCAGCGAGTTCCAGCTCGACTACACCCACGCCTGGACCCACGTGGCCGGGGGCGCCAACTACCTGACCGTGGCCCGCAACATTAACGCGTTATTCCAGAAGCAGCCGTAGCGGGTTGCGGATCTTTTATAAACGGGCAAACCTTTGACGGCTTCCGTGGGTACTCTGCCAACCTGCCGTTTCTTTTACCTACCCTATTGCACTATGTTGGATTCAGCCGAATTCCTAACCCCGGCTCAGATTGTCGCCGAGCTGGATAAGTACATTATTGGGCAGCACGACGCCAAGCGGCACGTGGCCATTGCCCTGCGCAACCGGTGGCGCCGCCTGCACGCCCCCCTGGAAATGCAGCGCGAAATCGTGCCCAACAACATTCTGATGATTGGCTCCACGGGCGTGGGCAAAACCGAAATTGCCCGCCGCCTGGCCAGCATCTCCGGGGCACCCTTCACCAAAGTAGAAGCCTCTAAGTTTACGGAAGTCGGCTACGTGGGCCGCGACGTGGAGAGCATGGTGCGCGACCTGGTGGAGCAGTCCGTGAACATGGTCCGGCAGCGCCGCAAGGAGGAAGTGAAAGTGCAGGCCGCGCAGGCCGTCGAGGACCTGATTCTGGACGCCCTGATTCCGCCCGTAACCGCCACCAGCAACACCCCCAAGCCGGCGCTGGGCTTCCCTATTGCTGACTCCGAAACGCCGACTTCTGACTACGAGCTGAATGAGCGGACCCGGGAGCGGTTTCGGGAAAAAATTCGGGCCGGGGAGATGGACGACCGAAAAATCGATATTCGGGTGCAGCAAAGCAACGCGCCCGGCATTGGCGTCATCGGTGGCCCCGCGGGCCTCGATGAGGCTTCTATGGCTGGCTTGCAAGACATGCTGGGCTCCATGCTGCCCAAGAAAACCCGCAAGCGCAAAGTCACCATTGCCGAGGCCCGCAAGATTCTGCTCGATGAAGAAGCTGCCAAGCTCATCGACATGGACGAGGTGAAGGACGAAGCCATCCGTCACGCCGAAAACGCCGGTATCATCTTCATCGACGAAATCGACAAAGTAGCCAGCCGCAGTAGCAAGGGCGGCGGTGGCCCCGACGTGAGCCGTGAAGGCGTGCAGCGCGACCTGCTGCCCATCGTGGAAGGCTCGGCGGTGAGCACCAAGTACGGCATCGTCCACACCGACCATATCCTGTTCATTGCCGCCGGCGCCTTCCACGTCAGCAAGCCTTCCGACCTGATTCCGGAGTTGCAGGGCCGCTTTCCCATCCGCGTCGAGCTGCAAAGCCTCACTAAAGACGACTTTTTCCGCATTCTGAAAGACCCCAAAAACGCCCTCACCAAGCAGTACGAAGCCCTGCTGCAAGCCGAGCAAGTGGAGCTTAGCTTCGACGAAGCTGGCCTGGAGCGCCTGGCCGAAATTGCGTTTGAGGTCAACAGCGAAGTCGAAAATATCGGGGCCCGTCGCCTGCACACCGTCATGAGCCGCCTGCTCAACGACATTCTGTTCGACGTGCCAGACCGCATCGGCCCCCACGCCCGCATTCTTATCACCCGCGACCTGGTAGAAGAGCGCCTCCGCGACATGGTTCGCAACCGTGACCTAAGCCAATACATTCTATAGAAAGCGTCGACAAAATCCTGCGGCGCTACATGGCGTGACATCACGCAGCTATTCCCGCCAACTAAAGAGGCAGCTCAGTCTGCCTCTTTCTCATTTTCACCGTATTTCCCGGTACCTACTTCACCCTCTTTCTATGCACTACTACATCATCACCGGTGCCAGCCGTGGGCTGGGCAAGGCCCTGGCCGAAGCCGTGTTGCGCCAGTCCAATACCTCGGTTATTGGCGTATCGCGCCATGCCACCATCGAGCACGCGCGGTACCACCACCAGCCACTTGACTTATCAGACATGCTGGCCGTGCAAAACAACCTGCACAAAGTAGTCCCCCGCTGGCCCGATGCGGAAAGCATTACCCTCATCAACAATGCCGCCGTGCTGGGCGAAATCGGCTATCTGGGGGAGCACCAGAATGAGCACTTTGAGTTTGTATTCGATGTCAATGTGGTGGCCCCCGCCATGCTGATGAACACCTTCCTCAGCGCCTACGGCGGCTTGACAATTCCGCGCACCATTCTCAACATCAGCAGCGGTGCTGCCCAGCGCGCCGTCGATGGCTGGGGCGCCTATTCCGCCTCCAAAGCCGCCCTCGACGCCCTCACCCGTACCGCCCAAAAGGAGCAGGACCTGCGCGGCAGCAACATCCGCATCCGCAGCCTCGCCCCCGGCATCCTCGACACCACCATGCAAGAGCACATCCGCCACGCCGATGCCCACAGCTTCAGCGAAGCCGCCAAGTTCAGGGCCTTCCACGCAGAAAGCAAACTGGCCAAGCCAGATGAGGTAGCAGAAAAAATCGTTGCCTGGCTGCAACGCCCGGCTCGGGTGGGAGAGGATGTGGTGCTTAGAGTGGATACACTGTAAGAGAAAAAGCCCCACGCACATGCGTGAGGCCTTTTCTACAGATTTAATTACTAGTTAATAACCCGGGTTTTGTTGAATCAACCCATTACTGTTCAGAATTTCTCGCTGCGGGATAGGCCACAACAACCGGAAAGCCTGATTGGATGCAGCTAGGCTCGGAACAGTAGCAAGAGCCGTACCCGTGCGGCGCAGGTCGAACCAGCGGAAGCCTTCGTGCGCCAGTTCTACCCGCCGTTCGCGCAGGATATCAGCAATTAAGGCATCCTGCGTAGTAACAACTCGTGCTGCCAGGCCAGCCCGGGTCCGGACTTGATTGAGTAGCCCAACGGCCGTAGTTAGGTTTGCTGCGCCGCCAATACGAGCCAGTGCCTCGGCACGTGTTAGCAGTACTTCCGCGTAACGAATCAGGATAACGTTGTCGTCGCCGGCTGGGCGCGTGTACTTACGCGTTGTGCCCGCGGGCGAAGCAGCTGCATTAACTGTCAGCCGCCGATCACCGGCTTCGTGAGCCTGTTGTAAGGAAGTAGTAAACGCCACTTCCGTGCGGCCGCCGTTGGCCGCTGGGAAATAGAAGAACGCCAGTGAGTTTGCGTCGGTTGGGTCAAAGTTCATTTCCCAGATCGACTCCGAGCTGTTTTTGGCCGTGTACATCGACTCGTAATCGACTGGCAACGTAAGCACAGGTACCGTGGCGGCGGCGGCGGCAGCTGTAGCATAGTCGCGGTTGCGTAAGGCCAGACGGGCCTTTAGAGCATTAGCGGCTGGCTGACCCACAAATACTCCCCGACGGGTAGCGGGCAGGTTGACAATGGCAAACTCGATATCAGCGTTGATAATGCTTAGTACCTCTTGCTCAGAGCTGCGGCCGATGGGCGTTGCATCAGCGGGAGTGATGGTAGGCGTAAGTCGAACCGGAACGCCCAAGCCATCGGGGAAGCCGTAGCCCTCCGGCTTTCCGCCCCAGTAGCCCAGCAGGTTCATGTAGTGGAAAGCCCGGAGAAGCCGAGCTTCCGCAATTATCTGTTGCTTGTTGAATGTACTGGTGGACGAAAACTTTTCAGCTTGCTGAATAACATAGTTAGTGCGGTTAATACCAGCGTAAATGGTATTATAGATGTTAGTCAGCTCAACATTATCAAACAGAATTTGATTATTGAAAATTTGGGCAAATGAGGGGAACGTACCACGGTGACGAACATTATCGGCCCCCATTTCTGCAAATAGCTGGTAGCGTAGCCCCCAATAATTGACGCTCTGCAAGGCATCGTAGGCGCCAATTAGGCCGGCTTGCACGTCTTCCGGCGACTGAAAGCCGGCGTCTGCATCCAGACTGTTCAGCGGCTTGATATCCACAACCTCTTCGCAGGAAGAGACGCCGAAGCCCAGAGTAAGTAGAAAAGCGGCAGAAGCAACTGCCCGCAACAAAGGTGTTGTATTCATAAAGAAGGAGAAGCTGGATTAGAAACCAAAGTTTACGCCAACCGTGTAAGAACGGGCTTGCGGGAACGTCAGGAAATCGGTGCCCAACGAGATGTTGCTGCCACTGAACGTGTTTACTTCAGGGTCAAAGCCGGAGTAGTCCGTGAACGTTAGTAGGTTCTGAGCCTGCACGTACAGGCTCACGTTATTCAGGCGCGCCCGGGAAGCTAGGGCGCGGGGCAGTGAGTAACCCAGGCGCACATTGCGCAGGCGTACGTACGAGCCATCCTCAATAAACCGGTCAGATACTCGGCGGTTGTTATTGGGGTCACCCAGCACTGCTCGCGGAATGTCGGTGTTAGTATTGTTCGGTGTCCAGCGGTTTAGCACTGTAGCACTCTGTCCAAACACCCCGTTCATGCCTTCAGAGAAGGCGCGCGTGTTGTTATACACCTCGTTGCCGTACTGGTACTGCACAAACACTGTCAGGTCGAAGCCTTTGTAGCGCAGCGTGTTGTTTACGCCGCCAAAGAAATCGGGCTGCCCGCTGCCCAGAATCTCCTGGTCGTCACCCGTAATGAGACCGTCCGGCTGTCCGGTTAGGTTGCCGTTAGCGTCTCTGCCATTTATATCCCGGAACTTAATGTCCCCTGGCCGGGTAGCGGCACTCTGGTAACGGGCTGTGGCCCCATACTGAGCCTGGGCGGCCCGGTCCAGCGCGTCAATTTCCTCCTGAGTCTGGAAGATTTTCTCTACCCGGTAGCCACGGAAGGCTCCGAGCGGCTGGCCTACTTCCAGCCAGCTGGCAAAACCAGCGCCCTGCGGTGGACCAGCCAATCGCAGTACCTCGTTCCGGTTGAACGTAAGGTTGAAGTTGGTATTCCACTCAAACCCTCCTTCCTGGGCGTTGCGCACGTTTACCGTGGTCAGGCTAAGCTCCAAACCCTGATTACGCAGCTTGCCAACGTTACTCAGCACGCCCAAAAAGCCGGAGTTGCTGGGCAGAGTTTGGGTGAGTAGCAACTCCCTGGCGTCCCGGCGATAGGCGTCAGCGATAAACAGTAAGCGGTTGTCGAAGAAACCCAGGTCAAGACCAACGTTTATCATGTCTGAGCTTTCCCAGGTCAACAGGTCATTACCCAATTGAGAGGGTGACAGACCGGCCACACCGTTGTAGTTGGCACCGGGGCTAATCAGGCTCAGCGCAGCAAAGTTATTAATGTCCTGGTTTCCGTTGGAACCATAGCTGGCACGCAGCTTCAGCTCGCTCATCGGCGTCTTATCCTTCAGGAAGCCTTCTTCGAGCACCCGCCACCCAATGGAAGCTCCTGGGAACCAGCCTACCCGGTTTTTGCGGCCGAAACGAGACGAGATGTCCCGGCGAATAGTACCGCCAATCAAGTACTTATCCGCAAACGAATAGTTGAGCCGCAGGAATGAACCAAACAGGTTATAGCCAGTGCCAGTAGTGCTGGCTCCGGTTTTCTGGGCGCCGGCTGTCAACTCCCGAATACTATTACCAGGGAAGTTGGTTGCTGATGCCGAAATGGTTCGTTGGCGGCTTTGCTGATATTCAACTACTGCCTGCGCCGTGACGTTGTGCTGCTCCCCGAATAGTTTGGTGTAATTAAAGGCGCTAATGTGGTTGAAGTTTAGGTCCTGGGTATTCGCCGCGAAGGCTGAGCCGTTTACGCCCCGACCAGTATTTGTCGTCGTCGGGAAAAACGTGCGGTCATCAAAATTGATATAGTCGAGGCCGAAGGTAGCCCGGTAAGTTAAGTTCTTGATGAACTCTAGTTCCGTATACTGGGTGCCAATAATGCGCGAGTTTATAGCACTGATGAGGGGTTCTCGGGCTGCAGCCAGGGGGTTCTCGGTGGAGGCGCCAGGGTCCTTAGCGTAGCTACCGTCGGCTCGGAAGATTGGAATATCACTGGCCACCAGTACGGCTGCACTTAATACTCCATTGATATTATTGTCGTTTTGAATGCGGTTGTTGTAAGCCCGGTTAACCCCGATGCTGAAGCCCGTCCGGACACGGGTGCTGACATTGTGGTCTAGGTTAAAACGGCCACTTAACCGCTTGAAGCCCGACTCAATGATGATGCCTTTCTGATCAAAGAAGCCACCCGACATACGAAATCGGGTTTTTTCGTTTCCACCCGCAAATGATATCTCGTAGTTGCTGACCGGAGCACGACGGAAAATCTCATCTTGCCAGTTGGTGCTCGGTGCAGTACTAGGATTCTGGAATACGGACACGTCGCGGATACCGTCACCGTTGTCGACGGCTTCCAGCACACCACCATTGTTGCGGGTACTCGCTTCACTGAAGTTAAA
Source organism: Hymenobacter sp. YIM 151500-1 (assembly GCF_025979885.1). Lineage (NCBI taxonomy): Bacteria > Pseudomonadati > Bacteroidota > Cytophagia > Cytophagales > Hymenobacteraceae > Hymenobacter > Hymenobacter weizhouensis. The sequence continues at coordinate 25,395 of NZ_CP110139.1, forward strand.
CGCAGCTAAGTCCGCGTAGCTCCGCCACGGCAGAGCACTGATGTTGGAGGCAATAATCTGTCCTTGCGCGTTGCGTGGGTAACGGTTCTGCACCATTTCCAGGAACAGTTCCGTCTGCTGCTGGCCAGTCAGACCAGGCACACGGCGCCAGGTTTCGGCAAAGCCAGTGTAGTAATTGAAGTTGACGCGTGTTTGTTGCGCCCGGCCACGCTTGGTGGTAATGATTACTACGCCGTTGGCCCCACGCGAACCGAACGGAGCCGTGGAAGCAGCATCTTTTAATACCTCGAATGATTCAATGTCGTTCGGGTTCAAGTCAGCCAGCGCATTTGTTTGTTGGTTGCCAACGCCCACGCTGGAATAGCTACCTGTGTTAATAGGAATACCGTCCACCACGTAAAGCGGTTCGCTACCTGCTGTGATGGAACCAGCACCGCGTATTCGCACGGAAATGCCCGAGCCAGGAGTACCGGAGTTTTGCGAAATCTGCACCCCGGCAGCTCGGCCCTGCAGCGCCTGATCGACGCTGGCAACAGGCAGGTTCTCTACTTCCTGCGCTTTTACTGATGCAATAGCCCCTGTAACTGTTCGCCGCTCTTGAGAACCACCGAAACCCGTGATAACTACCTCGCTGAGTTGCTTGGTGTCTGGGGCCAAAGCCACGTTGATGGCGCCCTCGGCAATAGGCCGCTCCAGTGCTATGTAGCCAACCGAGCTAAACGAGAGCGTGGTGGCATCAGCCGGTGCAGTAAGTGAGAAGGTTCCATCTGAGTTAGTCGAAACCCCATTGGTTGTGCCTTTAACCAGTACTGTGACTCCTGGCAACCCTTCACCTGTGGTGCGGTCAGTAACCCGCCCAGAGATGGTACGAGTTTGGGCAGAAACCTGGACCACACTTATTGCAGCCAAGGATAGCCCGATTAGTAAGTTTTTTTTCATGAAAAGGTGTGTTTTGTTAGGGGATACAAGTCAATTAAACAAAAATAAGTAACAAAAGCGTAAAGAATACATCGATTAAATGATAATATTATAAAATCAAGTAGTAATAAATATTTAAGTATAATGATAATACCCTCTCACGAGGCCATATTATGTAAATAATCATAAAGAATGTTGTACTATTTTAATAATTAAAATTAACAGTTTTAATGAAAAAAGGCCCTGACTATTAGAGTCAGGACCTTTCTAAATACAAAGTTGAAAAGGTCGTGCTTTTAACGCACCACTACCGCCGTAAAGGTTCGCTGCTCAACGCGGCCGTCGGCAAGTGTGGCTTGAACAAGTAACGTATACGTGTTTGCACTACGGCTGGAATTTGGGTTCGTGCCAGCACCAACCACTGGGCCATCAGCTGTATTTCGCAAGGCGGAGGCCGGCACGTTGAGAGTAGCCGTCCCATTGCTTACCGGGAGAGTGGCAACGTCAACCAAGCGAACTGTGGAGCCGACCAAGTAGCGGCTTACAACTTTCAAAGATGTTGGCTGCTCACCTTGCAAGGTAATCTTAAGCGTGACGGGGGTATTGAGTCTAAAGTCAGCAGCACCTAGATCAATATTATCATTAAAGATGATATTGGTGCGGGGAGCATCTTCCAAGTCCGGCTCTTCTTTTTCGCAAGAACTTAGAGTAATAAATGCGAGAAAAAGAAAGAAGAAATAGTGCCAGTGCTTTTTCATGAAGCAGTATGTTTTAAAGAGGAAATTATTGACCTGGATCCCAGAATACTTTCGGCGTAATCAGGTCGGCAGGGGTGCGGGCAGGCGTGTTCTCCGGATTGGTAACACGCTCGAGGTCCGAGTACGGGAGAATGCGTGGAATCCGGGCTAGCACCGCGTTTGAAGCCAGTGAAAGGGCTGGGAAGCCTGTGCGGCGCCAGTCAGACCAAGGCTCCATAGCTACTCCGTAGTTGGCAACAAATTTCTCCTCAATGATCAGGCGAAGCGCGTCGGCTTGGGCAGTAGCAGCAGCAAAGGCGGCTGAGCGGGCTGTTACATAGGTTGTAACATCAGCCGCTGCTACACCAGCCATTTCCATAGAAGCACGAATTCCATTTTCAAAGAAAGTGCGAGCTACGGGCGCATTACCAGTCCGCAGATTGTGCTCAGCTAAAATGAACTGATATTCAGCGTACGTGAACATGCGTATTGGCGCATCGCCCGCATACGCAGTGCCGGTCAGCGCACCGCGCAAATACGTGTTCATGCGCGAAAAATTCACGGCCTGAACCACACCCGTTCCATTTTGCACACCGATATACTGAGTGGAGCTAGGAGCTAAGGTGAAATAAGTCGGCCGGCGTGGATCGTTTGTCGAGTTCATTAAGTTCACCAGCGTCGTGCTGGGGAAAAACGTGCTCTGACGACGGTTCTCAAACTGGTCGATGGGGTTCTGGCGGCCTGAAGTGGCTTCAAACCGCATCTGGAAGTTATCACCCACGTTCCGCATAAGCAACGCATTGCTGGACAGCAGCGCGTTGATACGCGTAGTAGCCTGACTGCTCAGCTTAGGATAGTGGTGGATGAACAGGCGAAGCTTAACCGTGTTGGCAAACCGGATCCACTTGTCGAGGTCTCCATTGTAGATAAGGTCATCCGCACCAGGTTTAAGGGTAGAATTCTTACCTAAGTCAGCAATACCGGCATCTAGCAAAGCCAGAGCCCCTGCATACACCGCCTCCGATGACTGGTAGCGGGGTTTCACATTTTCCTCGAACTTAAGCGCATCTTCCAGGGGCACGTCGCCAAAGGCATCGGCTGCAATAGCGAATAAAAAGCCCTGCATGATTTTGCCGATGCCTGAGTACGCGGGGCTGGTGCTTTCGGTCTGCGTGATAAGCTTCTGGGCGTCAGCCAGAGCGCCGCCGTACAAGTTGGTGCGCCACAGGTTGTTTATGTCTGTGGCTGTGATGTTGTAGCGGTCAAACTCGACCGTCTGGGTACCTAACCCGCCCTGGCCGGCAAACTGCTGAACGAACAGTGAGCTGTAACGGTGGATGTCGGAACCCATCAAAAAGGACAGCTGCGTCTCAGCCGATACCAGGATGTTGGTAGGCTGCGGGTTCAGCACCGAGTTAGGACTCTGATTGACGTTCAGGAAATCGTCGCAGGAGCCCAGCAGTCCCAACGAAGCTGTTAGAGCCAGGTATTTAGTGAAGCGAGGGAATCGCATGTAGGAGCAAAAATTAAATGGTTAGAAAGTCATGCGCAGCGAGGCACCGTACGTCCGGGATTGGGGTAGCGCGTTAAACTCCAGGCCTTGCGAGTTGCTTACCCCTTGGGCATTAACTTCCGGGTCGATGTGCGGTACGTTCGGGGCGTACAGGAACAGGTTACGGGCATTGATTCCCAGTTCAACTCCACCAATAAAGGTCTTGTCCAGTAACGTTTTGGGCAGAGCATAGGTCAGGGCTACCTCCCGTAGACGGAGCCAAGAAGCATCGAAGACGACAAACTCAGCGCGGCCGAAACCATACATGTCGTTGAAGTAGTCTTCGGCCCGAATTTGGGTGGTGTTAGGACGGCCATCGGCCGTAACCCCTTTGATAACGTACAGTCGGTCGCGGTCCGCAGTTTCCTCGGCAGCGCCTTGGCGACGCAGGTCGCTCACGTTACGCGAGATGATGTCGCCGCCGTAGCGAATATCCAGCAGCGTATTCAGCGACAACCCTTTCCACGTGAAGGTGTTAGTGATACCGCCCGTCCAGTCGGGGTTGGGGTCACCAACAATTTTGTTGTCGAGGGCCAACTGGGCACGGCCGTTGGCATCAACCAGCAGCTGGCCATCGGCGGCACGCTGGAAAACGGAGCCGAAGATAACCCCGTACGGTTGGCCGGCAATCAGGCGGGTACTTGGCGTAGTGAAGCCACCCAGCGTGATTTGGTCAACACCGGGAGCCAGTGACAACACGTTGTTGCGGATGCGTGACCAGTTGAAGGAGTTGCTGTACGTGAAGCTTCCAATCTTAACCGGCGTCGAGTTGAGCAGTACTTCAAAACCTTTCGACTCCATCTTGCCAATATTCTGGAAGATGTTGGTGAAGCCCGAGGCCCCGGCTACTGGCACCTCAAAGATGATGTCGCGGCTGCGCTGGTTGAAGTACGTTGCCTCAAGGGTTACCCGATTGTTGAACAGGCCGATGTCGGTACCAACTTCGTAGGTTGTGGTGAACTCCGGACCTAGATTGGCATTGCCGGCGGTGCTGCTAAACGTTTGCCCGGTAAATCCGCGGAATGGAAATTGAATCGCCGGGCCGAAGCCGTCGGCAGGTCCCTCAGGGTTGTAGTAGGTTTGAGTTCTGTACTCCGGGGCTTCCCGGCCTACTTGCGCTACTGCCCCACGAACCTTCAGCAAAGAGAAATACTTCGAGTCTTTTAAGCCAGAAAAGGCCTCAGACAGCACTAAGCTACCTGATGCGCTGGGATAGAAGTAAGAACGCTTATCTGGGTTAAAGGTAGAAGACCAGTCATTGCGGCCTGTGAGGTTTAGGAAAGCGAATTTTCGGTAGTCAAGTTGTAAGTCACCGTACACACCAATCAAGCGGCGTTCAAAACGTTCACCCAAAGGGAAATAGGTGAGTGTGTTATTGATGTTATTGAAGCCCCGAACTTGGATATCAGTGCCAGTTACGCGCACTTCCGTGCTACGACGCTGATTGATTTCATTTCCTAGCAACAGGCGTATCCCCAAATCTTCCGTGATATTGCGCCGCAGGTTGATGTTGAAGTAAGAATTCAACTCCCGCCGATTTAGAGTGCCTTCCCGGATAGTGCCAACTAGACTGGGTAGCGTATTATCAATGAAGTTAGCGCGACTGTCTCTGGGGCTCACTAGTTGGTAGCCTTGGGTTGACACGTCCGTGCCGATGCGGTAATCAACAGATAGCCAGTCAGTGAAATCGTAAGCAATACTGGCGTTACCTACTACACGGTTCACCTCATCGTTATACACGTTGTTTTTGATGGTCCACAGTGGGTTATCATCATTGCTGTACCACGTGTTGTTAACGTTAGGCGTACCGCCGGGCGAGTTGAGCGTCTGCTGGCCCCCGTTCGTTGATAGTTCAAACGGGTACTTGCGCAGGTCATACGTGCGGGGTAGGAACCAGGAACGGAAGAACGGGTTCGACAGCTGGTTACCCTGCGGTGTGCGCTTGGAGCGGGAGTTCGTATAAATCACGTTGACACCCGAGCGCAGCTTTTCCGTCAGGTTAGCCGAAGCGTTCAGGGTAAGCGTGTTCCGCTTCAGGTCGTTATTGTCCAGGATGCCAACTTCATGCAGGTTGCCGTAGGAAGCATAATACCGGGTCCGCTCCGTAGCGCCCGACAGCGAAACGTTGTTTTGGAAGTTGGAGCCCGTTTTGAAAATACTTTCTACGTTATCGGGGCTGATGGTAAAGGCTTCCTGCTCACCCCGGAAGTTGGTGATGGTTTGGCCGGTTGCCCGCGGGCCCCACGAACCCTGCGCCAGCACGTTGAAGGCTCCACCCGTACCCTGGCCGTAAATGTTCTGGTATTCGGGTAGGCGTCCTACTCTCACCACGTTGTAGTTGGAGAGTACGGTAATCGTCTGCCCTTTGGCACCGGCCCGAGCCCCTTTCTTAGTGGTAATCAGGATAGCACCGGAAGCAGCCCGTGAGCCATACAGAACTGCCGCTGCCGGACCTTTCAGAATCGATACACTTTCGATGTCATCCTGGTTGATGTCCACGGCGCGGTTGGAGTTAGACACGCCCGCCTGCAAGGCATTGCCACCACCGCTGTTGTCGATGGGGTTGCCGTCGATTACAAACAGGGGCTGGTTGCTGCCAGTGAATGTCGTGAAGCCACGGATAAAGATGTTGGACGACGAGCCCACCATACCGTTGGACGCCTGCACCCGTACTCCGGCAACCTTGCCGGCCAGCGAGTTAACAACGTTGGTAGCGCGTGCCTGCACCAACTCTTCGGCCTTTATCTCGGCAACGGAGATGCCCAGGCCTTTTTTCTCCTGCTCCCGGCCAAGTGCAGTTACAACTACTTCGCTGAGCTGCTTGGTGTCCGGAGAAAGCCCAACATTGATCTGGCTGTCTGAGCCAATCGATTTTTCAACCGAAATGTACCCTACGGAGCTAATGGCAAGGGTGCCACCCTCTTGCGGCACTGACAGAGTAAATGTGCCATCCGAGTTGGTAGATACCCCGTTGCTGGTGCCTTTAAGCAACACGGTAACCCCCGGTAATCCTTCACCCGTAGTGCGGTCTGTTACTCGCCCGGAGACGCTCCGGGTCTGGGCCACCCCCTGGACAACGCTAATAGCTGCCAAGGGAAGCCCGATGAGTAGGTTTCTTCTCATGAAATGGAAATGAGGTAGTAAGTGGAAGGTGAGTGAAAACGTACTTCTTGCGTTAAAAATAACAACAGATTACCTTATTCAACCAAATTCTGTCAATTTTATGGTTGCGCTTAGCTATTTTATTCAATTGCTCTTCTGTTCATCACCTGCTTCATAGGGAAGAAAGAGTATGATTAAGTTAAGCATTTCACTTCTGGACTCCATTAAATCTTGAGATATCACCATTTTTGGAGGGCTAAATGGGTTATTAGGGTTACTAGAGGTGTTATCGTAGACTCCTTCTACCATAATAGTGGACCCAACAGGAATGCGTAGTAAACGCTTGAGACGATACGCCTCTTGCCAGCGAAAATCCCATTCAGGAATACTTACCAGGGGTAGTTGCTGCCCTTGAGGAGTTACAGCCCACGCTTTAAATCTCTTGCCTAATAAATGCATATGCGGCCACACGTATAGCACCGATAAATCCATACTGGTAGTTAGCTTAACCTGAAATTTCTTCACGCTATCAGCCGGAATAACAAGAGGTGGTTCAATTTCCCCGATACCACCCGATCCTATACTGGTAGCTTGAATGGTCCGCTGAATAGGGGTCTTGGTAAAGTAAAAGTTGATTCGTGACCAATCGGTGGTGTCCTTGGCTGCAATGCCGTAATGCACAGTAAGCAGAATTACGCCACGGCGGGGCATGGTAAACCCGATACCTGCCGGGAAAGACTGGGGTGTGGCACCTGGTATCCAGCCGCCGTAATACACCACCTCCTGCATAAATGGCTGAAACTCGCCCAGGTTGGTTTGGAATTGGTCAGACAGCACGTAGTCGCTGCCAGCGTATATGTCGATGGTGTTTTCTACAGCCTGTACTGCAAAGTTGGCGTGATGAAGCAGCTGCCGGTTGCCGGGAATAAATTCTATGGCCTGAACCGCTTGTCCTGCCGGTAGCTCGAAGGGAATTTTGAACATGACAAATGTCTCCATCCCGTTCCCCTTTATCTCCAGGACTTTTTTGGGTTTCAGCACCAAGTCGGGCGTGGTTTTCGTCCCGGCAAAAGACCGAGTAACGGGTTGAGGACTGCGCAGCTTAGGTCCCTGTGGTGCGCCCGCATCTACCCAGCGTTGAATCTGGTTGATTTCCTGATCCGTCAGGCGCCGCTCATTGGCAAACGAAACGTAATGCGGATCTGCCTTCCAGGGCGGCATGTACCGGCTCTTCGTGACGGCCTTAATTGTTTGTTTATGCCGGCTCACCTCCGCATAAGTAGTCAGCGGGAAGGGGCCTGCTCCGTTAGGCTTGTGGCAAGGCACGCAGTTGGTTTGAAGAATAGGGGCTATATGCTGACCATATGTAAGCTGCTCTGCCTTCTGCGCCTGCGTCTGAAAGACCAACATAATCAGTGTGCACAGCAGTCCCCATCCGGCTTTCAGTTTGCTGGTTAACTGATAATAGAAAGGAGCCGATAAGTGAGGCATGTGTGAAATGGATGCGCGGATGAAAGAAGAAAAGTAGCTACAAAACGTAGAGCAGGCTACTATATAGGAATGATGCAAAAAGCCCCCGAAGAATTTCGAGGGCTTTTGTACTAGTTACCTAAGTGAGAGATTAAAACTTATCCCACCACAGCTTAGTCGTGAGTCGGTCGGCACCTTGGCGGGCAACTGCTTCGTTGTAGTTGGTTTGGTTCAGCGACTGCTCTTGAGCAGGGTAGATGAATCGCACCGGAATCCTGCCACCAGCGGCGGCCACGGGGTTGCGTGCTACAGTCAGCTGCGGATAATCCAGCCGGCGCCATTCCGACCAAGCCTCCAAGCCCTGGCCAAACAGGGCAATCCACTTCTGCTCGCCAATGCTTTGCTTGTAGTTGGCGGCATTGTATACCACACTAGGTTGAGCCAAATAGGTGGTGACAGCAGCTGCATCCGCAATGCCAAATTGGCTCATCGAAGCGCGAATGGCATTCTGGTATTCAGTAGCTGCAACTCCGTTGCTTACAAAGCCGCGGGCAATGGCTTCTGCTTTGAAGAACAGTACCTCCGCATACGTCATAATGACGGCAGGCGCGGTTTCCCTTCTGAAGTAGTCGCCGACGAGGGAAGTGCTATCCAAACCCAGGGTCGCAGCCTGCGTGTTAGTCAAGCCATTCTGAACTCCTACAAACCATGACCGGCCCGGGCGATGCAACACTACAGAGTCAGCATAAACCAGCAGACGTGGGTCTTTTAAAGTCGTCAGCTTGTCAACTATGGTTTTGCTGATGCGGTGGTCGTCACGGGTTTTCCGGTTCTCGTGAACGGGATTGTTGTTCGGGAACGTCGTACTCAGGTATACTACCTGGGCATTGTCGATATTGCTGGTAAAGTGTACTCCGCTGTTCAGCACTTCAGCAGCATGGGTACGCGCCAAAGCGGCATCGGCATCGGCAACCCGCATGGCCAGGCGCAAACGAAGGGAGTTGGCAAACTTTTTCCATTGCATCATACTGCCCCCATACATAATATCACCCTGAACAGCAGGCGTGTTCGAGTTAATCATGTCGGCGGCTGTTTTCAGGTCCGTTAGCAGGCCACGATAAACGTCTTCCTGCTTATCGTACTTCGGAGAAGCACTTCCTTCCTGCAAGCGCAGCGCTTCGGAGTAGGGAATGTCGCCGTACATATCCGTCAGCAGTGAGAAAAGCCAGGAGCGCATAATCAGGCCGACTGCTTGGTAGCCTTTATGGTCTTGCTCCTGCCCCAGGCTGATGACTTTATTGAAGTCCTGTAGGCCGCCGGCGTAAAAGCCGTCCCAGATATTCTGATAAGAGCCGGTCCGAAAAGCGTACCGGTCCTCATTAGTGTACTGAATTTTGGCCCAGTGCTGCACAATGAGCAGCCCCCCATCCATATTTGCTTCTACATCCCAGTAGCGCGTTACATTGGAGCGTTGCGCATTAGTTAGAATGAGCGACGGAGTTCCAACCTCCGCGTCGTTGGTGTTCGTGTTGATTTCATCAAAATCCTGTTCGCAGGCACCCAAGGCCAACACCATGGGCAGGATTAGCGCCAATTTTTTATATCGAGAAAAGTTCATGAGGAGGTCTGTAGCGAATTCGCCACCGAAACAGCGAATTCAGTCGAAACAGTTCTTACAGAGTCAGATTCAGGTTGAGGCCGAAGCTGCGGGTGGAAGGAATTTGTCCGAACTCCAAACCCTGCACGTCGCTGCTGTTAAAGGACGTTTCGGGGTCGATGTTAGGAGCTTTAGAACTGATGATCAGTAGATTGCGGCCCACAAACGTAACACCAATAGCCTTAAATGGCGTCTTGCCAATCAGGGTGGCCGGCAACTGATATCCCAGCTTCACTTCCCGCAGCTTGGTAAACGAGGCGTCGTACACGCTGGGCTCGTGGAGCGAGTTGATGTACGTTTCCTTATAATACGTCTCGGCATCTGCTGCCACGTCGTTCGGACTGTACGTGCCGTCCGCGTTTTGCTTGACGCCTTGGCCAATCACGCCGCCTTCACGGCCGGGCAGCGAGGTTTCAAGCACGCCAGCATAGTTGCCCCAGGTGTTGGTCACGGAGTACACTTCACCGCCCTGGCGGGTATCAATCAGGAAGCTGAACAGAATTCCTTTGTAGCGGAACTCGTTGTTCAGGCCCCCAAACCAATCCGGCGTAAAGTTGCCCAGCACTTTACGATTCGGGTCGGTAAGTGGGATACCGTCCTCATAGATCACCTGGCCCTGATAGGGGCCATCAGGAACCCGCAGGTAGCCATTGCCAAAGAGGGCTCCAAAAGGCTGTCCTACCCGCGCTTCCACGTTCAGGCCCCAGGTTCCCCCAAGCACGTACGTGTCCCGGCCCTCGGCCAGGCTCTCCACGCGGTTGCGGTTGGCCGCAACGTTGGCCGTCAGGTTCCACTGAAACGCGCTTTCGGCCCTCAGCGGCGAGACAGTCAGAATCGTCTCAATTCCCTTGTTCGAGATTTCGCCGGCGTTGAGCAGCTGCCGGGTATACCCGGTGGCGGCCGTCACAGGCAGACGGATAATCTGGTCGAAGGTGACATTACGGTACGCCGTGACTTCCAGGCCCACGCGGTTCTCAAAGACCCGAACTTCCGCTCCTAGTTCCGCCGACCGGGTCCGCTCTGGTTTCAGCGCCGGATTGTACAGCGTATTAGAAACGGTCTGGACGGGGTTGGGACCATAGGGCTGGCCGTTGGTCGGAAACACGTTGACCAGGAGAAGCGGGTCGGTGTCGTTACCAGCCAAGGCATAGCCGCCGCGCAGCTTGGCAAACGACAGCGTGTTACTCTGGATTCCGAAGGCTTCCGTGAGTACTAGGCTAGCGTCTACGGATGGATAGAAATACGAGTTATTGCCGTCGGGCAGCGTGGACGACCAGTCGTTTCGGGCAGTACCGGTCAAGAACGCAAAGTCTTTATACCCAAATTTCACCGAAGCATACAAGCTGTTCACCCGCTTGCGGAACAGGTCGCTGTCGGCAATCAGCGGGTTGGCTGAATTGCTTAAGGAATACAGCTCAGGCACGGCAAGGTCGGGGGCAGCAGTCGAGCTGATTTCATTACGGAAGTCGCGGCGGTTGGCGCCCACCAGGAAATCCAGGTTCAGGTCTTCCGTGAGGTTACGGTTGACGGTGGCCAAAAACTCGGTGTTGCGCTCCAGCAGGTAGATTTTTCGCTCTGTGTAATCATCCAGCGTGCTGTGCTCGATGTCGTCAGGCGCAATCCGTTGCGTTTGAAACTCGTTGTAAAAGTCGTTGGTGGTGCGGCCCGTCAGCGTCAGCCATGAGGTGGGCGAGTAGTTCAGCGTAATGTTGCCGATTACCCGGTCCCGACGGTCGTCGTTCAGGTTTTCGTAGAGCGTGAAGTACGGGTTGTTGTGGTAGTTGTAGTTCCAGTTGTACTTCTGGCCACCCCTGTTGTAATCCTTCAGCTCGGCAATATTAACCTGGCGGCCAAACCACACGAACTGTTGCATTACGTTCTGGCTGCTGTAGCCCAGCTGCGGACGACGCCCCCGGTTCTGTACGTAGCTGACGTTGGTGCTGAACTTCAGCTTGTCGGTCAGGTCGGCTCCCCCGTTCAGGTTCAACGTATTGCGACGCAAGAAAGTGTTGGGGAGAATACCGGTCTGATTCAGGTTGGTGTACGACAGGCGTACGCCAGCCTTGTCGTTGCCACCCGACAGCGCAATATTGTTGGTGAACGTGCGGCCTGTCTCGAAGAAATTACGCACGTTGTCGGGATGCGCGACCCAGGGAGTAGCCTGCCGAACGCCATTCACTACCGGCGAGTTGAACTGCGGAATAAGACGACCGTCGAGGCGGGGGCCCCAGCTTTCGTCTACACCGTCGTTGGTGCCACGACCTCGGCCATTAACAAACTCAAACTCGCCGCCGCTGCCCTGGCCGTACTCATTTTGGTAGTCGGGCAGCCTAAGTATGTTTTCTAGGGTGGTAGTGCTGTTGATGGCAATACCCAAGCCACGGGCTTTACGCCCCGACTTGGTGGTGATGACGACCACGCCATTGGCCCCGCGGGAACCATACAGCGCCGAAGCATTAGCCCCTTTCAGCACTGAAATGCTCTCAATATCGTCCGGGTTGATGTCCGAAGCCGCGTTGCCATAATCGACACCACCACCAGGGCCGCTGGTAGAAGAGGAAGAGTTACTGATGGGCTGACCGTCCACCACAAACAGAGGCTGGCTGCCGCTACCGATGCCTTTTGCTCCGCGAATTACAATCCGCGACGAGCTGCCCACTGCGCCTTGGCTGTTAGAGATTTGCACGCCGGCCAGCTTGCCTTGCAGCGAGTTAACGACGTTGGTTTCGCGGGCCTGCGTGAGTTCAGCGCCTTTCACGTCCTGTACTGCGTAGCCCAGGGTTTTCTTCTCCTGCTCACGGCCCAGGGCCGTTACTACTACTTCGCCCAGTTGCTTCGTGTCGGCGCCGAGAGCTACGTTGATAGCACTGCTAGTACCAATAGGGCGCTCCACGTTGCTGAAGCCAATAGAGCTAAACGTGAGCGTGGTAGCCGAAGCAGGGGCACTCAGGGTAAAGGAGCCATCAGCGTTGGTAGAGGTGCCGACGGTGGTGCCTTTGACGAGCACGGTTACGCCAGGCAAGCCCTGGCCAGTGGCAGCATCCGTGACGCGGCCAGTGATTTCGCGGTTCTGAGCGTCCGCCTGCTGCAACAGAGCGGGAGCAATCAGAAGTGCGCTAACTAAAACTTTGCGCATGTGAGTGAGTGAAAAGGTGAGGTTTGGAAAGTTGCTAGGTGTGAAAAGAGGGTGGAAGTTGGAAGGAAAAGAAGAAGCAGTGGTATAAAATGGATGATACCTTTTGCCGGCTCACCTCTAAAAACGGGTTCAATAGCAGCCCAATTTTTTATGCCAATTTTAAAAAAACCGGGCATCACCCCACTGTACACTACCGCCACGAAAGGGTATTGCCCTTGCGCTACACAAAACCATCAGAAATACACGGCGTCAAGATACAGACTTTATTACAAGTAATAAATCACGCCGCTAAACATTGGGGATAGAAAATTGAATATTTTATATAAGAATAGTATCTATAGAAGATTGTAACTAAATGAGCACTGTAGCACATCTTTTATCAACAAAACAATTTGTTTATTTACAAAATCACAAATCCTTCCACTATTAATCCTCTTTCTCATGCGAAAACGCTTACTAAGTACCGTTTTGGCTGTGCCTGTGCTAATGCACCAGGTAACCGCCCAGAATCGAGAGATAACAGGCCGCGTCACGGACGCCGCCACTGGCCAAGGCTTGCCTGGCGTAACCGTGCTCGTCAAAGGCACCACCGTCGGCACCTCTACCAACGCCGATGGCTCCTTTACCCTGAGTGCCCCCGCCTCAGCGACAACTTTAGTATTTAGCTCGGTAGGGTACAATGGCGTAGAGCGACCTATTGGCTCGGATGCAACCGTGAATGTTGCTCTCGGGGCCAGCACCCGAAATCTGGAAGAAGTAGTAGTAACGGGTCTAGCTACTTCCGTTAAGCGTTCCAATCTAGCTAACGCCATCACTACGATATCGGCGAAGGAGCTGGTAGGTAGCACCCGGCCAGTGACTGTTGATGCCGCGCTGAGCGGTAAAGTAGTAGGGGCTAATATTGCGCAAACTAGTGGGGCACCGGGTGGTGGTATATCGGTGCAACTGCGCGGTATCTCTACCATCAACGGTTCGTCGCAGCCGCTGTATATTATCGACGGAGTGTATGCCGTCAACCAGGAGGTGGGCAATGGTGCTGGGTCGGCAGCATTTTCCTCGGCTTCGTCGGGAGTTGGCCGCACCACCCAGGATAACGGTATTAACCGCCTATCAGACCTGAACCCAAACGACATTGAGTCAATTGAAATTTTGAAGGGGCCTAGTGCTGCGGCTATCTACGGTACGCGGGCAAATGCCGGCGTAATTATTATAAAGACAAAACGGGGCGCAGCAGGACAAACGCGCATCAGCTTCTCGCAAGACGTGGGCTTTGCCAAGGCGTGGCGGCTGCTCGGCCAGGAGGATTGGACACCGGAGAAGATAGACAACTTTTACACCCCCGGTACGGCCCGCAATACTGCCGAAAGAGCAGCCTTGGCAGCTGCACGAGACGCTGGCAACATCGTCGATTACGAAAAGGAAGTGTTCGGCAACACAGCTTTTCTGCGTAACACGGGCGTGAGCCTATCAGGCGGAAATGAGCGAACCAAGTTTTTTGTCTCGGGCTTCACCACCAACGAGGAAGGCATTGTGAAGCGCACGGGCTTTAATCGTAATTCAATTCGGGCCAATATTGATCAGAAAATTGGGCAGCGTATTGACATTGGGGTTAGCTCTAACTACATCAACTCTGAAAACCGCCGCGGTTTCACTGGCAATGATAATCGGGGTGTAGCTTTGGGCTACACACTGGCATATACGCCGAATTATGCCCAGCTATTTCCGAACGATTTAGGCGTGTTTCCCGATAACCCTTACGCCGGTGACAACCCCCTGGCAATAGTAGAGCGCGCCATCAACGAAGAGGAAACTAACCGCTTTGTGCAAACTGCTACTGCCACAGTGCGCATCATTGATAAAGAGCAGTCTTCCTTGCGCTTTGCCGCTCAAGGTGGCATTGATTTCTCCAATAGCACAGCTCTGCTGGCACTGCCGCCAGATTTACAGTCGCAGCGCGATTTACCGCTGCCTGGCGCGGCACGTTTAGCTAAAAACGAGTTTTTCAACTCTAACCTGCAAGGCTTTCTGATTTATGACTGGCGTTTGGGCGAGAAGATAAATCTAACCTCACAGATCGGGACGGTGCGCCTGAGCCAGCGTAGTAATTTAAGCTACAATCAAGGGCAGAACCTCACTCCCGGGTCGCCATACACACCGAACCGGGGTGCTATTATCACTCAGGAAACCCTGATTACGGAAGAAGCTGACGTAGGCTTTGTGGCGCAGCAAGAGGCCAACTTCAATGACCAGATTATTGCCACTGCCGGTATCCGTTTTGACAAGTCGAACCGCAATGGCGACCCGAATAAGTATTACGCATTCCCCAAAGCGTCATTGGCTGTAAACGTAGCCAAGTTTGGCTTCTGGACTTTAGAGCCTGTAAACTTGGTAAAGCTCCGAGCTGCTTACGGCGAAACAGGTGGACCGGCTTTTTTTAATGCGCTGTACTCGCCGCTTAACGCTATATCTACCGGTGGCCGGCCCGGCCTGCTGCCCTCTACCTTGCTGGGAAATCCTGACATCAAACCCGAAACCGCATCGGAGTTTGAAACGGGTATTGACCTGGGTTTCCTGGAAAACCGCGTTGTGCTGGAGGCCTCGTATTATAACAAGGAGGTGTTTGATCTGGTCAACACGTATGTGCTGGCGCCGGCGGTGGGGGTTACTTCGCTTCGTGCTTATAACATAGGTGATTTACGCAACCGGGGCATAGAATTGGCCCTAAATGTTACGCCTGTGCGGCGAGAAAACGTTAGCTGGACTACTTCCACGCAGTTTTGGTTTAACCGCACAAAAGTCACCCGCCTTGACCAAGATCCCTTGGTGGTGCCACCATTCAATACGGGCTTGGGCTTTGGGAATACTTTTGGTCGTAACCTGTTCATCGTGGGCGAGTCGCCCTCACGCTGGTACGGCTCACCGGTAAACTTCACACTGAACAACAACTTCAGCGGCCTGACGCGCTACGAGGAGGCTCAGCCCAAGTTTCAGATGTCGTTCCTGAACTCACTGACGCTTTTCCGCAGCCTGGAACTTTCGTTTTTGGTGCACTGGAAGAAGGATGGCTATAATAGCAACCTGAGCCGTCTGTTGCAGGATGAAGGTGGCACAACCAAGGATTGGAGTGAGCCTAGTGGCGAACTTGCCAACGACGGAACGCCCATTCCTAAAGGCATCTATCGGCAAGGACTCACGGCTCGTGAGTTCATTCAAAATGCCGGCTATGTGCGCCTGCGCGAAGCTTCCGTGTACTACACATTGCCTAGCAGCATTCGTACGAGTATGTTCAAAGAGTTTGTTAAAAACATTCGTGTGGGCGTGTCAGGCAACAACCTGATTACGTGGACAGACTATGTGGGCTACGACCCGGAGGTATCCAACTTCGGGGCCACTGCTAACTTCGCGCAGGTAGATGTGGCTTCGTATCCCACTACCCGGCGTATTTTCTTCCACTTGAATCTGGATTTTTAATCTGGCTTTCCTTTTTCGACCTTTTTATGCACTACATAGCAAGAAAATTAGCAGTTATTGCACTGCTACTGGGTACTACTGCTTGCGGGTTTTTTGAAACCGACGTGGTGGAGGACCCCAATAATCCTCCTCTGGACCGGGTGCTTAACAATGCTACAAGCGCCCAACTTAATGCACTGGCTGTAGGGGTAGAAGCTTCCTACCGCAACCATCACACCACCAATGCACCCTACAATTGGGTGGCTGGAGTGCTGGGAAGGGAGATTCTAGTACTAGCCGCAACAGAGTCGCGCTGGTACGGCGAGTTGCAGGGCACGCGCGGCCGCCTAGACGATGCAGCCTATTACAATGCCTACTACGTGCCGCTGGCTCAGATGCGCCGCGCCGCACAAGTATTTCGCGAGTCAGCCAACAACAGCCAAGCCTACGATGACCAGCAGAAGCGGGGCGTGGCTGGCTTCACCTACACGTATGAAGCCCTGGCTCACTTGCTGCTGCTTAATATGCAAGGCGAAAACGGCATCCGTATCGACGTGAACAACGTTCTCCGGCCCGGCCGCTTTGTCGATCAGCCGACTGCTCTAACCGAAATTAGCCGTCTGCTAGACCTAGGTGCCACCGAGTTAAATCAGGCAGGTTCTACGTTTGCTTTCACGTTGTCTCCAGGTTTTAGGGCCGCTCCTAGTGGTGTTGCGGGACAAGACTTTAGCACCCCAGCTACGTTCAGGCGATTTAACCGGGCACTGGCGGCACGGGTGGCCTTGTATCAGCGGGATTTTTCCAAGGCCCGTGCCGCGTTAGGTGAATCCTTCTACGATCCGACGGCATCTCTGACTATAGGACCGAAAATTACCTTTAACCCAGCTGTTGCCGGCGACCAGGGCAACCCATACTTTCAGGCGCGTAATAATACCGGCTCGACGGTAGTGGGGGTACCTAAGAACTTTATCAATGAAGCGGAACCGGGCGACTTGCGCTTAAGCAAAGTGCGGCTGCGGGACTCAACCAATATAACGCCACGTGGACCTGGAGCGCGCGTAACCGGAGGAATTTCCTCCGTACTGGAGGCATTCCGGTTCACAACAATCACAGACCCGCTGGACATTATTCGTAATGAAGAGTTGATCCTGATATCAGCAGAAGTGCATGCTAACTCGGGCCGGCTAAGTGACGCACTAGCCGATATCAACGTGATACGCACACGTGCTGGAGGGCTGCCTGCTTTGCCCGTAGGCTCGTTTACCTCTCCGGAAGTGGCCATTGACGAAATTGTGCGGCAGCGGCGCTACTCCTTGTTCTATGAAGGGCAATATGCCTTCGACTTGCGACGCCTGGGCCGACTGCCCACTACTGCCCAAACGGCGCCAGTTCGGGTGGCTCCACGCAGTACCCCACCGTATCCTTTCACACCACAGACACTTGCATTCAGTGCTCCAGTGGGTCAAGTAAACTACCGTCTATTTGACCGTTTGGAGCGCCCGGCCGCCGAAAAGGCATGGGATGCTGCTAATCCCTAAGGTATCTTTAAATTGAAACAAAAAGCCCTTGTGCTAACTGCACAAGGGCTTTTTGTTTGGATAGATGGACAGAAAAAATTCAACTCTGCATCAAATACGCTTTGATATACTCCTCCAGGTCCCCGTCCAGCACGCTTTGCACGTCGGTGCGTTCGACGCCAGTGCGCAGGTCCTTGATGAGCTTGTAGGGGTGCAGCACGTAGTTGCGGATTTGGGAGCCGAAGTCGATGCGCTTTTTGCCGGCCTCAACCACGGCGCGGGCCTCGTTGCGCTTGTCCAGCTCCAGCTGGTAGAGGCGCGACTTAAGCATGCGCAGGGCGTGCTCCTTGTTCATGAGCTGGCTGCGCTCAATCTGGCACTCGATGACGATGCCGGTGGGCGCGTGCTTGAGGCGGACGGCGGTTTCCACCTTGTTCACGTTCTGGCCGCCAGCTCCCCCGGAGCGGAACGTGTCCCAGCTGATGTCGGCAGGGTTGATGGTGATGTTGATGGTATCGTCGACGACGGGGTAGGCGAAGACCGAGGCGAAGCTGGTGTGGCGGCGGCCACTGCTGTCGAAGGGCGAGATGCGCACGAGGCGGTGCACGCCGATTTCACTTTTCAGGTAGCCGTAGGCAAACTGGCCCTCGATTTCCAGGGAGGCCGACTTGATGCCGGCGCCTTCGCCGGGCTGGTAGCTGACTTGCCGCACCGTGAAGCCCTGCTTTTCGCCCCACATGATGTACATGCGCATGAGCATTTCGGCCCAATCCTGGCTTTCGGTGCCGCCAGCGCCGGGGTTGATTTCCAGAATGGCCGATAACTGGTCTTCCTCGTCGGAAAGCATGCGCTTGAACTCCAGGCGCTCCACGGCCTGCTCGGCGGCCCTGAACTCCTGCTGCATCTCCTCTACCGACACGTCACCGTCGCGGTAGAAGTCGTAGAGGACTTCTACGTCGGCTACGGCCTTTTCCACGGCCTCGTAGTCATCGGTCCAGACCTTGACGGACTTGATTTCCTTCATCACGGCTTCGGCCTTCTTGGAGTCGTCCCAGAAGCCGGGGGCCGTGGTTTGCTGCTCGGTTTCGACTACCTGCGCTTTGCGGGCATCGTAGTCAAAGGTACCTCCTCAGGGCCTCGGCGCGGCCCTTCAATTCCTTCACCTGGTCGTGGGTCATGGAAGTTAAATGAGTGAATGAGTAAATGAGTGGATGAGTAAATGGGCTGGTTTGTGTTGAGCAAAAACTAAGTTCGTTCACTCATCCTCGGCCCGAAGGTCGGGTAAAAAAAGCGGAAGCCGACTTTCCAGCAGGAAAATCGGCTTCTCGTAAAGCAATGTCGAGGGAACAAGAGCGGCTAATTCACTCAGTCACTCATTCGCTCAATTACTCATTTACACCCGTACCATCCAGCCGTGTGGGTCGGGAGCTTCGCCGCTGCGGATGTCAGCCAGGGCCGCCGAGACTCGGTGGGAGAAGGCGCCAGCGGAGGGTGTAGGAAGCGTGTAGTCCTGGCCCTGGTAGCCGATGACGGCAATGGGGGCAATAGTGGCAGCCGTGCCCACGCCAAAGGCTTCTTCCAGGGTGCCGTTGGCCTGGGCCTGTAGGATTTCCAGGGCCGATACTTTGCGTTCCTCCACTGGCATGCCCCAGTCGCGGGCCAGCTGCAACACGCTGCGGCGGGTGATGCCGTCGAGGATGGAGGTGCTGAGGGCGGGCGTCACTACGCGGCCATCAATGACGAAGATGGCGTTCATCGTGCCCGATTCCTCCACGTACTTGTGTTCGGAGGCGTCGGTCCAGATGAGCTGGTTGTAGCCTTCCTGCTGGGCCAGCTTGGTGGGGTACATGGCCGCGCCGTAGTTGCCGGCGTTTTTGGCGTAGCCCGCGCCGCCCTCGGCCGAGCGCACGTACTTCTCCTCGAAGCGCACTCGCAGTGGCTTGTTGTAGTACAGGCCCACGGGGCAGGTGATAATCATGAAGCGGTACGAGTCAGAAGGCCGCACGCCCAGCATCCCATCGGTGGCAAACATGAAGGGACGAATGTACAAGGCGCTGCCCGCAGCGTTGGGCACCCACGCGGCATCCAGCCGAATCAGCTGGCTCAGGCCCTGCATAAACAACTCCTCGGGCACCGTCGGCATGCACATGCGCTCGGCGGAGGCGTTCAGGCGCTGTAGGTTGTCGTAGGGACGGAAGATGTAGATGTCGCCCTGCTGGTTTTTGTAGGCTTTCATGCCTTCAAAAATGGCCTGCCCGTAGTGCAGGGCCGAGTTGGCGGGGCTCACGGCCATGTCGCCGTAGGGTACAATCTGGGGCTCCTGCCATTCGCCATCGTGGTAGTCCGCTACCAGCATGTGGTCGGAGAAAGTTTTGCCGAAATCGAGCCGGGCGAAATCGGTTTCGGGCAAGCGCGAGGCAGTAGTGCGCTGAGTGCGAATGGTGAGCGTGTCGAGCATAGGGGTAGGGTGGGAGACAGGAAAAATGACACTGCGGGTGGGACTCCTGAAACGGGGGAAAGCCGGTGGCCGTTGTGCGAAGGTGGGTGGGAAAACAGTGGGAGTTTTAGGATAGTAAAGGTGCGCATTTTCTGCCGAACACTTGTTAGGGCTGGCCCAGTACTGAAGAGCTACATGCGCGGCTGCCACTTCACTTCTTCGGCGCCCAATTCGTGGGCCATTTGCCGGCTCAGCACAAACAGGTAATCGGATAAGCGGTTGAGGTACATGACCACCAAATCGGCCACAAACGAGTCTTCGCGCAACTGAATGACGAGCCGCTCGGCGCGGCGGCACACGCAGCGGGCCACGTGCGCAAACGACACCGACTGGTGCCCGCCGGGCAGCACAAACACCCGCAGCTCGGGCAGGGTCTCGTTCATGCGGTCCATTTCCTGCTCCAGCAGGGCAATATCCTCGGCGTGCAAGTCCGGAATCTTCATTTTGGACTTGTCAGGGTCCGAGGCCAGCGAGGCGCCGATGGTGAACAGGCGGTCCTGGATTTCTTTGAGCAGCTCGCGGCGGCTGGCATTCACGTCCTGGTCGCGCACCAGGCCCACGTAGGAGTTCAGCTCATCGACGGTGCCATAGCACTCGATGCGCAAGCTGGACTTGGGCACGCGGGTGCCACCAATGAGTGAAGTCAGGCCCTGGTCGCCAGTTTTGGTATAGATTTTCACGGGTGGTGAGGTGATGGGGTGAGGAGGTAAAGGGTGACAGGTGACGAGTAGACCGTCATGCTGAGCTTGTCGAAGCATCTCTACCTCTGACTAACTTCTGATGACTGCAACGAAGCAGTAGAGATGCTTCGGCAAGCTCAGCATGACAACATCACCACAACGTCAGCACGCCAGATGCTTCGACAAGCCGACGCCAGATGAAACAGGACGGTATAACGTCCGCAGAACGGATGTCAAGCCCAAACAATACAGGGGCAGATTGTTCTGACGGGTGGTCGAACAATCTGCCCCCGAAGTGGCAGCGGAAAGCCCGACGCATTAGTGGTTTACCGCTTCTGGGCTGGCTGCGTGTTGGTTGGTTACATCGGATTCGATGAGGCCGTCGCGCAGGCGCACGATGCGGTGGGCGTGGCGGGCAATGTCTTCTTCGTGCGTCACCATGATGATGGTGTTGCCGCGCACGTAGAGGGCCTCAAACAGCTCCATGATTTCGTGGCTGGTGCGGGTGTCGAGGGCGCCGGTGGGTTCGTCGGCGAGGATGATGCTGGGGTTGTTGACCAGGGCGCGGGCAATGGCTACGCGCTGGCGCTGCCCGCCCGACAGCTCGTTGGGCTTGTGCAGAGCCCGGTCGGCCAGGCCCACGTTGCGCAAGGCTTCGCGGGCCAGCGCCTGCCGCTCACTTTTGCCGTAGCCGGCGTAAATGAGAGGCAGGGCTACGTTGTCGAGGGCGGTGGCGCGGGGCAGCAGGTTAAACGACTGGAACACGAAACCGATTTCCCGGTTGCGCACGTCGGCCAGCTGGTTGTCGGACATGTTGCTCACGTCCTTGCCATTGAGAATGTACTGCCCGCCCGAAGGTGTGTCCAGGCAGCCCACAATGTTCATCAGCGTAGACTTGCCGGAGCCCGAAGGCCCCATAAATGCCACGTACTCGCCGCGCTGAATGGTGATGGACACCGATTGCAGGGCGTGAATTTCCTCGGTCCCCATGCGGTAGACCTTGGAAATATTGGTGGTTTGGATAACGGGAGGCAGCATAACCAGGGGCCGGGTTAGTTCCAGGGGGCAGCGGCAGCACGAGCCGCGCGGCGCGCTTCGTACTGCGCTTGAAAGGTAGCGTAATCTGCGGGGGAAAGCAACGCGCCCAGGTGCTCCAGCGGGGCCGCCGCGTACTCAGTCAGGCCCACGGGCACGGACGCCAGCACGTAGGCCTGGAGCAGCGCCGCCGACTCCGGGTTGTACTCAATGCCGCGCAACAGCGTGTTATAGGCCGCGGCGTAGTCGCGGCGGCGGGTGTAGAAGTCGGCGGCGGCGAGCAGGCCGGCTTCCACGAAAGGCGCCTGCTGCACCAGCTGGGCGTAGAGGCGGGCTGCTTCGGCAGGCTGTTGGTCGGCTTCGGCCAGCGCCGCCTGGAAGTACAGGGCATAAGCCCGCTGCGGACCTCGAAACGTGGCGTTTTGCAAAAGTTGCCGCAGCGGGGCCCATTGCCGGGCCCGCACGTACGTTTCGCCCCGCAGCACGTTCCAGGCCGAGGCCGCCGGCGTGCGAGTTGCCGGAGCGGGGGCGAATTGCTGAATAACCTGCTGCACCTCGGCGAGGCGGCCGGCCCGCAGGGCACGGGGCACCTGAGCCAGTAGGGCCGCTTCGCGCACGGGGCCGGCCGGCAAAGCCACGGCGGCGGGCAGCAGCTCAGCGGCCGGCAGCTCGTCGCCGCGCAGCACCAGAAACTGGGCTTTCAGCGAGTCGGGGGCTTGCGGGTAGCTGGCGCGGAAGTCGGGGTCCAGCACGGCCAGTAGGCGCCGAGCAGGCAAGATGGCCGGCAGGTAGCGTCCCTGCGCGGCTTGCCGCGCTACGCGCCGGGCCGAGTCGGGCTGGTTGCTAAGGGCCAGGGCGTAGGCGGCCGGCAGCGCCGCAGCATCAGCACCGTTGGCGCGGGCTTCGGCGAGGCGGCCGGCGGCCGGGGCCGGCAGGTGCTGGTCGAGCAGCCATAGGCCCTGCAACTGCTGGTAGTAGGCGGTTGAGGGGCCAGAGCCCGTAGCCAGGGGCAGCAGAGTAGCCTGAGCGGCCACCGACCGCCCGCCGTAGTGCTGGGTCACGGCCCGCAGAAAGGTAAGCTGGTCGATGTAGGCGGCGTTTTCGGGTCGGGCCGTCAAGCGGGCTAGAGCAGGTAGGGCAGAGGTGTCTTGGCGCTGGGCGCGGCTGAGGCCGGCATGGTACAGCCGGGCAAACCCAGCCGGAGTTAATGTGCTATCAGCTGGCAGCGGCAACTGGGTTGGCGCAGCGGCCGGCCGGCTGGTGAGCTGAGCGGCCAGCAGGGCATTGCTGCGCAAAGCATCGTCGGGCACGGCGGCAGTTGCTTGGGCCAGGTTCTGCGCGGGCTGCCATTGCTGCTGCTGGATGAGCTGGGCCAGGCGGTTGGCTTGCAGCACGGCATCGTGGGGGGCAGTAGCTTCGGCGCGGCTCTGGTAGAAGGCCACCGAGTCGGTAAGAGCCGAGCGGGTGTAGAGCTGGGCCAGGTCACCGTTGAGGCGGGCACTGGCGGGGTCGACTTTCAACGCCTCCCGCAGCACCCGCAGCCGGTCGAAGAAGTCGGTGGGCTCGTTGTAGAGAGCCGCCAGGCGCAGGGAAATCTTCTCGGAAGGTCGGCGGTTCAGGGCCCGGCGCAGAATGTTGATTTCGTTTTGGCGCTGGAGGCGGAAGCGGTACAGGGCCGCCCGGCCCAGGCTAGCCTTGTGGTTGTGCTGGTCGAGCAAGTCACTTTCGGCGTAGTAGCGCTCCGCCAGCAGGGCCTGCGAGAGGTCGTCAGAGTTCAGCTCGCTCAGCAGGCGGGCCAGGTCGCCGAGGTTGTTGTAGTAGCCGGCCCGCACCTGGTCGGCTACAAAGAAGTTGTTGCGCATCTCCACCAAGCCCAGCAAGGCCAGGCCCAGCCCCATCATGGCGTAGAAGGGAAAGCGCCGCGGCTCGTACACCACCCGGTACACGGGCAGCTTCTGGCGCAGCAGCGGAGCAAAGTTCAGCAGCACGTACACCAGAAACGCCGCGCCCAGGCACAGCAGGGCGCGGGCTGTGAAGTCGCGGGCGGCTTGGAGCAGCGGGTCGTTGGCCGTAGCCAGGGCGTAGCCCAGGGCCGCCGCGCCCAGCAGCACCAGCACCAGGTAGAGGTGGGCCATGCCGGGCCAGTAGGGCACCCAGGCGCCGTAGGTGGCCGCCCGGCGCCGCAGCCCCAGCCAGCCTACCACCACGGCGGGCAACAGCAGCAGGAGCGGGTCGAGGCGCAGGCCGGGCAGAATCAGCACTTCGCCGTTGTTCCAGTAATAGAGCAGCAGCGTGCCCAGGTACAAGGAGCTGGCCAGCACGAAGGGCAGCAACCCAAAACGCCCGGCCGGAGTAGCGGCCTGGGTGTTCAGCCACAACAGGCCGTGCACGTTTTCAAACCCCACCCACAGCACCAAGGCCGCAAACGCCACGGCGCCGCCCACAGTAAAAAACCCGCTCAGGTGCAAAGCCGTGACAGCCGCTGGGGTTGGGCTCAGGCCAAACAGCACCGCACCCAAACCCGCCACCAGCCCCGCAAACAGCAGCAGCCGAATCCCAAAGCTCACCTCGGGACGAAAAGCGTGCAGATAATAAGCTGGCAAACCCAGCGCGGCTAAGGCTCCTACCAGAAAATACTGCTGGCCCGCATCCACCACGCCCAGCAAGTCGGCATTCAGCGACATCAGCAGAAAAATCACCAGGGCCATGCCTACCACGAAAGCGGGCCGGGCCAGGCCGCTGATGACGGCCAGAAAGTAAGCCACGGCCACGCCCAGCAAACTCACCAGCGCATACGCCGCGGCGGGCCGCAGGAAGGGGCCGGCCACGTCGTAGGTCTGGCTGATGAGGTATCCGTTGGCCTGCACCGGCAGCTCCTCCAGGCCCACGCGCACCGTAGAAATGGTAATGGGCACAGGCGTCAGCTGGGCCACGGTCCGCACGGGCAGCACGGCATCATCGGCGGTGAGGTAGTGCCAGCCGGCCAGCAGCAGGGCTATGGCCGCCACCAGGGCCAGCACCAAAAACGGACCGCGCCCGGCAAGGGGGCGCGGCACGGCGGAAGCAGAAGCAGAAACAGTCACCAGCGGTTAGTCCAGCACTTTGGGTACGCGGAAATAGTCGGAGTCCTTGCGCGGGGCGTTGAGCAGGCCCGCCTGGTGGCTCACGGTGTTCTGCGGCTCGTCGGGGCGCAGCACATTGATTTCCTGCGACAAGTGCACCAGCGGCTCCACGTCGGTGGTGTCGAGCTGGCGCAGCTGGTCTACCCAGTCCAGAATCTTATTCAGGTCGCCGAGCATCTGCTGCTCTTTGTTTTCATCGAATTCAAGGCGGGCCAGATGGGCGAGGCCGCGGAGAGTGGCAAGGTCGGTGCTCACGGAGGAATTAAGAATTAGAAATTAAAAATTAAGAATTGGGCAGGGCCAACTCTTGCTGATTGGGTGCCGACGACTGCGCTGGACCCGACGGGGCGGTTTGGCGCAGGGTGCTGGGCTCAGGAATGCCGGCCGTGTGGGGCCCAAACTCGCCGGCAATGATGGCATAGGCCTGGTTTTTCAGCTGCTCAGCATCGGCGGAGGTGAGGCCCGTTGTGAACAGCGGCTCGTGCAGCACAATACGTAGCGGCGAGTAGCGCACCCGCAGGCCCCCAACATCGGGCAGGAAGCGGTGGTTCAGCGGCATGGAAATGGGTACCACTGGCACGCCGGCCGCAATAGCCAGCTGAAAGGCACCGTCCTTGAACGGCAGCATCACCTCACCGGGCCGCTCCGAGATGGTGCCTTCGGGGAAGATGACCACCGAGCGGCCGGCGGCGAGGCTGCGCCGGGCCTGCACCATGGCCCGGCCCCGGCTCACGGCGCTGTCGCGGTCCACGGTAATATAGCTGCTGCCGAAGATGGGGCCCCAGAGCGGCACGTGAGTCAGGGAGCTTTTGCCCATGATGTTGAGCCAGCCCGGAATGGCTTTGAACAGCAGCGGAATATCAATGTACGAGCTGTGGTTGGCCACGTACACGCAGGGCTGGCCGGCCGGCAAACGGTTTTTCCAAACCACTTCCACCGGCATCCCCCACATCCGAATGCTGAACGCCGACCAGCCCCGGTTGAGCTGGTGCAGCTGCCGGTGCCAGCGCGGCCGCCGGCTCAGGGCCCACTGCACCGGATACGTCACCACAAACGGCAGCACAAACCAGAGCGTCGCCCAGGTCGTGTACAAGCGGTGGCCGATATAGCGAAGCAAGCGCAGCATACAGGCAAATATACTAGTAAGGTGATGGGGAGATGAGGTGAAGGGTGAGGAGGTGACACGTGACAGGTGACAGGTAACACGTCTGTCATGCTGAGCGAAGCCGGAGGCGAAGTCGAAGCATCTCTGCCGAGGGTAACTCTTGATGACTGCAACGAAGCGGGAGAGATGCTTCGGCTTCGGCTCCGCCTTCGCTCAGCATGACCGTTTACCTGTCACCTGTCACCTTCTCACCCCATCACCTCATCCCCAAAATTCACACCCCCAGCAGCCGGGCGGCTTTGAGCAGGCCGGCTACGCTGATGGCGTCGGTAATGCGGCTGTCCATGACCATTTCAATGGCTTCGGTGAGGGGCAGCTTCCAGAGGCGCAGGTCTTCGGATTCTTCGGGCTCCACGTCGCCGTGCTCCAGGTCCTGGGCCAGGAAAACGAAGCCTTCTTCGTCGGTGACGGAGTTGGAGGTGTGCAGGCGCATAAGGTTGGTCCAGCGGCCGGCGGTGAGGCCGGTTTCTTCGCGCAGCTCCCGTTGCGCCGACTCCAGAATGTCCAGCTCCACGGGGCCACCGCCCATGGGAATTTCCCAGCTGTACTCGTTAAGCGGATAGCGGTACTGGCCCACCAGCCAGGTGTTGCCATCGGCATCCACCGGGATAATGCCCAGGGCCTTGTTTTTCATAGACACCACCCCATAAATGCCGGGGTTGCCGGCCGGGTTCAGCACCTGGTCCTCCCGAACCCTAATCCAGGGGTTCTGGTACTTCAGCTCGGAGCTGAGCACGTGCCAGGGGTTGTGGTGAGCGTCGAAATCGGCGGGGGCAGCGGCCATAGAAAGCAAATAAAGTACGGCACAAAGGTAGGACGACGAGGGGCGGCCGAAAACAGGGAAATTTCTCTCGCCGGGCAGAAGCTGCCGTTGACCGGGTAAGGAGGCTGGTTGAACCAATAATTCAACACGGGCCTTCCGGCGTCCCCTACATTTGATGCAGTAATTAGTTAGCGCGCGTAGGGTTTATGGAAAGGAAGGCTCATACCGCGTAGTGTTGGTCACCGGCAAAAGGAGTAGGGTGGATGAATTTTTTGCCGGCCAATGCGCTGAAAAAGGGCCGCTGCCTCGGGCAGCGGCTTTTTTTGTTTATGCGCTTTCGGGTTTCTGGCTTCCAGAGTCCGTGAAGTAAACCTACAGTTTCTTGTTTATGCCGGCATGCTGTTCACCCCACGCCCGGCCTAACCGGCGGCGTGCTGCCACTGGCTCATCGGCTGGGTGAATTACGTTTGGGCACGCTGGCTACCCAGAAACCCTAAAACCAATAGCTCAAAATCCTGTAAGCGCCGCCGTAAACCTGAGCTACCAGGGCGCGTAGGATAATGCACCCAGCTGTTTACATCCCGGCGGGTACTTGTTTTTCTATGGCTAATCAGGAGAAAAAGCAGGCAGCGGCCCCGCAGCAAACCGGCGACCCGCTCTTCAACCTCAAGCACGCCCAGGCTGAAGCTGAGCTGGCGCAGCAAACCGGTGGCCTCGGCCCCACCACCAACGTGTACATCACCACCGACGAAGAAGACGCCATGGACGACGGCCCACGCGACAAGCAAGGACACCGCCGCGGCGAAGCAGAAGGCCCGGAAACCGGCTCTACGGCCGGCAGCCATAAGTAAAGATGAGCCGCACGCTAGGTGCGGCATTTTATAGTACAGATTTCTGTGTCGAAAAGCCTCTCCGGGTGCCGTTTGGCCGCCGGGGAGGCTTTTCCCATTCGGCGGGGGCTGTACCTTTGCCGGCCATGCTGCTTTCTTCTTACACCCACGAGCCGCTGGAAGCGGGGCTGGACGAGGCCGGGCGCGGCTGCCTGGCCGGACCCGTGTTTGCGGCGGCCGTTATCCTGCCGCCCGACTTCCAGCCCCGCTACCTCAACGACTCCAAGCAGATGACGGCGCGGCGCCGGGAGCAGGTGCGCCACGACATTTGCCGCGAAGCCGTGGCCTGGGCCGTGGCCGAGGCTTCACCCCAGGAAATTGCTGCCCTCAACATTGCCCAGGCCAGCTATCTGGCCATGCACCGCGCCGTAGACCAGTTGCAGCCCCAGCCCACGCACTTGCTCGTAGATGGCAACCGGTTCCGGGCCCACGTCACGCTGCCGCACACCTGCGTCATCGGAGGCGACGGGCTGTACCGGCACATTGCAGCGGCTTCGGTGCTGGCCAAAACCTTCCGCGACGAACGGATGCGGGAGCTGGCCGCCCAGTTTCCGCACTACGGCTGGGAGCAGAACGCCGGCTACCCCACCGCCCGCCACCGCGCCGCCATCCGCAACCATGGCCCCACCGAGCACCACCGCATGGGGTTTCGACTGTTGTAGATTTCAGACCTGAGATGATGAGACATGAGAAGTGAGACTTACGTTCTGACATCCTATCAGCAGGGAATCAGAACATAGTCTCACTTCTCATGTCTCATAGTCTCAGGTCTGAAATCTCACTCTTTCAGCCGCAGCAGGTCCAGGAACAGGCTGAAGCCGTCGACGGTGGCGCCGCCTTCGCCGAAGGTGTCGAAGGAGAGGGGTTTAATAATATAGCCGCTCACGGCCAGGTCCTGGGCTTTCAGGCGGTCGGTTTCCAGGTCGGAGGTGGTGGTGATGAACACGTTGAGGCCCACAAATTCGGGGTCGGAGCGCAGGGTGTCGAGCAGCTCCAGGCCATTCATGCGGGGCATGTTCAGGTCCAGCATCACCACGCTAGGCTTCGGAATCCGGTCCTCGCCGTTTTCGCCGCGCAGCAGGTTGAGGGCTTCGCGGCCGTTGCGGGCCACGTGCAGGGGGGCACTAATGTTGTGCTTGCGCAGCTCCCGCTGCACGTTCATAATGTCCATCTGGTCGTCTTCGACCAGCAAAATGCTTGGTTCAGAGGTGGTGGTTGCCATACGAAGGAAAGGAACAGAACAGGTCGGAAAGGAAAGTGTCAGGAGTTTCTATACGGCATTCAGGAAGCAGAGGCGGTAACTACTGCCGGGCGGGCTACCTCAGCCGGGCGCGCCGCCACCGCCGCCGCCGACCTGCGGGGCCAGGTGAAAATGAATGAGGCACCCTGGCCCTCCGCCGACTCGACGCGGATGGTGCCCCCCTGGCGCTCCACAATTTTCTTGACAATAGCCAAGCCCACGCCGGTGCTTTCCAGGGTGTCGCGCTCCGTGAGAGTCTGGAAGATGACAAAAATCCGCTCGTGGTACTCTGGGGCAATGCCGGGGCCATTGTCGGCCACGGTGAAGGTGTAGAACTGCGGGCCTTCGGTGCAGCCGATGCGCACCACGCCAGCTTCGGGGCGGTGGTGGTACTTTACGGCGTTGCTGATGAGGTTGGTAAACACCTGCTGGAGCTGCACGCGGTTGGTAACCAGCGTGGGCAGGTAAAACGGCAGCTCCACCTCAAAGCCCGGCGGTAAGCTTAGCGAGTCGATGATTTCGCGCAGGAGCTGGCGCACAAACACCGGCTCGTCGGCCTGGGGTGTGCGGCCCACGCGGGCCAGCTCCAGAATACCGCTGATCAGGTTTTCCATGCGGCGCACCCGCTTGCGCATCAGCACCAGAAACTCCTGAATATGAGCGGGCAG
Organism: Hymenobacter sp. YIM 151500-1; assembly: GCF_025979885.1. Lineage (NCBI taxonomy): Bacteria > Pseudomonadati > Bacteroidota > Cytophagia > Cytophagales > Hymenobacteraceae > Hymenobacter > Hymenobacter weizhouensis. The sequence continues at coordinate 54,994 of NZ_CP110139.1, forward strand.
GTCCCGGCCCATGTCTTCCTCAATCCAGCGCGAAGCCGACTCAATGCCCCGCAGCGGGGCCTTCAGGTCGTGCGACACCACGTAGGCAAACTGGTCCAGCTCCTGGTTGCGGCGCTCCAGCTGCGTGATGGTGGTGCTGATGGTGGTGGTCATGACGTTAAGCGAGTCAGTCAGCTCGGTTAGCTCGTCCTGCTGCGTGTCCTGCACCTGGGTGCTGTAGTCGCCGCCGGCAATGCGCCGGGCCTGCCGCACCATGCCCCCGATGCGCCGGGCCAGCTGCCGCACCAGACGGGAGGCGTAGAGCAGGCCCAGCAGAATCGTGAGCAGGGTGATGCCCACGGACATGATGCGCGTTTCCCGAATGCTTTCCTGAAGCTTCTCCCGCTGCTTGGTGCGGGCCTTCACCTCTTCTTCCTCGAAGGCCGCAAAAATCACCCGAATCTGGTCAACCAGCCGCTTGCCGGCCAGGTCGTCCATCAGGGCACGGTGCTCCAGGCCTTCCAGGCCGGTTTGCGTGGGGTTGCGCCGCATGGCTTCGCGCTTTTCGCTGATGAGCAGGTGAGAGTAGCTGGCCCACTGCTGAAACAGCCGCTGCGCCCGCACCATCCGCTCGTACTGCGGGCTGCCGGCCTCCAGCTCCTCGCGCAGCTCGGCAAAGCGCCCCAGCATTTCCCGCTCGCCCTGGTGATAAGGCTCCAGCATGGTCTCGCTGCCGATGAGCAGATAGCCCCGGAAGCCGGTTTCCATGTCGATAATGCTGCGCAGCAGGGTGGTAGCCTCGCTGGTAATGCGCTGGGACCGTTCGACGCGCTGGGAGTTGCGCAGCACCTTGCGCGAGAGCTGGTAGTTGATGACCACTACGGCCGCAAACAGCAGCGAAATAGCCACGAACCCGGCGAATAGCTTGGTGGAGAGTTTGAGCTTCATACGAAGAATCAACAGGCAATGCTCCGGCGGCCGGTACTTGCTCAAGGCATGGTAGAAGCCAGGTCAGGTGCCGGCGCGAAGCTTTTCCTGCATCGTACGCAGGAGGTGGGTAATCTGGTCGGCCAGTTGGTTTACTTCCGCAAGGCCGGCCACGGCCTCGTCGGGGCGGCCCCGCTGGTGCAGGTCCATCAGGCGGTTAGCCACCTCATGAATGCGGATGTGCAGCCGGTCCAATTGCTGGCTTTCGGGCAGGTGGCCGTAGGTGCGCAGGGCCCGCTCGGCAATCCAGTGCCCAAACGAGCAAGCCTGCGGGTCGCGGATAGGCGCTTCGCTGGTGCCGCTGCCAAACAGGTAGGAGCGCAGCTTCGACTTAAACAGCAGGTGCTTGACCGAAGCGGCATCAAAATCCTGTTTAAGGTCGTCGCTCATACGAACGGAAGCAGAGAAAGCGGAGAAAAAGACGGGCCCAGGCTGGAACCAAAAAGACAAAGGTAGCAGAATGCCTGCCGGTGGTGGCCCCGGCCAAAATGTTGGCTAATTTCGCCCGATACTCAACCCCACCACGCCAACTTTTCATGTCCGAAACTCTCAAAACCGTTCCGCTGAACGACGTACACCAGCAGCTGGGTGCCAAGATGGTGCCCTTTGCCGGCTACAACATGCCCGTGCGCTACTCCTCCGACCTCGACGAGCACCACACCGTGCGCCGGGCCGTCGGCATTTTTGATGTGTCGCACATGGGCGAGTTTTGGGTGCGCGGCCCCCAGGCCCTGGACCTGATTCAGCGCGTAACCAGCAACGACGCCAGCAAGCTCACGCCCGGCAAGGCTCAGTATTCCTGCCTGCCCAACGAGGAGGGCGGCATCGTGGACGACCTGCTGGTGTACATGCTGGCCGAAAACGACTATCTGCTGGTAGTCAATGCCTCCAACATCGGCAAGGACTGGAACTGGATTCAGCGCCACAACACCAAAGGCGCCGAAATGGAAAACGTGTCGGACGACATCAGCCTGTTTGCCGTGCAGGGCCCCAAGGCCATAACTGCCCTCCAGCCCCTGACGGATGCCGACCTGAGCAGCATTCCCTACTACTCGTTTGTGCAGGGCACGTTTGCCGGAGCGCCCAATGTTATTATCTCGGCCACGGGTTACACCGGCGCGGGCGGCTTCGAGCTGTACGTGCCCAATGAGCATGCCCGGCAGGTGTGGGAGAAAATCATGGAAGCCGGCCAGCCCCACGGCCTCAAGCCCATCGGCCTGGGGGCCCGCGACACGCTGCGCCTGGAAATGGGCTACTGCCTCTACGGCAACGACATCACCGACCACACTTCGCCCCTGGAAGCCGGCCTGGGCTGGATTACCAAATTCACCAAGGACTTCACCAACGCCGACAACCTCAAGAAACAGAAGGAAGCCGGCGTGGAGCGCAAACTGGTGGGCTTCGTGATGGACGGCCCCGGTATCCCGCGCGGACACTATCCGCTGGTCAACGAAGCTGGCGAAACCATCGGGGAAGTAACCAGCGGCACCCAGTCGCCGAGCCTGAGCAAAGGCATTGGGCTGGGCTACGTGCAAACCGAGCTAAGCGTCCCCGGCACTCAGATTTTTGTGCAGGTGCGCGGCAAAAACCTGCCAGCCACCGTCACCAAGCTGCCTTTCGTGAAAGGCACCGAGTAGGGGCGCGTTGCACGCGCCCGCCGGATATGCACCGAGCAGGCGGCTCCCAGCCGTCCACCTGGTCGGGCTTCGGGCTGACGATGTGGCGGCGTTGCCCTGCTACCACCGTTCTGCTAGCAACCAGCCGGGCCCACTTGCTGATAATAAGTGCATTAAGCTTCTGCTGACCATTCAACAGGCCACCTGTCCGAAATCGAATGCTCCGCGGAAGCACCGGCGGCCCCGGCGGCCGAGCCGCTTTCTTAGTCTTCTCAGCAGCAGGCGCGGCACCCGTGCCTGCTGTTTTTTACTCCCAATAGCCCATGAGCCCAGACGACGCCGGACGCGTGCGACGCGCCCCTACCAGCGGCCCCACTTTTGATACCTGCTTCACGCCGGAGCTGCTGCCGCTGTATGACCTGCGCGGGCGGGTGGCGGTGGTGGTAGATGTGCTGCGGGCTACGTCGTCCATTGTTACGGCCCTGGCCCAGGACGTAACGCACCTGGTACCGGTAAGTGAGGTGGCCGAGTGCCGGGCCCTGGCCGCCGAAGGCTACCTCACGGCCGCGGAGCGCGACGGGCGCCAAGCCGAGGGCGTGGACCTGGGCAACTCGCCTTTCGGCTACCTGGATGGGGCGGTGCCGGTGCGGGGCCGGGCCGTGGCCATCACCACCACCAACGGCACCCGCGCCCTGCACCTGTCGGCCGCTGCTGATGCGGTGCTGGTGGGGGCCTTTCTGAACCTGGGCGCCGTGGCGGCCCGCCTGCGCCAGCTGAATCAGGATGTAGTCGTGGTGTGCGCGGGCTGGAAGGGAAAGTTCTGCCTCGAAGACACCCTCTTCGCCGGGGCCCTGGCCCAGCGCCTCGCCGACGCCTTCGACCCCAGCGCCTCCGACGCTACCCTGGCCGCTCTCGACCTCTGGCATGCCGCCCGCCCCGACGTGGCTGGTTACCTGCTCAAATCCTCCCACGTGCGCCGCCTCAACAGCCTGGAAGCCCACAAAGACATGGCGTTCTGCGTTCGGGAAGACGAGTACGACCTGGTGCCCGTGTTTCGGGCAGGGAAAATAGAAGTGCTGTGAGGCTATGGCCTTTACTTCAGCTTCTCATTTTGCTGGTGGCGGGTGGCGTCGCGCTGGGTTTTCTTGGCCAGGTTGCGCTGAAGGGCTTCGGTGAGGTTGACGCCGGTTTGGTTGGCTAGGCAGATAACCACGAATAGCACATCGGCCAGCTCGTCGGCCAGCACTTTGTCTTTGTCCGACTCTTTAAAAGACTGCTCCCCATACTGACGGGCAATGATGCGAGCCACCTCGCCGACTTCCTCGGTCAGCATAGCCAGATTGGTCAGTTCGTTGAAATACCGGACGCCGTTGGTTTGTATCCACTGGTCCACGGTGCGCTGAGCTTCTTCGATAGTCATAGGTGATGCATGAGTAAATGAGTGGATGAGTGAATGAGTGAATGAGTGAATGAGTGAAGGGTGATGGTCAGCCCCAGCGGGGCGGCATATCGGTAGCAAAGTGCAGCTGGTTTTAGAGACAGAGCCTCAGCGGGGCGACACCATTCATCTGCGGACTCTTGTGTCGCCCCGCTGGGGCTTTGACCATGGATCTATCCGGTGGTTTCTACCGACATGCCGCCCCGCTGGGGCTACCGTTCTGTAGGCACTCACCACCTCACTACCTTTCTGGCGAGTCCAGCACAATCGTAACGGGACCGTCGTTGAGCAGTTCTACCTGCATATCGGCGCCAAACTCGCCGGTGGCTGCGGGGCGGCCCAGTAGCTGAGTTACTAGCTCCACAAACTGTTCGTACAACGGCACGGCTATGGGCGGCGGGGCAGCGCCGATGTAGCTGGGGCGGTTGCCTTTGCGGGCGTCGGCCAGCAGCGTAAACTGGCTCACGACCAGCACCTCCCCGCCAATATCCAGCACCGAGCGGTTCATCTTGCCTTCGTCGTCGGCAAAAATTCGCAGCTGCACCAGCTTGCGGGCCATCCAGTCGAGGTCAGCGGTAGTATCAGCAGGGGCGAAGCCGGCCAGCACCAGCAGGCCCGGCCCAATCTGGCCCGTTACGCGGCCGGCCACCGTAACGCTGGCGTGGCGGACCCGCTGCAAAACTATGCGCATTCTGTGAGAGGTGATAAGGTGATGAGTAACTGAACTAACAAAGGAAATTGGCCTACATGAGTCCGCTTGGACACTGCGAACCACTGCGCTTTCTTCTGCGAACCACTGCGAGAAATGAAGCCAGCTGGTATGCCAAGTATAGTTGTCAGTTCAGGTGAAAGGTGAGGGAAGGTCGGGGTTCAGCGCATAATTGCGACCTTCGCCGCGCTCCTGAATCTGCGTATGGCGGCCCCGAAGAACGGCATTCCCTTCCTGAACCTCACGCTGGCCTGGTTGCCGGGCGCCCTGCTGGCCGTGGCGGCCGTGCGCCTGTACGGCCTGCGCACCGTAGCCTTGCCTGACTACGACTCGGTGCGCAACTGGCAGATTGTGCAGGAAGTGGCCGCCGGCCATCTGCGCCAGCTGTTTCACCACGGCAGCCCGGCTTTTTACCTGGTGTATACTCCGGTAGCGTGGCTGACCACGGATTTTCGCGTGTTTCAGCACCTCAACGCCCTGGTGGCCGTGGCGGCGCTGGGCTTGCTGGTGCGCTTCGTCGCGCGCGAGGCAGAGCTGGCGGGCTGGCAAACTGCCCTGCTCACGCTGCTGGCCGGTACATCGGTGTTGCTTACCTTCTCGGGCCGCGACTTCACCATGGGCTCCTGGAGCTTGTTGTGCTTTGCGGGGCTGCTGCCGGCCTACTACCGCCGCCTACGGGAAGGCACCCGCCCGGCCCTGCTGCGGGCTACGCTGTGGCTGATGCTGGGGCTGTGCTTCAACTACAAATTCATCCTGGCCCTGCCCATTCTGGCCGTGCTGGAGTGGCAGCGTGCCGATGGGCTGTTGCTGCGCAATGGCAACTGGTGGCGGGTCGCGGCGCTGCTGGCCTTGCCGTACGTGGTGCTGGGCGCGGTGGGTGTGGCTGCGGGTTTGCCTTGGTACCTGTGGCCCGCCATCTATTATAAAGTAGCCTTTCCGGATGCGGCCAACGCCGCCGGCCGCGCCGCCACCCTGCACCCCGACGCCCTGTATTACCTGCGCTACCTCTGGGATTTTGAGTCGTGGGTGGTGTGGGTGGGGCTGCTGGCGCCGGCGCTGCTGGGCGGCCGGGTGCGGCGCGGCCAGCTGCTGCCGCTGCCCTGGTACCTGGCCGCGTGGGCGTGGTGCCTGCTGGCGGGCATGTCGCTGCTCTTGAAAGCCCCGCGCGGCCTGCTGTGGGCGTATGGGTTGCTGTATGCGCTGGGGTTTCTGGGGCTGCGGCGCTGGCTGCCGGCGGCAGCCCTGGCTGCGGTAGTATTCGTGTCTGTAGGGCTCAATCTGCGCCGAATTCAGCGGGAAATCTACGCCTATGCGCCCACGCGCTACCCGCAAGTAGCGGCTTGGCTGCACACCCACGGCGGCGGACCCGTAGCCAGCACCGTCGGCCTGGGCCTGGCTCCCTTCCGGGCCGCTACCGACACGGTACGAGCCGTACTGCACGAACGGGACCTAACCCGCTGGCGCCGGCAAGGCTACCGCTACGTGCTGCTGGATAGCTACTGGCGCGTAACCGGCGTGGCGCACTTCGACTCCTTGCGTCGCCAGCCGCCCGTGGCCGCGTGGCCGGAGCCGTTGCTCGTCTCGCCGCTGCTGTTTCTGGAGCACTCCGAATTCACCGGCCTCAGCTACGCCGAAACCCTGCTCCGCCAGCAGCAAGCCGCCCGCGACACGGTGCAGCTGCGGCTGCTGCGGCTACGCTAGCCCCGGCCCCACGCCGCCTGATGCGGGATTCTCTGGGAGAGGAGGAGCCAGTTCTGAGCTGTAAGCCTCAGGCTACAAGCCACAAGCCTGGATGACAATGCTTGCAGCTTGTAGCTTATAGCTTGCGGCTAGCTGAGGGTCAGCGTTTCACGCCTAGGCTATCCAGCCACCGTTGATACTTGCGGGCATTGCGCTTGTGCTCGGCGAAGGTCTCGGCAAAGTCGGAGTAGCCGCTGCCGCCGGGGCGGGCGCAGAAAAACAGGTACTCGTGCCGGGCGGGCTGCAACACGGCATCCAGGCTCTGGCGGTTGGCGGAGGTGATGGGGCCGGGCGGCAGGCCCTTGTGCTTGTAGGTGTTGTAGGGTGAATCCACCAGCTTGTCGCGGTTGAGTACGCGCTTCACCCCAAAGTTGCCGATGGCCCACAGCAGGGTGGGGTCGGCTTGCAGGCGCATGCCCCGGCGCAGGCGGTTCAGGTACACGCCCGCAATCAGGGGCTTGTCTTCTTTCATGGCCGTTTCGCGCTGCACAATGCTGGCCAGCACGTGCACCTGGGTGGGCGAGAGGCGGAGCGAGTCGGCCCGCTGCCGCCGCTGCCGGGTCCAGAAGCGCCGGTGCACCGCCGCCGCCGAGTCCAGAAACTCCTGCGCCGACGTGTTCCAGACCAGCCGGTAGGGCCCCGGCAAGAACATGGTCAGCACGGTAGTGGTGTCGAGGCGGTAGCGGCGGCGCAGCAGGGCGTTGTTCTGGAGCAGCCGCCGCAGCTCCACCGAGTCGGTTTCGAGCTGGCGGGCCACCTGCCGGGCCAGCTGGGGCTTGTACTTGAAGGCGTCGAGCTGAAAGGCTACCGTGTCCTGGTCGCCGCGCAGCAGCAGGTCCAGCAAGGCCATATTATCGAGGTCGGGCGTGAGCAGGTAGCGGCCGGGCTTCACCTGCGCCGGGTAGCCGCGCCGCTCGGCCAGCCACTCGAAGGTGGCCGGGTTGCGCAGCAGCTCATACTTCCGCAATGAGTCCAGCACGGCGCCGTAGTCTGTGCCCGTACCAATGAATAAGTAAGCCGGACCATACGCCGAAGGCCGTACGTTGGGTTTCCGCAGCACATACCAGGTGCCCAGCAGCCCGGCCAGCACCAGCACACCCAACAGCAACAGAAACTGCAACAACCAGCGGCGCAGTACGGGAGAGGAAGAAGTCAACAGAAGAAAAGATGAACAGTAACCGCTTCAAAAATAACTGCTTGAGCCGGCTGAATCACGGATTGAGCGGCTGACACAGATTTCGCGGATTCTGGTGACGATTGATAACAGCCGTCAGCTAGCCGAGAACATAGTCGCATAGTACCTGCCGGCAGATAGTGATTCAGCGAGTCATTACTCGTAAAAGCGAATCGTTCAAAAAGTAAGTCGTCACCAAAATTCGCGGAATCCGTGTCAGCCGCTCAATCCGCAATTCAGCCACCATTCACCAGCGCGGCTACGGCTTCTTCCAGCTCCTGCTGGCGCTGGCGGCGCTCCACTTCCACGGGGGCCGCCGCCCGCACCTCGCAGTTGGGGATGGTGCACCGCTCGCAGGTTTCGTTTACCTCTTTCTGGATGATGGCTGGGTCGTCGAGAAAGCGGATTTTCTGGCGCAGGTTGTCGTCGCAGAGCAGGCCCACAGTCACGCTCACGGCCGGCTCGATGGAGGAGCCTGCTCTGGCCACGGTTAGGCACAGGTACTCGTCGCCGTTGGGGTAGCAGGAGCGCTGGGCCCCCAGCGTAAACTTGGGGCCGAGGCCGGTGGGCTGCTGCCGCAGCTCGGCAATCAGGCGCAGGGAAATCCAGCGGCGGCAGTAATGCTCGTGCAGTTCGTTGCCGTGGGGGTTGTGCAGGCGCGAGAGGTGCAGCTCCTTGGTCAGCTTGTAGCCCGCCGAGGCATTGGCCTGGTCGAAACGCAGAAAAAACAGGCTTTGCAGCCCGAAATGGCGCGCCAGCAGGTTGGTGATGCGCTGCATAAACATTTCCGGCGACACGTCATACTTCGTGAGCAGGTTCAGCAACAGGGCCGGCTCCCACTTCTTGCTGGCAAAGAAGCGTTGCAGGTCGCGCACCAGCGTTTCTTCCTCCATCAGCAAAGCCCCGGCGAAGTAGGAAGCCCGGAAGTTGTTCAGCACTTCCTCGAAGGAGCGCACCGGAAACGAGGCATTCACGTAGGGCCGCTCCCGCAGCCGCAGGTAGTTGAACGCCACTTCGCGCCCCAGCACAAAGCCCTCTTGCGCCCCGGTCAGGCCCTGGCGCAGCAGCAAGCGGCGGATTTTGGGCTGGAATACCGAGCGTAGCCGGCCCAGGTGCGCATACTGGTCCAGGGCGGCCCGGTCGATGGTGTAGCCGTACTGCTCGGCCAGCACCCGCTCCAGCTGGGCCCGGTCGAAAGGCGCGGCGGCTTGCAGCTTGTGCTCTACCACAAACGTGCGCACGTCCTGCTCCAGCTCCTCGAAGTAGTTGTCGTGCATCTCTTGGAAGGAGCGTAGGGCGGCCAGAAAGAAGTGCTCCTGCCGCATTTCGTAGTTGCGCGCAATTTCAAAGAGCGTGCTGATGAAGGCGTTCATCTTAGCCGGCGCATCGGCAATCAGCTCCACAATGCGCAGCGGGTCCAGCCCGAACATCTCCAGCGGAAACTCCTTGAGCAAATCCGACTGTAGCAACTCCGAAATCGGCTCCAGGCGGCGGCTGAGCGTCAGGGAGGTCAGCTGGTCGTAGCTCACGCCCAACACCTTGCTCAGGCTCAGAATCTTATCGGCCTTGGGATACTTTTTGCCCTTCTCGATTTCATTCAGGTACGACACCGACACGTCGCAGGCGCGGGCCAGCTCGGCCGGCGTAAAGCCCCGTTCTTGCCGCAGCTCGCGCAGCTTCAGCCCAAAAATCAATCGGACAACCTGACCGTGACTCAGCATGTGTTCAGAAGTGAGATGAGCGGAAGGTACTACAGAAAGAAGATGAGGAAGTGACAAGTGGCAAAGCACAACGGCACCCGCCGCAAAGCTTCTCCAACGTTCGTTTCACCTCGTCACTTCCTCATCTCCTGGCTTCGGCCTTAAAACCGCACAAATCTACGCATGTAGGAACACCGATAAAAACCAGCAAGATGCGCTTGACAACTGAAATTCGCTTTTCCTATGCGTACTGGCTTTCACTTCCTCACTACCAGCCCGTTTGAGCTAGCCGCCTACCGCGGCCGGAGCATAGCCGGCCAGCGCCATCTATGATTCTGACTCGCCCCTACAGTCGGAATGATAAGTTGAGTCTGTGTAAGAAGCCATCCAACCTACACTGGAGCAGGACGAGCTTCTTAACCAGACAGCTTTATTACCAAACTAAAAAGACGCCCAGCGGGCGTCTTTTTAGCACTGATAAAACTTATAATTACGCAAACGGCGCGGCTATCTGCTGGAAGTCCAGGCCGTGCCGCTCGGCGGTTTCGCGCAGCAGCGTGTGTTGCCAGGGGCGCAAGGTTTGGTCGGCGCCTTGCTCAATGATGTCGGCCATGAGGCGGTTGCTGAGCACCAGATTAGCCATGATGGGGCTGTGGTCTTCGGCCAGATGGTTTTTCAGGGTCATCAACAGAGTCTCGCGGGCGTCGGCCAGGGCGGCTTTGGCGCCGGTGAGGCGTCGCCGGAACGGAAAGCGCCGCTGCTCCTGCGGCAGGGGCGGCTCGGGTTCCCGCTCGTCCTGCGACAAGCCCACCAGCCGCTCGGCAAAGGGGCTGCGCTTAAACTCCGGGTGCAGGCCGGGGGCGTTGCGCAGGTGGCCCGCGCTGGTCACGGGCAGGCGGGTCAGCTCGGCCAGCCGGTCGTTGCTGGCCACCATATACGTAGGCCGGTCGATGTGGCGAGCCACCTCGTCGCGCAGCAGAAACAGGTCGCGGAACAGGGGCAGCTCGCTGGGCTGGATGCGGTATTTGCCGGCCAGGCGCAGGTAGGGCCGTTCGTCGCGGCTGTAGCGCACATCTTCCAGGGCCTGGTTTTCCTGGTCGGCCCAGGCGGTGCGGCCCAACGCGGCCAGCTTGGCGCTGAGCCGGTCGGTTAGCTCAAACAGGTAGAGCACGTCGTTGGCGGCGTAGTGCATCTGGGCCTCCGTCAGCGGGCGTTTCAGCCAGTTCGACTTCTGCTCACCCTTATCTACTTCCAGCCCCAGTTCCTGCTGAATCAGCCGGCCCAGCGAGATATTATTGTCCGCCTCGGCCAGCAGCGTGTACTGCACGCTGGTATCGGTGATGCGGCGCACGTGCACGCCGTACAGCTCATCGAGCAGCAGAATGTCGGACTTGCAGCTGTGAAACACCTTTTCCACGGCCGGGTCGCGCAGCACGGCCCACAGCGGCTCCAGCTCCTGCGCGGGGTTGAGCAGCGGCAATGGGTCAATCAGGTACACGGTGTTGCCGTCGAACAGCTGAATAAGCGCCAGGTTGCGCCCGTAGCGGTGGCGCATGTCGTCAAACTCCAGGTCGATGGCTACCCGAGGCTGGGCGTGCAGGCTGGCAGCTGCTTGCGCAATGGCAGCAGGCTCGGTGAGGTACTGAATGGCAGACATTAAAAACGCATAAGACGCCGCAGACGCAGCGCAAGTCTACTGTAAAGGTAGAGAGCTTGGCCAGCAAACCCAATCCGGCCCCTTTAGCAACAGAAAAATGCCATTTTTTGTAAGATTTAGTTAGCTTGCTCTCCATTGGGTTGCAATAGTTGCAACAAGTGGTGGAGAGTCTGCTTGTGCAGGCCATCTAAAAGCTGCTACTTCGCACCCCTTTACCTATTGTGCCGGAACGTCGGACCGGCTTTTTTCACTCAGTTCGGCCTTAAGGAGGGCCAGGTTCTATGAAACAAAATTTCCTCATTCCACTGGCGTGTGGAGTGGCGTTTGCCTCGACGGCAGCAGCCCAAACGCGCACAGTAAGCGGCCGGGTGGCAGATGCCAGCGGCTCCGGGCTGCCTGGGGTGACCGTGCTGGAGCGCGGCACCACCAATGGCACCAGCACCTCTGCCGATGGCAGCTTCACCTTGTCCGTGCAGCCCGGCGCCACGCTTGTCATTAGCTCCATTGGCTTTACCACGCAGAACGTTGCCGTCGGCGACCGTACCTCCGTAAATGTTACGCTGGTCAGCAGTGCCACCGAACTCGGCGAAGCCGTCGTAGTGGGTTACGGTACGCAAAGCAGGACCGAGCTAACAGGAGCTGTTACGCAAGTAGGCAGCCGTGACGTAGAAAATGTCCCTGTTGTAAGCTTCGAGCAAGCTATTCAGGGCCGCACACCGGGCGTTCAGATCAACCAAGGCTCGGGTAAGCTGGGCTCTGGGGTACAGATTCGGGTGCGCGGGGCTTCCTCGATATCGGGCTCCAATCAGCCCTTGTATGTAATCGACAACATTCCAGTGACGTCGCAGGACGTGGGGGCCGCCAATGATGAGACGCTCAACCCACTGGCCGACCTCAATCCAAATGATATTGAGTCGATTACTATCCTGAAAGATGCCGCCGCGGCTGCTATCTACGGTTCGCGCGCCTCCAACGGGGTTATCTTGGTAACAACCAAAAGAGGCCGTCAGGGTCAGACCCGCGTAAACGTGGGCTTTTACGCCGGCCAGAGCGAAGCCACGCGCCTGCGCAAGTTCCTGAACCGCGACCAGTATAAGGAGTTCTTCAGCGAAGCCATTCAAAACTCGCTCAATAATCCGAACAGCTTCCTAGTGGATGTACTGGGCTATGACCCTTCTACGCCGGTGGAAGAGGTATTTCTGAATGAAGGCGGCATCGATTTCAACTCCACTTCGGACACACCGTGGTCGGAGCTGGCCTTCCGCAAGGGCAACGTGTACCAGTACGACGCCAACGTGACCGGTGGTGATGCCAAGACCCGCTTTTTCCTGAGCGGTACCTACAACGACCAAACCGGTATCATCGTTGGCAACCGCTACCGCCGGGGTTCGTTGCGGGCCAACATCGACCACAGCATCAGCGAGAAGCTTAAGGTGGGCTTGAACCTGTCGATTTCGCGTTCTGTAAACGACCGGGTGCCTGACGACAACGCCTTTTCTAATCCGGTGCAGCTAAATGCTCTGCCCCCATTGCAGCCCAAGGATGACCCTACGGACCCTACTGGCCTGAACCGCCAGACGCTGTATTATAACGCCCTGGTTGATGTAACTAACGCCTCTAACCGGGCCGGCACCTACCGCTCGTTTAGCAACTTGTCGCTGCAATATCAAGTGTTGCCTGGCCTGATTTTCCGTTCGGAAGTGGGGGCCGACTACCTGAACCTGAACGAGAACATCTACCGGGGCCGCTACACCCAAGATGGGGCGCCCACGGGCTACGGTTTCTCCAACCAGGTGCAGTCTATCAACTACACCACCAACCAGACGCTGAACTGGGCCAAAAACATTGGCGAAGACCACTCACTGGAAGCATTAGTAGGTTTCTCGTTCCAGCGCTTCAACCAGCAGAACACTTCAGCGGAAGGCCGCGGCTTCCCCAACGACCAGTTCCGCCGCATAGCCTCGGCAGCCCGCATTATTTCCGGCAACTCCTCGCAGACCGACTACTCCTTCCTCTCGTACCTGTCGCGCGTGAACTACACCTTCCGAGGCCGTTACCTGGCGTCGGTGAGTGCCCGCGTCGACGCCTCGTCACGCTTCGCCCCCGACCGGAAATATGGCTTGTTCCCGGCTGGCTCACTGGGTTGGGTGATTACAGAAGAAGATTTCTTGCGTGACAACTCTATTGTAAGCCTACTAAAGCTGCGGGCCAGCTATGGCATCACGGGCAATGCTGAAATTGGCAACTTCGTGTTTTCGCGTTTGTTCGGCGCCCAGCCCTATGCTGATCAGGCCGGTATCGTGCCAACTACCATTGGTAACCAGCGGCTGTCGTGGGAAACTACCAATCAAGCCAACATCGGGTTTGAGTTTGGCTTCCTAAATGGCCGCATTGGGGGTGAGGTGGACGTATATGATAAGACCACTGGCGTTATAAAATCAGGAGGCGCGCTGCTGGCTCTGCAACTGCCGTATACCGGCGGTTACCCCACAGTAATCAAAAACCTTGGTACTATTCGCAACCGGGGCTTAGAGGTAAGCCTGAACACGCGCAATATCGACCAGGAGTTTAAGTGGGCTACCAACTTTAACATCTCCTTTAACCGCAATAAAGTAATTGACCTGGATGGCCAGGAAATTATTGCCGGTGGCCGCAACGTGGGGCGCGTGCGGGAAGGCCAACCCATTGGAGTGTTCTGGAGCAAGGAGTTTGCCGGCGCTAACCCCGAAAATGGTGATGCCATGTACGTGCTGAACACTACTAATCCGGATGGCACCATCAACCGGGGGCTAACGAGTAACTATAGCGAAGCGCAGTTTGTGAAAATTGGTGACCCTAACCCCAAGTTCCAGGGCGGCTTTACTAATACCTTCTCATACAAAGGCCTTGAGCTGAGCATCCTAAACCAGTTTACCTACGGCAACGACCTCTACAACATTGCCGGGGTATTCCAGGAAACCAGCGGCGACTACTTCGACAACCACACCGTGCGGGAGTTGCAGCGGTGGCGCCAGCCCGGCGACCAAACCCGAGTACCGCAGGCTCGCTTATACGAAGGGAACGGCACCCAGCCGTCGTCGCGTTACATGGAAGATGGTTCTTTCTTGCGCTTCAAGAACGTGACGTTGGGTTACACTCTGCCCAAAGCTATTTCGGACAAGGCCAAAGTGGCATCGGCGCGCATCTACATTACCGGTCAGAACCTGATTACCATTACCAATTACACGGGTTACGACCCCGAGGTAAACACTACCACGTTCGGGCAGGCCAACGTGCTGCTGGGCCACGACTTCTACACGCCGCCGTTGGCGCGTACGTGGCTGATAGGGATCAACCTGGGCCTTTAACCGTTAATCATCTTCATCATGAAACACATATTTTCTTTCCGTGGCCTAACCGCTACGGCGCTGATTCTGACGCTTGGCTTGGGGACAGGTTGTGAGGACCAAATTAATCTCCGGCCCCAGCAGTCGGTTGATGCTGAGGTAGCGTTGAATACTCCTGAGGGAGTAGAGTCGGCGGTAATTGGTGCTTACGCCAAAATGGGCCAGGCCCAGTTGTACGGCACCAACTTCCTGCTGCTGCCTGAACTCCTGGCTGCTAACAACTACGTGCAATGGCAGGGCACTTTCCAGAGCTACCGGGAAGTATTCAGCCGCACCATTCCGACGGTTAACACAGAAGCGGAGCGCACCTTCAACCAGTCCTACCAGACCATTAACCTCACCAACCTGATTCTGGATGCAGCGCCGGTGGTGCAGAGTGAGGACTTGCGTAACCAACTGACCGGGGAGGCACGAACCATTCGGGCAATGGTATACTTTGAGTTGGTACGCCTGTACGCTCCGCAGTATGTAGCCAGCACAGCCGCTTCTACTCCGGGGGTGGTGCTGAACCTGAATGCCAACAAAACGGAAGAGCAAGCCGCGCAGCGTCTGTCCCGTGCCTCCGTAGCGGATGTATACGCCCAGATTATTACGGACCTGCAAGCTGCTATTCAGAGCTTGCCCACTACCAACGCTAGCAGTAGCACCCGCCTCGACCGGTATGATGCACAGGCTTTTCTTTCGCGCGTGTATCTGCAGCAGGGGCGCTACGCGGAGGCACTGGCTCAAGCTAATGCTGCCATTCAAGGCAGTGGCGCCGTGCTGAACCCCTCAGTATTGTCGGCCTTCACCAACCGCAACACCCGCGAGTCGCTATTTGAGATTCAGCAAAACGACCAGAACAATGCCGGTGCGGTAAATGACGGATTATCAACGTTTTACGCTAGCCTGCAAGGCACTGGCCGCGGTGACGTGCGCGTTCTGCCAGCGTTTGCCAACTTATATGAGCCGGGCGACCAACGGGGAGTTGGCACGGTTATCGGCTCGACGCTGATCTATCCCAGTGACCCGCGCGGCAACCGCCCAGGCCCGGCCACTAGCCGTAACCTACGGAATTATAAGTTCAATAACCCCGGTCAGAACATTCCCCTTATTCGTCTGGCCGAGTTATACCTGACCCGAGCGGAATGCAACCTGCGCCTAGGCTCAACCGTTGGCGAATCGCCCCTGAACGATGTAAACCGCATTCGTCGGCGTGCAGGTGCTTCAGTGCTGATTACTGTTACCCTAGACAACGTGCTGCGTGAGCGTGAGTTGGAACTGGCCTTTGAGGGTTTTCGCCTGCATGATTACCGCCGTACCCAGCGTAATCTTAGCGCCACGTTTACCTGGGACAGTCCTCGTCTGGTACTCCCCATTCCACAGCGCGAAATTAACCTCGCCAACTCGCTGCCGCAGAATACGGGTTATTAAAGTTGCATTGATATAACCTATCAACAAAAGGCCGCTCCGGATTCCGGAGCGGCCTTTTACTTTGTCTAGAATGTTGATGCACTTATAATCGGAAGGCATATTGAGTAGGTTCCTGACTTTTCAGAGAAGAACCGGAGAATGAGGTTGAACGCCCGGACGACTACTTGCTGGCGAAGGAGTGCTTGATATCCTACTCTGGTTCAGTACCCGCCAGCCTTAATATAAAAAATAATTCAAAAATTTCTTCCTTATATCTAATAATTAGTTAACTTTAAATGGTCCTAGTATTCATTGATTAAATCTAGTTTTATGCGTAAACATTTCACCCTCCACGCCGCCACGGCGCTTTTAGCAGCTAGCAGCCTATTAAGTTGCAGCAAAGAACACACTCCCTTACCTCAAGCTGCTGTGCCAGTGGCAGGGCCGAACAAGCAGGACATTGCCGCTAACTATCCATTCGATTGGGAAACGGCCACTAAGATGCCGGTGTCAGCAGCAAGCCCAGTTGATGTGTTTATGCCTTGGAGTAGCCAAGGTGGCGCGTCAGTCGACCCAGGCATTCTTGACGATTATAAAAGGATCGATGGGTGGGAGCTTGTCTACAATAGTTTTAGCCCAGACAACTTCCCTAGTGCTGGGTATAGGGGCACTATACCCACTGCGTCACAACAGCCTGCTGGCGGGCTATATTTTGCGTTGTATAACAGATTCCGAGGCATACTGCGCTACTACATGTATGTTCCAACTGGACACTTCGGTAGCAGTACCCAGCTTTCTCATGGTCTGCGCACTTTCACTAGTGGGGGTACAACTAAGATGCTTAATTTTGAAGGCCGGGATATCGTAAATGTTGACAATAATATAGAGGGATTTACGGCAACGAGCAAAGATGGAGTATCACAAGGTGGTGGGTGGTATGCTATGCAATATCAGTTAGCCTATGATCCTGCTTTTGCAGGGACTACTTTCCCTAATCCTGGTTTTGAATGGTATGTGAATTCATTAAGTGTAACTCAAATAGAAACCTATGGTACCGAAATAGGTACTATGAAGGGTACTGCAGTTACGCCGCAACCTAAATTTAATTGGGCAAGTACGATATTAAATGCTGGCTTTGCAGCCGTTGAGGTATTATCTGGTGTAGGAGCGTTTGGTACTTTTTTCAAAGAAGGTGTTGGTCTAGCTCTTTCTAATGGATCAAAAGGAAGCACTAAAAGCTTCCTCAGTGGTATGTTCGGAAAAACATCAGGTGGCAGCCAGACAATAGATCTGGCTATTAATTCAAAAATTGAAACTAAAGGTACTGCTACTACAAGTCAGGAATATAAATCTAACACATTCGTCTTCCCAGGACAAAATTCTGGTTCTGGTATTGCACCTCTGATATCTTATCCATTGGGATTGTTCAATTTGTCAACAGTGCCTGTCGTTACAGCGCGACGTAGAGTTACAATGGCTCCTGGTAAAGGAGGAGATAATGAGGTGAATGTTACTTATGTTTTGGATGAAGCAGCAGTGCGCAACGCACTCCAATTTAATCCAGCAGTTATTAATTCAAATTCCACAGGCGCTACCATTAATACTCTCCGCGTTGAATTTGTGGTACTTAATCCTCATTCAGAATGGCGCAATACTGGTGTACCGGAAACTATAGGTACCATCCCTGCTACTGCAGGTAACCCATTAGGTTTTACTTATCTTGGTCTGGCTCTTCCAACTGGCCCTTCTGGTACACCTGTGGTGCGTGTATCTTTCTATGTCCAGCCCAATAATGGAGCGCCCCAAACATTGGTGGTAAAAACTTTCGCTGTGAATGTTCGGCGGATATAATAACCTACTGCTACTACTTAGGGATAGCAGGTCCTGAAGATAACAAGAGGCGCCCATGCGTGGGCGCCTCTTGTTGTAACGAAGCCCCAAATATCTACTCGTCTTCGTCGCTTAAGTGGCTGAAGTCCAACTGAGGAGCTAGGCGGAGGGCTTCGCGGATAACGTCGTCCATAAGGAGCTGGGAGTCGGCGTCGAGGGTGCGCTCAAACAGGTGCAGAAGCTGTTCGCCTTCGTCGTTTACGTAGAGGTCGGCGTAAAGGCGCTCGAAGGCGGCAGCGTCTTTCTGGATCGTGGCGTCGATGGCGGCTACGGATGGCGCTTTCAGGGCCCGGTGCAGCACCTGGAGCACGTGGCGGGCTTCTTCCAGGTCGCCGAGGTCGGCCAGCAGCTTCATCAAGGCCAGGGCCACGCCGAGCCGCACCCGCTCAAAGCGGTAGGCAATATCGGCCGGGTCAGCCTGCTCGAAGGCCCGGTAGGCAGCCAGGGTGGTAGGGTGGAGGTAGCGGCTGGCGTCGGCGGGCTGCGCGAAGGCGGTTTGCAGCAGCCGCTGGTAGGGAGAAACAAGCATGAGTGGCAGACAAAGCGCCGGCCCGGATGCGGGCCAGCCACAAGAATGAAGCGCAAAACGCAACCCCACGCCGCAAAGGTACGATTGTGTGTACGCGCGTCGTTGACAAAACGTCCGCTTCCCGGTTGTTTCTCGTAGCTTCTTCTCACACCTTACCTGTTTTCTCCATGACGCACAAAAAGAAATGGCTGCTCCTGGCTCCCGCCGGACTGGTTACCGTAGGCGCTGGCACGTGCCTGATTCAATGGGCCGCCGAAAAAATGCGCACCGATGCTCCCACCAGTGAGTGGGTAGCTGCCGGAACCGTGGCACTGGTTGTGTTCAATGCCGGCTTGAGCTTATTTGGGCGCGGCGTAGCGGAAAGCGTGTTGTACCAGCTGAAAGAGAAACCCCAGGAAATCGACTACAACAACGTTCCTCGCCTGTAAGGCTACGTGGGCCTCGCCCCCGGCCCCGCGCCTGCTCCATGCGGTGTATTACGTGAAGAGAGGAAGCCGGACGGTAGACGTGCAGCGCCACTCTTTCGGCTCCCGCCTCAAAAGCTGCTGCTGTTCTGAGCAGAAAGCGCTGCTACAAAGCTGTAGCGGCGCTTTCTGCTATAATAGTTGTAATGAACACTGAGCCGGTGAGCCGCCTCGACGGCCTTACTGCCCCAGTATTCGCACTTTCAGCTGCGAGGGGTATTGGGAGGAATGGTAGACGCGGTGGGTGGCGGCTTGGAAGTCTTTTTCGTCGGCCTCGAAGATGTTGGGCACGAAGGTTTGGGGGTTACGGTCGACGAGCGGGAACCAAGTGCTCTGGACCTGCACCATCAGCCGGTGGCCTTTGCGGAAGGTATGGCACAGGTCGGGCACCGAAAAGGGCACGGCTGTAACCTGGCCCGGCACAAAGGGCTCGGGCTTCTCAAAGCTGTTGCGAAAACGGCCGCGCATCACTTCGGAGCGCACCATTTGCTGGTAGCCGCCCAGCTTTACACTCGGGTTCAGGCGCAGATTGTCGGGGGTGTCGTCGGGGTATACGTCGATGACTTTCACCACCCAGTCGGCGTCGGTGCCGGTGGTGGCCACGTGGAGCAGGGCCTCGATGGGGCCAGCCAGGGTAAGGTCTTCGGCCAGCGGCTCGGTTTGGTACACCAGCACGTCGGGGCGGCGGCTGGCGAAGCGCTGGTCGTCGGTCATGTATTCCTTGGTCATGCCCGTGGTGGTGGCTTCGGTGTAGGGCACGGGCTTGGCCGGGTCGCTCAGATACTGGTCAAACTCGCCGCTCGGGGCGGCGGCCGGCTGGTCCCAACTCAGCCCACCGGCCGGCTGCAAGTACAGCGTGCGGGGCACCGACTCCGCTGGCGGCCAGGCCGTAAAGGTGCGCCAGCGGTTGGTGCCGCTCTCGAAAATGGTTGCCTCGGGTGCGGGGGTGGCGGCGGGTTTGCCTTCTTTCAAATGAGTCCGGAAGAAGGGCGCCTCGATTTCCTGTTGGTAGTAGAGCGAAGGCGAAGTGCCATACTCCACGTTGCCTACCAGCTCGCCGGTGCCGCGGGCCCAGCCGCCGTGCACCCAGGGCCCCATCACCAGGCTGTTGCGCAGGCCGGGGTTCTGCTGCTCGATGCTTTCGTAGATTTTCAGGGCCCCAAACAGGTCCTCGGCGTCGTTGAAGCCGCCCACGGTGAGTACGGCGGTGTTTTTGTGCAGGCTTTTGAGGCGGGGCCGCAGGTTGCGGGCTTGCCAGAACTCGTCGTAGTTGGGGTGGGCCACCAGGTCTTTCCAGAACGCCACCTGCCCCTGGTAGTAGCGGGCATCGGCGTTTTTGAGCGGCCCCATCTTCAGGAAGAAGTCGTAGCCGTCGGGGGTGCCGTGCTTGAAGGCGGGGTAGCCGGTGGGCGTGGGCTTGGGCCGGGGCAGGCCGAAGGAGGCGTAGAAGTTGAACGCGTGGGGCAGGAAAAACGCGCCGTTGTGGTGAAAATCGTCCCAGAACCAGTCGGCAATGGGTGCCTGGGGCGAGGCGGCCCTGAGGGCAGGGTGGCGGCTGAGCAGGCCCGTAGCCGTGTAGAAGCCGGGGTAGCTGATGCCCCACTGGCCCACGCGCCCGTTGTGGCGGGGCCCGTTCTTCAGCAGCCACTCAATCGTGTCGAAGGTGTCGGTACCTTCGTCGGTGTCGGTTTTGCGGCGTTGCCGCTCATCCAAGGCCGGGCGCACGTCCACAAACTCACCCTCCGACATGTAGCGGCCCCGCACGTCCTGGTAGGCAAAGATGTAGCCTTCGCGCATCATGGTGCTGCTGGGGCCCAGGGTGTACTTGTACTTACCCGGCCCATAGGGCCCCACCGAGTAGGGGGTGCGGTTCAGCAGAATGGGGTAGCGCACTTTGTCGGCATCGTAGGGGGCATATACCACGGTGTACAGCTTCACGCCGTCGCGCATGGGTATCTGGTACTCTGTTTTGGTGTAGTGCTGCCGGATGTAGAGCGTGTCTTCCAGAAGCTGGGTCCGAAGTGCTTGGTCGGCCGCCGAGGGTAGGGGATACGTAACCGGCTGTTGCTGAGCTACTGCCGCACTGCTGGCAGCCAACGCCAGCGCCAGGGCTAGTCGAAGAGGAAAAACATGCATAGGAAAGGAAGAGTACAGTTCGGAATGCGGGAAGATATAGTATAGGGCGGAAATAATATGATATTCCCGATAGGAATAGAAATTTGCTGGCACCGGCCGTAGGTGCACTGACTGTACTGGCACTGGACTGGCGCGAGGTTAGCGCAGCGTACCTCGTGCCTGATATGAAGGGAGGCTGTGCCTCCCCACACCAGAACGATACTCGCCCGCACAACTCAGTCCCGCCTTGCCGCTGGCGCGGCAGTGGAGGCGCAGCCTCCACCTCATGCTTGGGCACGAGGTACGCTGCGCTAACCTCGCGCCAGTACAGCACACTTCCGCAGCTTCAACCGGCTGCCAGCCTATCTTTTCCGCTGTAATTCCCCGCGCTTTCTATTTTCTTTGACAAACAAACTCTACCGCCACTCGCCGGCCTGCGCCGGCGCAACTTTTCTTTCCGTGTTCAATTTCCGTTTCCGCGTTGCCGGGCTGCTGCTGTTGCTGCTGTGGGCACCACGCCTTTTCGCGCAGCCAGCCGCCGCCGGCGGGCCCCTGCTCACGCCGGCTCAGTTTCTGGGCTACGAGCTGGGCTCCCGCTTTACTACTCACGCCGATTTGCTCCGCTACGTCGACCACGTGGTGCAGCATAGCCCCGACCGGATGAAGCTGCAACGCTACGGCCAGACCTATGAGCACCGGCCCCTGGCGCTGGTGCAGGTGGCGTCGGCGGCCAACCTGAGCCGGCTGGACGACATCCGCCGCAACAACCTGCGTCTGGCGGGGCTGGAAACCGGCCCGGCCGCCACGGCCGGAGCGCCGGGCGTGGTGTGGCTGAGCTACAACATCCACGGCAACGAGGCTGTATCGTCGGAGGCAGTGATGCAGGTGCTCTACGACCTAGCCAACCCCCAAAACCAGCAGACCCAGCAGTGGCTGCAGAATACCGTTGTGCTGGTGGACCCCTGCGTGAACCCCGACGGCCGGGAGCGGTATGCGCAGTGGTACAACCGCGTGAGCAACCGCCAGCCCAACGCCTCGCTCTACGCCTGGGAGCACCACGAGCCCTGGCCCGGTGGGCGGTTCAACCATTACTTCTTCGACCTGAACCGCGACTGGGCCTGGCAAACCCAGCAGGAAAGCCAGTTTCGCCTGGCCGTGTACAACCAGTGGCTCCCGCAGGTGCACGCCGACTTCCACGAAATGGGCCTCGACGACCCGTACTACTTCTCGCCCGCCGCCAAGCCCTACCACGAGGACATTACGCCCTGGCAGCGCACCATGCAAAACGTTATTGGTGACTACAACCGCCGCGTCTTCGACCAGAACAACTGGCTCTACTTCACCCGCGAAACCTACGACCTGTTCTACCCCAGCTACGGCGACACCTACCCGTCGTTCAATGGGGCCATTGGCATGACCTACGAGCAGGGCGGCTCGGGCCGGGCCGGCGTGCGGGCCGTGAAGTCGGATGGCGACACGCTCACGCTGGCCCAGCGCATCAGCCACCACCACGCGGCCAGCCTGGCTACCATTCAGGCCACGGCCGAGCGCCACGACCAGCTGCTGAAGGAATACCAGAGCTACTTCAGCCAGGCCCGCACCAAGCCCCGCGGACCCTACAAAACCTTTGTGGTGGCCAGCGGCAACGACCCCGGCCAATTGCGCGCCCTCACCCAGTTCCTGGACCGCCAGGGCATCCGGTACGGCTACGCGCCCCGGCGTACCAATGCGCGTGGCTTCAACTACACTACCGGCCGGGAGGAAAGCGTGAAAATCGAGCCCCGCGACCTAGTGGTGAGCATGTACCAGCCCAAATCGACGCTGACCAAAGTGTTGTTTGAGCCCCGGCCTTCCTTGGAAGATTCCCTTACTTACGACATCACGGCCTGGGCCGTGCCCTACGCGTTTGGGCTGAAGGCCTACGCCCTGCGGGACCGGCTGGAAGGCAGCGCCACCCGGCCGGCGGCCACCGCCGCAGCTCCGGCAGCTACCGAGCGGCCTTACGCCTACGTGGCCCGCTGGAACAGCCTGCAAGACCTGCGCTTTCTGAGCCGCCTGCTTCAGCAAAAAGTAAAGGTGCGCGTGGCCCAGCGCGGCTTCGAGGCCGAGGGGCAGCAGTACCAGCCCGGCACGCTTGTCGTTACCCGCACCGGCAACGAGAGCCTGGGCACCCGCTTCGACCAGCTTGTGCGCCAGCAGGCCGACTCGGCGGGCGTGGCCCTACAAGCCGTGAAGTCGGGGTTCTCGACTACTGGCGCCGACTTGGGCTCGGGCTACGTGCGCTTCGTGAACCGGCCCAACGTGGCGGTGGTAGCCGGGCCGGGCATCTCGCCCACCGCATTTGGGGAGGTATGGCACTTTTTTGAGCAGCAGATTGGCTACCCGGTCACGGTGCTGGGGGCCGAGTATCTGCGCAATGTGCCCCTCAACAAGTTCGACGTGCTCATCCTGCCCGATGGCGACTATTCCGACCTTTACTCGGAGCGCAGCCTGGAAGCCCTAAAAACCTGGGTGCGGGGTGGCGGCCGACTTATTGCCCTGGAAGGCGCCGCCGCCTATCTGAGTAATAAGAAAGACTTCCTGCTGAAAACCAAGCCCGCTGCCGACAGCGCCGCCCGCAAAAAGAACCCCTATGCCGCCCTGCGCCGCTTTGCCGATGCCGAGCGGGAGCAAATCGGGGAGCGGGTGCAGGGCAGCGTCTACCGCGTGCAGCTCGACAACACCCACCCGCTGGCTTTCGGCTACGGCAGCACCTACTACGCCCTGGTGCGCGACACGCTCAACTACCGCTTCCTGCCCGAAGGCGGCTGGAACGTGGGCGTGCTCAAGCGCAACAGCTACGCCGCCGGCTTCGCGGGCCGCAAAGCCCAGCGCACCCTCACCGATACCTTCGTGCTGGGCACCCAGGACATGGGCCGCGGCCAAGTGGTGTACCTCGCCGACAACCCCCTGTTCCGGGCGTTCTGGCAAGGCGGCAAGCTGCTGTTCGGCAACGCCGTGTTCTTCGTGGGGCAGTAGGACCACAGCGGCGGTTGCGTCCTGGCAACAAAAAGCCCTGCCAGCTACCTGGCAGGGCTTTTCGCGCGGTAAAGAAGAGAGAAACTAGTCCGTGACTTTATCGACGCCTTTCTTCACCCCTTTTTTGGTGGCCTTGTAGCCTTTCTTGGCAACACGGCCGGTTTTCTGGCCTGCTTTCTTCGCGGTACGGCCCGTCCGGTCAATTACCTTGCCGGCGCGGGTTTTCTCGTCGGTATCCGTGGTGGTCGTGGCTGTCGTGGTAGTGGTTGAGGTGCTCTGGCTCATGGTGCCGGAGCCCGACATGCTACCCGAAGTAGTGCCCTGAGTCATGGTACCCTGCGTGCCTTGGGTGCTTTGCGTGGAGGTGCCCTGGGTCATGGTACCCTGGGTGGAAGCGCCGGTGGCACCCGTAGAGCCCGTGGTAGTGGTGCCTTGTGCGAAAGCCGAAACGCCAGAGAAGGCCACAAAGGCCAGCAACATGCTTATCTTTTTCATGACAATTAGATGCAAGTGAAATTAGAAACTGCACCATGTACGCACATTGATAAATAAGGATATACTCCTCGGCAGAGTGCCCGCCACTGTACAGACGCAACATCCTGTGGCTCATCGTTAAACGATGTCACGCAGCAGTTTCAAGAACAACGCGCTTGGCCGATATAGAGTCCCGAACCGCCCATCGGTGCAGCCAAGGGTCGCGGCTCTACAGCTACTGGCACCGCTTCTACTCGCCCGAACGAAGAGACGCATGGATGCGCCTCTACACTAAACTGGCCTCCTGTGGCAGCAGCAAAGACGAGTCGCCGTAGCTCAGGAAGCGGTAGTTGTGGGCCAGGGCGTGGTCGTACACGCGGCGCCAGTTGTTGCCGAGCAGGGCGGCTATCAGCAGGAGCAGGGTGCTTTCAGGCTGGTGGAAATTGGTGATGAGGCCCTGGGTGAGGCGGAAACGGTAACCGGGCGCAATCAGCAGCTGGGTGGTGGCGTGTAGCTCCTGGCTGCCATTGGCTTCCAGATGGGACAGCAAAGTCCTTAGTGCTGCTTCTACGGGCACTTCAGCCTCCGGCTTGTATGGCTCCCACTGCCCTACGTGCAGGGTGTCAGCACCTCCGGTAGCCGGCTGCCGGGCCAGGCGCGCCCCCAGCCAATATAAGCTTTCCAGGGTGCGCAGGCTGGTGGTGCCCACCGGAATAACGGGGCGCGGCAAGTGGGCCAGCAGCTGCCGTAACGTAGTCTGCGTCACGCTGATAGGCTCCCCGTGCATGGGGTGGCCAGCCATGCGCTCGGCTTTCACGGGTTGAAACGTGCCGGCCCCCACGTGCAGCGTGACGCGGGCCGAGGCCGTACCATGCTGGGCCAGTTGGACCAGCACCTCGTCGGAAAAGTGCAGGCCGGCGGTGGGGGCAGCTACGGCGCCTTCCTGGGCCGCGTACACGGTTTGGTAACGCACGGCATCCACGTCGGTGTCGGTGCGGTTGAGGTAGGGCGGCAGGGGCAAATGGCCGGCGGCCCGCAGCACCTCGGCAAAGGGCAGGTGGGCCGGCGTCCAGCTGAACCGAATCAGGGCGTAGCCTTCGCCCTGCTCCATCCGCTCGGCCGTCAGCACGGCCGGCTGACCATCGGCGGCAAACGCCAGCGTCACTGGCCCCGACTTCCACCGCTTGCCATTGCCCACCAGGCATTTCCACACGCAGCTGCCGGTTTGCTGCATGGCGGGCTCAATGGCCCGGTGCGGCGCCACCGGCTCCAGACAAAACAGCTCCACTATGCCCCCCGTAGGCTTGTGCGCAAACAGCCGGGCGCGCACTACTTTGGTGTCGTTGAATACCAGCATGGAGGCAGCGGGCAGCAACTGGGGCAATTCGTAAAAATGTCGGTCGGTGATAGCGCCGCCCTGGTACACCAGCAGCTTGGACTGGTCGCGCTGGGGCAAAGGCTCCGCCGCAATGCGCTCCGCGGGAAGCTGGTAGGTAAAGTCGTGAATGGAAAGCTGACGAGGATCAGGAGCTGAGACAGTCATAGGCTGCAAAGGTACGCCGCCCTTTATTGGCTCCGATACCTCATTTACTGACCCGTGCCCAC
This sequence comes from Hymenobacter sp. YIM 151500-1, assembly GCF_025979885.1. Classification (NCBI taxonomy): domain Bacteria; kingdom Pseudomonadati; phylum Bacteroidota; class Cytophagia; order Cytophagales; family Hymenobacteraceae; genus Hymenobacter; species Hymenobacter weizhouensis. Next base: position 80,867 of record NZ_CP110139.1, read on the forward strand.
ATTGGCGGGCCTCTAGCCTGCTACCGTCCGAGCCGTTAGGACGAGGCGTGTGGTACCGTTCCAGCGTCTCGTTCTGATGAGGCAGGCCGGGACCTCCCGAATAACCAGCACAGGGCGCAGCCTCGCGCTGTCGGAATACTGTTGACGGATGGTCAGTGTCGCCTCACTGAGGCCTTACACACAAAGTATGCGCTGTTCTCTACCGATATACCGTCCCCTCGGGGCTGCCGTTTCGTAGGCCTCTGCTCACCACGGCCGCTTACCTTGCCCTTCGGAAAAACATGAGGTGCTGCTGCGGCAACGATTCCACAGTATTTACCAGCTCCAAACCTACGGCGGCCAGCTCCCGTTTGGCCTGGGCAATGCTCATTTTGTGAATGCGCTTGATGGGCACGTTCGGGGCCTCGGCCCGGTATTCTACCAGCGCCACACGGCCGGTAGGCGAAAGAGAGTTGCGAATGGCGCGCATCATCTCGCGCGGGTGGTCGAACTCATGGTAGGCATCCACGATGAGCACCACATCAACAGCGCCGGCGGGCAGGTTGGGGTTTTGGGTGGTGCCCAGCACGGGCTCTACGTTGGCAGCGTTGTAGCGGGCCTTGTTGGTGCGCAGGGCGGCCAGCATTTCCGGCTGAATATCCACGGCCAGCACCTTACCGCGCGGCACTAGCGGGCTGATGCGGAAAGTGAAGTACCCAGTGCCAGCGCCTAAGTCGGCCACTACGTCGGTGGGCTTTAGTTTCAGCTCCCGCAGCAAAAGGTCGGTGGCTTCTTCCTTCTCCCGGTCGGGGCGCTCCAGCCAGCCTGCTCCCTCGTGGCCCATCACGTGAGCAATCTGGCGGCCCAGGTAATACTTGCTGATGCCGTTCAGGTCTTCGGGGGCCCGCCGCTCGTAGCCGCTGGTATCAGGAGCCACGACAGATTGCACCGACTGGGCCATTACGGCGGCGCTTTCCATGGGCGGCTGGGTGCAGGCCACAGGCGCGGCTAGCACGCTCATAATCAGGCCACACAGGTGCGAAGGAGAGGGAAAAGACATGGCTCTGCAAGCAAGATAAGGTAACGTATCCTAACGCGACAATCTACAGAAGCGTTCGGCAGATAGAGCGTAGGTAGCCGTTGGCTAAGCTCTGCCGCAGAACTGATGAGTATAATAGAGTATAATATAATCTGGGAAAAATACGCGGCGGGTTCTGCTTTTTATGAATACACTTTCTACTTTGGCCCGTACAAACACACAAAATTCTCTTTTCACCAAACTTCCTTTCTCATGAAGCACCTATCCGGACTCCTGCACAAGCTGACGACGGTGGCCGCCGTGGCCGTGGCCCTGACTAGCTGCAACCGCGCCGAGTACGCCATGCTGCCCAAAACGTCGTCGGCGTACCATGGCACCCAGCGCGCAGTGGTAGTGAAGCCAGCTTCCGCCGCTGTTGAGGCAAACGAAACCACTGCTCCGGCTATTGCGGCGCCTGGGCAAACCGCACCCGTTGCCACTCCCAGCGTGGCTGCTAAGCCGGCTCAGGTGGCCTCAGCACCTGCCACCGCTGTTGCTGCGCCTGCCAAAGCTGCCACGCCAGCCAAAACCGCCGCCGCTCCCAAGCTAAACCTGGCGCAGAAGGCACTAGTGAACAAGCTGGCCAAGAAAGCTGATAAGCTGGCCGCTAAAGCGCAGCTGAACAAGAAGTCGGAAACTGCTTCCAAGGAAGACGCCAACGCCATTAGCCGCAACATCAAGCTGGGCATTATCCTGCTGCTCATCGGTATTCTGGTGGGCCTCATCATCCCAATCCTGGGTACCGTCATTGCCATCATCGGCATTGTGTTTATCGTGCTGGGCTTGCTCGATGAGGTGTAAGCCTTTGCCTACTGCATAACAGCAACCGCCCCGACTACGGCCGTAGTCGGGGCGGTTTGCATAGAAGGGGTTGCGTCTCTACAGTTGCTATGGCGACGACTGACGATGCCAGCTGTCCGCCTACATCGGGTCCACGTCAGCAGCGATGCGCACTTGCTTGAGCTCCTTCTGGTCGCGCACCAGGTTCATGGCCTCCAGAATATCGGCTTTAGCGGAGCGCAGCACGGTATGTTCGCGGCTGAGCTTGATGGTGATTTCCTGCAAGTAGAAGTTGCGGATGCGGAAAATGTAGGGCGCCTCGGGGCCCAGCACGGCCTCCCGGCCCAGGCGGTTTACCAGTTCCTGCGTGAGCAGGATGGCCGCCCGCTCGCCCACCAGCTGGTCCATGTGCTTCACCGTGAGCCGGATGATGCGCATAAACGGCGGGTAACCATGCTCACGCCGCTGGCTGATTTCGTACTCGTAGAAATCCAGGTAGTCGTTGCGAATCACCTTATCAAAAATGACCTGGGCCGGGTCGCCGGTCTGGATGATGACGCGGCCTTTCTTACCCTTGCGGCCGGCCCGCCCGCTCACCTGCACAAACATCTGAAAGGCCCGCTCGTGGGCCCGGAAGTCAGGATAGTGAATAATGGAATCGGCGTTGATGATGCCCACTAGGCTCACGTTGGCGAAGTCCAGGCCTTTGGTCACCATTTGCGTGCCCACCAGGATGTTGGTGCTCTGCTTCTCGAAGTCGGCAATAATCTGCTGATAGGCGTTTTTGGCGCGGGTAGTGTCCAGGTCCATGCGCTGCACGTTGGCCTGGGGCAGCATCACCTTCAGGTCGTCCTCCAACTTCTCGGTGCCGAAGCCCACGGTTTTGAGGTTGCGGGAGCCGCAAGCCGGGCACTGCACCGGCATCCGCTCGTGGTAGCCGCAGTAGTGGCAGCGCAACTCGTGGGCGTGCTTGTGGTAGCTCAGGCTCACGGCGCAGCTCTGGCACTTGGGTATCCAGCCGCAGTCGAGGCAGTTGATGAAGGGGGCATAGCCGCGGCGGTTCTGGAACAGAATTACCTGCTCCTGAGCCGCTAGCTTGCCTTCCATGGCCTGCATCAGCTCGGGCGTGAAGTGGTTGTGCATGGTTTTCTGCTCCCGGCTCTTGCGGGTGTCCACCAGCTCAATTTCCGGCAGGCCGGCCTCCCCAAACCGCTTGGTCAGCGTTACGAGCCCATAGCGGCCGGTGCGGGTCTGATAGTAGGTCTCAACGGCGGGCGTGGCCGAGCCCAACAGGGTTTTGGCGCCCTGAAAGTTGGCCATCATCAGGGCCACCTCGCGGGCGTTGTAGCGCGGGGCCGGGTCGTACTGCTTGTAGCTCGACTCGTGCTCCTCGTCCACAATCACTAGCGCCAGGCTGTCGAAAGGCAGAAATACCGCCGAGCGCACCCCAATCACCACCTGAAACCGCCCCGACAGCACCCCGTTCCACACCTCCACCCGCTCGTTGTCGGAGAACTTGGAGTGGTACACGCCCAGGCGGGAGCCAAACACCCGCATCAGTCGGGTTACAATCTGGGCCGTGAGGGCAATTTCGGGCAGCAGGTACAGTACCTGTCCGCCCCCATCCAGGGCCTCCCGAATCAGGTCGATGTAGATTTCCGTCTTGCCCGCTCCCGTTACGCCGTGCAGCAGCACGATGTCCTGGGTCTGGAACTGGCGCATGATGTCCTGGCGGGCCTCCTGCTGGGCTTCGCTCAGGGTGAAGTGCAGCTTGGCCGTGGCGTCGTCCTCGTCCAGCGGGAAGCGCGACACAATCTGGTCGAACTGCTCCAGGATGCCATTTTTGATGAGGGTGTTGACGGCGGAAGGCGAGAGGTGGGGGGCGCTGGTGAGGGCGGCCTTTTCCATGCCCTTGTGGTTGGCGTGCTCGTTCTGGTACACCGGCACCCGCTGCAAGTAGCGCATCAGCACGTCGAGCTGCTTGGGCTTGGCGGCCAGCTGGGCAAACAGCTGCTCCAACGCTGCTTCGGCCACAAAATGGTGGGCCAGGCGCACTTTCTTCACCACCTTGGGCGAGTACTTGTCCTGCAAATGCTCAAACAAGAACACCACGTCCTTCTGCATCAACGACTTGATGTACTTATGGAAGGACGCAATGCCGAGCAGCTCACCTACCTCGGTAAAGGTCAGGGACTTGCCTTCCTCGCCGGTGGTCAGGGTGTCCACAATCTTCTGTTCCTGCTCACCCAGCGGGTACGGGTTGGTGCCGGGGTCGAAGGCGGGGTGGAGCTGCACGCGGCTTTCCGAGCTAAGCTTGAGGGCCGACGGCAGGGCCGCGTTGATAACCTCGCCCAGGGTGCAGAGGTAGTAATCAGCCATCCAGCGGAACAGCTTGAGCTGGGGCTGGGTCACCACCGGCGCGTCGTCGATAAACTCCAGGATGTACTTGGCCTGGTAGTGCGCGGGCGGGGTTTCGTGCACGGCCGCCACAATGCAGCTCAGCGTTTTCTTGGCCCCGAACTGCACAATCACCCGGCCCCCGATTACCACCTGGTCGTTCAGCTCGAACGGCACGCGGTAAGTGTAGAGCCGGGGCAGCGGCAGCGGCAGAATCACGTCGGCAAACAGCGTAACGCGGTCAGCGGCCGGTTCGGGCTGGGGCTGTACAAAGTCAAACGTGAGGCTCAAGGACCGCAGGGCAAGAGGTGAGCAATAGGGGCGCTTTGCCTGCACCAACCGGCCTCAGTGGGCCACCGGCAGACAAGGTAGCGCGGGCGTTGGGAGCCACGCGCCGCAGCAGAACAAGTAGTAAAGATAAGCTACCCGCCCCCACCGCGGAAACGATGCTAAGAAATTCAACAATCAGCAGCAGACAAACAAAAACCGGCCTGCCAAGGCCGGTTTTTGGGGAGGAAAGCTACAGCTGGTAAAAGGTACCTGGACAGCATTTGCTTGCCAAGCCAATAAACTGGTAGCCGCCAGTAGCTTTAGAGTGAGCCGCGTGCCAGTGCGCAGGTCAAGCAGATTCCGGCGCGTCGGGGGCTGGCTTACGGCGCGGGGCGTGGGGCCTACGCGGAACTGGTTCGGGAGGGGCCGGACTGAGCGCTGGTGCTTCGGGCGGCGAAGGGGCTGCCACCGCCGGTGCGCCCGGACGGCGTGCCGGGCGTCTACGGGCCGGAGTTGCTGGCGGGGCTGGGGCAGCTTCGTTAGGCGCTGCTGGGGCCGGTGGCTCCACCGGAGTATCTGGCTGAGGTGCCGGCCGCCGCCGGTTTCGCGGAGCTGGCGCCGGAGTAGCTTCTGCCGGCGGGGCAGCAGCTGCGGGTGTGGGCAGAGCCGGCGTTTCAGCGGCTGCCGGTGCCGTTGGGGCGGCCGGCTCGGCAGGAGCCCGGCGCGGGGCGCGGGGCTTGGCCGATGCATTCCGGCGCTTTGGCGGAGGCGGCGCATGTCCGGCCTCTGGTTCGGGTGCTGCTGCGGGCGAAGCTATTTCGGGCGCAGGCTCAGGGGCGGGTTCTGGCGCTGAAGGCACAGCAGCCACCACTGGTTCTGGTGTTGCGTCAGCGTTAAGCACAGCTGGGGCTGCTGGACTAATGGGCTCGGCCTCCTGAGTCGAGGCTTCGGCCGATATAGCGTACAGCGGCTGCCTGTTGCGGCCCGCCGGTTTCTCGTTACGGCCCCCGCGGCGGTTGTTACGGTTGCGGCGGGAGCGGCCTTCCGCTGATTCCGCTTCCGCTTCTGCGGGAGCCTGCGAGACTGCTGGCTCAGCTGGCAGAGCAGGAACTGGTTCCTCCGGGCGGTTGGTGCGGCGTAACTCTTCCTCGGTGATGTAGATAACATCAGCCTCCGGGGCAGTTGGCTCAACGGCTGGCTCCGCAAGGGTAACATCTTCAGTTTGCGCAACTAGCGCCGCCTCCGATTCAGGCGCAGCATCAGGCTGGGTTGCGGCCGCAGCAGCTTCGGCGGCAAGGCGTGCCTGCTTGCGCTTAGTGCGCTTGGCGCCGCCCCGCGACCGGCGCTTCTTCTTCCGGACCGGCTCCCCGGTTTCCGCATCCGACTCGGAAGACTCCTCGGTGTCGTCGGTTTCGTCTTCCAGCAGAGCCGCTGTGTATGCCTGCTCGTACGCCAGTTCCGGCGAGTTGGCGGCCTCGCCGTTGGATTCGGCTTCGCTTTCTGGTTCGAGTAGTACCCCGGCGCCGGCGCCCACCAAGGTAGCGGCGGGGGCAGAAGCAGTAGCTTCTTCCTCCAGCGTTCCGATGTCAATCCGCTCCTCCTCATCTTCCTCCTCTTCCGGCTCGGGAGCTGGTGGGGGAGGAGGCAGGGGCAAGGCGGCCAGCTCCCGCTCCACGTGCAGCAGCTCCATGCGCACATCGGCTTGGGCACTGATCTTGCGCAGCCGCTCCAGGGTGCTTTCCAGAAACTGCCGGTGCTCCGGGGCCGCCGGGTGCAGCGGCCGGTGGTGCAGGGCCTGCCGGATACTTTCCCACTCCTTCTTGAACCGCCCAAACGCTGCGTCAAAATACGTGCGCGTAAACCGTTCCCAGATATAGTCCTCGGCTACTGCCGAGGGGTGCAGCATGTCGGCGGCGTAGAAGCGGTAGTCGCGCAGGTCGTCCAGGAGCAGCTCGTAGGCCGGGAAGTACGACACGTCGGGCAGCAACTCACTCAGGTAGTGGCACGCTACCCGCAGCATGGATTTGCTGGCTGAGTTCAGCACCAGCGTCTCCTTGAGGTGGCGCACGGGGCTTACCGTCAGCACGAAGCGCAGGCGCGGGTTGATGCGGCGCAGATAGGCGTGGGTTTCGGCTACGGCGGCAATAATTTCATCGGCCGTCAGCAGCTCCTTATCAAACTTCTCGGCCGGTACCTTGTGGCAGTTACTGATGATTTCCTGGGTTTCGCGCAGGCGGTAGGCGTAGGCCGTGCCCAAGGTCAGCACCACCACGTCGGCCGTGGCCAGAAACACGCCTGTTTCCCGCGTCAGGCTCTGGATGCGCTGGAGCAGCTCCACCGGCGAGTCGGCCCCGATTTCGGCGTGTAGGTCGTAGCTCTGCCAGCGGCCCCTGGCTTCCACCAGGTGCTGCTGCCAGTCCATATCCTCACCGGCCGCCGCCCGCAGCAGCTTGCAGGCCGAAATCGGGTTGAACACGGTACCAAAAGGGTTGGCTAGCGTTGCCACCTTAAACTCAGCGAGGCGCAAGCCAATAGAGTCCGAAAAGCAAGAGCCTATCGTCAGCACCCGAGCCGTAGGCGGCAGCTGGTGGGGATGGGGCGTAAGCGGAAGTTCAGTACGAAACATTTCATCTAATACGGCCCGCAACGGGCCAACGGACAGGCAACCTACTCAACATCCCCCGTTCGGCCAAAATCACTGGATTTTGCCAACAAGGTGCCCCCGAACGCGAAAGGGGTACAAATGTCAAGCTATAGAACGTGCCGGCAAGTATACGTTATGCTCGGAAGCTGTTGCCTATCGTATAAGCAGTACCTTCTTATAAGGTAAAAAAAGCGCCCGGCTGCCAAAGCAACCGGGCGCTTGTAAACGCAGCAAGCCGCAGCTTATTCGGCTACCACGTTGAAGCGAACCTTGTGCTTCACCTCACGGTGCAGATCCACAGTGGCGGTGTACTCGCCCACGGCACTCGGCTCCGAGTCGAACGACAGGCGTCTGCGCTCCACGTCGATGCCCTTGGCCTTCAGCGTATCGGCCAGCTGCAAGGTGGTCACCCGGCCGAAGATACGGCCGCTTTCGCCCACCTTAGCCGGAATTTCCAGCACCACGTCCCCGATTTTGTCGGCCACAGCTTGCGCATCAGCCTTAACCTTCTCGGCTTTGTGGGCCGCCTGACGGATGTTTTCAGCTACGATTTTCTTGTTGCTTTTGTCGGCTAGGATGGCCAGCCCCTGCGGCAGCAGGTAGTTGCGGCCGTAGCCGGGCTTCACCGTCACGATATCGTTCTTGTAGCCCAGGCCCTTTACGTCGTCTTTCAGGATTACTTCCATGTCTTTAATGTAGAAGTGAGACTAAGAGAAGTGAGAGGTGAGACGATGTTCTGACGCCAGCGCCACTAGAACATCGTCTCACTTCTCGCCTCTCACCATCTCATGTCTATGCTTATTTCAGCGAGTCGGTTACGTAGGGCATCAGGGCCAGGTGGCGGGCTTTGGCCACAGCCTGCGCTACTTTACGCTGGAACTTCAGGCTGGTGCCGGTAATGCGACGCGGCAGCACGCGGCCCTGCTCGTTTACGAACTTCAACAGGAAGTTCGGGTCTTTGTAGTCCACGTACTTGATGCCGTTCTTCTTGAAGCGGCAGTACTTCTTGCGCGTATCCTGCTTGTGGATTTTTTCGTTGGCGAGGCTCATCTACTTATTGGGCTACGGCTTCCGATTGTTGTTTGGCTTTTTGCTGGTTCATCTCGCCATTGCGGCGGCGCTGGTTGTACGCTACAGCGTGCTTGTCCAGTACCGTGGTCAGGAAGCGGATAATCCGCTCGTCGCGGCGGAAGGCCAGCTCCAGCGTGTCCACGATGTTGCCTGAGCCAGTGAACTCCACCAGAAAGTAATAGCCGGTCGACTTCTTCTGAATGGGATACGCCAGCTTCTTGAGGCCCCAGGCCTCGGTGTTGATAATGTCGGCGCTATTTTCCTTAAGCACCTGGGTGAACTTCTCGACCGTCTCTTGCACCTGGCTCTCGTTCAGCACGGGAGTCAGAATGAAGACCGTCTCGTAATTTCTTACTTCCATTACGACGGGGTGAAAAAATGGTGAAAAACTGAAATGAGGGGCAAAGATAAGACGATTCCTGGTAAAGTGTAGCTGTGAACTATACTTTATTCAGGATAAATCTTTGCTAACAATTTGAGGATCATAGCCAAACTTTAGCCCCGGATTAGCAGTTGACCAGTTGCATACTAGCACCGGGCCAGTGGCCTCGATGGTGGTAGAATGGCGATGGGGCTACTCCTTATAGTAAGGAGAACAAGAGAACAGAATCGGGGATGGATTGCTAGTGCTTTTAGAATGTTTCTAAGCAAGCAGCCAGGGCGAAAATTAGCGAAAGCCGGTTTGTTCTCTGGGTTTCCCAACCTACATTTGTGGCCTTGAAGCACCCCCGCGTTTCTTTTTTCCAGTCAACTTGTGCTATGAATAGCATCCGACTTCGTTCCTTACCTCATCTCTTTCTGGCTCTGTTCCTGACCATTGCTACCCTGGGTACGTCGGTGGGCCAGAACACGGGCGATGCTCCGGCCGTGAGCAAAGAAGGAGTAACTCCCGGCGCTACGGCCGCCGCTACTACCGCAACTGCCACGGCTCCGGCTGCCGGCGGAGGCGACGCCGCCGCTATTGCGGCCGGCGATGCTCTGTTTAAAGGCAACTGCGCCCAGTGTCACGCTATTGAGGGCGTAGTGGTTGGTCCGGCCCTGGGAGGTATCACCAAGCGCCGCCCGGTTTCCTGGCTGATTCCCTGGATTCGCAACTCCAGCAAAATGGTGGCCAGCGGCGACGAATACGCCGTGAAAATCTTCAACGAGTATCAGAAGCAGCAAATGCCCAGCTTCCAGCTGAGCGACGACGAAATCAAGTCGATTCTGGCCTACATTACGGCGGAAGAAGGCAAGTCGGCTGGTGCGGGCGCAATGGATGCCAAAACGAACATCACGCCCGCCGATGGAGCAGAAACGCCCGGCAACGGCGCTGCTGGGGCAGAAGCTGGTGCCGGCAAGTACATGAACGTGCTGCTCATCGTGCTGGTGGTGGTACTGATTGTACTGGTGGTAACGCTGGTTATCATTGCCAACATCATGAAAGACGTGCTGCGCGGCCGCAAAGACCTCGACGGCCGCGACCGGGAGCTGATTGAGCAGCGCTTCGACTTCACTAAGATTTACAAGTCGCCGGTGGTGCGCGGCATTGTCGGGACGGTGTTCGTGCTGGCTGTGCTTTACGAAACCATTCAGGGCGTAATGGCCGTGGGCTTGCAGCAGGGTTACCAGCCTACCCAGCCCATTGCTTTCTCGCATAAGCTGCACGCCGGGGAGCACCAGATTAACTGCGCCTACTGCCACACTTCGGTATATAAGAGCAAGTCGGCCAACATTCCTTCGGCCAACATCTGTATGAACTGCCACTCGCAGATCAAAACCGAGTCGCCGGAGATTCGCAAAATCTACCGCGCCATCGAGCGGAAGCAGCCCATTCAGTGGGTGCGCGTGCACAACCTGCCTGACCTAGCTTACTTCAACCACGCCCAACACACGCAGGTAGGCGGTATTGAGTGCCAGACCTGCCACGGCCCCATCCAGAACATGGAAGTGGTGTACCAGTACTCGGCCCTGACTATGGGCTGGTGCATCAACTGCCACCGCGAAACCCCGCTGAACACCAAGGGCAACGGCTACTACGACAACCTCGTGAAGCTGCACGATAAAGCCAACAGCGCCGTGCCGTTCACGGTGTCGTCGAACGGTGGTACGGAGTGCTCGAAGTGCCACTATTAATCGGTTCTAAGGTTTGGGAGCTTGGGTTCTTGATTAAGATGCCCAAGCTCACCCAGACCACTTAAGCCAACAGCCTCCAAAACAAAGCATTGCACTTGCGGACTACTTCGGGTCAGGAAACCAAGACCCTTCGTCCCCAAGACCCCAAGACCCCACACAAATGCAAGAGTCGCCTAAGTACTGGAAGGGAATAGAGGAACTGGAGAACTCGCCGGAGTTTATCAAGAACGCCCTCACGGAGTTTGCAGACTTCCTGCCGGTGAAGGATACGCATGGCACGTCGGATGCTACTGTGGCTCCGCGCCGCGACTTTCTCAAGCTCATGGGCTTCGGCATTGCCGCCGCCACCCTGGCCAGCTGCGAAGCCCCCGTACGGAAGGCCATTCCGTACCTGAATAAGCCCGAGGAGGTTGATCCGGGCATTCCCAACTTCTACGCTTCCACTTACTTCAACGGCCAGGATTACAACAGCGTCCTGATCAAGACCCGCGAAGGCCGCCCGATCAAGCTGGAAGGCAACCCGGAGTCGCCGATTACCCGCGGTGGCTTATCGGCCCGTGCCCAGGCTTCGGTGCTGAGCCTCTATGATGGCGGCCGGTTAAAGAACTTTGCCATTGATGGCAAGCCGGCTGACAAAGACCTGGTGGACCAGCGTGTGCGCACCGCCCTGGCTAGCACAACCGGTAAGATTGCCATTGTGTCGCCGACTATTATCAGCCCGTCGACCAAGAAGGTAATTGCCGAGTTTGCGGCCCGCTTCCCCAATACCGAGCACGTGATGTACGACGCCAATTCGGTATCGGGCCTGCTGCGCGCCAATGGCGGCGTTCTGCCTTCGTTTGACTTCAGCAAAGCCAACGTCATTGTCAGCTTCGGCGCCGATTTCCTGGGCACCTGGATTTCGCCGGTAGAATACGCTCAGCAGTACGTCGCCAACCGGAAAGTATCGACGGAGAAGAAAACGATGTCGCGGCACTTCCAGTTTGAGTCGGCTATGACGTTGACTGGGGCTAATGCCGACGTACGGGTGCCACTGAAGCCCTCAGAAGTTGGTGAGGCGGTGCTGGCCCTCTACAACGAAGTGGCTGGCGGCGGCAGCGCCTCCACTTACAACAATGCCCAACTGAAGAAAGCCGCGCGGGAGCTGAAAGCCGCCGGTGGCCGCGCCTTGGTGGTAGCCGGCTCCAACGACCCGGCTGTTCAAACGCTGGTAGCAGCCATCAACCGCGCCCTTGGTTCTGTAGCCATCGACACTGCGGCACCCTCCCTGGTTCGTCAGGGCGACGATGCCCGCATGGCTCGTCTGGTGCGTGAGATGAACAGTGGCCAAGTAGGTGCCGTCATCTTCTACCACGCCAACCCCGTCTTCGACCACCCATTGGGTGAGCAGGTGGTGGCAGGACTGAAGAAGGTGAAGACTACTATTTCTCTCAACGACCGGCTCGACGAAACCGGTTCTCTGTGCACCTACGCCGCTCCCGACCACAACTGGATGGAGTCGTGGAACGACTACGAGCCGAAGCGCGGCTACCTGAGCCTGGCGCAGCCGGTGATTACGCCGCTGTTTGCTACCCGGCAGGCCCAGGATTCGCTGCTAACCTGGGCTGGCAACCCCACCAGCTACTACCACTACCTCCGCAACCAGTGGCGCGGGGTGCTGGGCGGCAACTTCCAGAAGGCCTGGGACAAAGCTGTGCACGACGGCGTGGCCCGCGGCACCGCCACACCGGCTACTGCCGTACCGGTTGCCCCGGCGCTGGATGTTAACGGAGCTATTGCCGCCATTAAGTCGGCTCCCAAGGCTGCCGGCGTTGAGTTGTGCATCTACGAAAAGGTGGGTATTGGCAACGGCAACGTAGAAGCTAATAACCCCTGGCTGCAAGAGCTGCCCGACCCGGTTTCGAAAGCTACGTGGGGCAACTACGTAGCGGTGCCCCGCGCCATGGCCGTGGAGCAGCAGTGGGAGCAGGGCGACGTGGTGAAGGTAACGGCTAATGGCAAGTCGGTTGAGCTACCCGTGCTGATTCAGCCGGGCCAAGCGGCCGGCAGCATCAGCATTGCCCTGGGCTATGGCCGCACCAAAGCCGGCCGGGTTGGTGACCAGGTAGGGGCCAACGTGCTGCCGCTGGCACCCACGCGCAACGACGCCATTAGCTACCACACTGCCGTGCAGCTGAGCAAGACCGACGCTAAGTCGCCCATTGCCCAGACGCAGACCCACCACACCATGATGGACCGCAAGCCGGTGGTGCAGGAAGCTACCCTAGCGCAGTACATCAAGAACCCCAAGGAAGTCACCGAATACGAGCGTATCTCAACGCCAGAGGGCCTGGAGAAACCTAACAAGGTGTCGTTGTGGCAGGACTACGAGTACAAGAACCACCACTGGGGCATGGCCATCGACCTGAACTCGTGCATTGGCTGCGGCTCGTGCGTCATCGGGTGCCAGGTAGAAAACAATGTGGCCGTAGTAGGCAAGCAGGAAGTGCTTAACCGTCGCGAAATGCACTGGATGCGCATCGACCGGTACTACAGCTCCGACCACCACAAGGAAGAGTTCGAGCAGGAAGGCAAGCTAGCTACCTACGCCGCCATGGAAGACCCTTCGGAAAATCCGCAGGTTATCTTCCAGCCTATGCTCTGCCAGCACTGCAACCACGCCCCCTGCGAAACGGTGTGCCCCGTACTGGCTACTACGCACAGCTCGGAAGGTCTCAACCAGATGACTTACAACCGCTGCGTGGGTACCCGCTACTGCGCCAACAACTGCCCCTATAAAGTGCGCCGTTTCAACTGGTTCTCGTACTACTCTAACGAAAAGTTTGAAGCCGTAAACAGCCACATGTTCACCGACCTGGGCCGCATGGTGCTGAACCCGGACGTTACGGTGCGTGCCCGCGGTGTAATGGAAAAATGCTCGTTCTGCGTGCAGCGGATTCAGCTCGGTAAACTGGAAGCCAAAAAGCAGAAGCGCCGCCCGAAAGATGGGGAGGTGGTAACGGCCTGCGCGCAGTCCTGCCCCACGCAAGCCATTGTGTTCGGCGACATGCGTGACCCGGCTTCGCGCATCTCGCAGCTCTTGCGCCGTGAAGACGGTGAGCGGGCTTTCCATGCCCTCGATGCCCTGAACGTGCAACCCAATGTCACGTACCTGACGAAGATTCGCAACACGGAAACGTCGGAATTCAACGCCTAACCTCGGGACTAGATTGTTGGGGACTTAGGGACTTGGTTTTCAGTTCGGAAGCCTTTTCCAATTCGCCGAAAACCAAGTCCCCAAGTCCCTAAGACCCCAACAACATAATTCACAACACTATGCAGCACGTATCGCCTGTACGGGAGCCGCTCGTTACCGGGGGGAAAACGTACCACGACGTCACCCAGGACGTGTGCCGCCAAGTAGAAGCCAAGCCCAACATTCGCTGGATGGCTGCTCTGAGCGTTGCACTGCTTCTCCTCGGCGTCTTCTTCTACTCCGTGTACCGCACCCTGTGGTACGGTATCGGGGAATGGGGGCTCAACAAAACCGTTGGTTGGGCTTGGGATATCACCAACTTCGTGTGGTGGGTAGGTATTGGCCACGCTGGCACGCTGATTTCGGCCGTACTGCTGCTGTTCCGCCAGAAGTGGCGGACCTCCATCAACCGGGCGGCTGAAGCCATGACCATCTTCGCCGTAATCTGCGCCGCTATGTTCCCGGTGCTGCACATGGGCCGTCCTTGGCTCGCATACTGGGTGTTTCCCTTCCAGAATACGTTCGGTTCGCTGTGGGTGAACTTCAATTCGCCACTGCTCTGGGACGTATTCGCTATTTCGACTTACTTCTCGGTTTCGCTCGTATTCTGGTACACGGGCCTGATTCCTGACTTTGCTACCATCCGCGACCGGGCCAAAGGCCCGATTGCCAAGCGTGCGTACGCCCTGCTAAGCTTCGGCTGGCGCGGCTCGGCCAAGCACTGGTCACGCTACGAAACGGTGTCCCTGATTCTGGCCGGTGTTTCGACTCCGTTGGTACTGTCGGTACACACCATTGTATCAATGGACTTTGCTACCTCGGTGGTTCCGGGCTGGCACACCACCATCTTCCCGCCCTACTTCGTGGCCGGTGCTATCTTCTCGGGCTTCGCCATGGTGCTCACGCTGATGCTGATTACCCGCGTGGTGTTTAAGCTGGAAGACTATATTACGCTGGAGCACATTGCTCTCATGAACAAAATCATGATGATTACGGGCTCCATCGTAGGGGTAGCGTACATCACCGAGTTTTTCATTGCCTGGTACTCGCAGGTTGAGTTCGAGCAGTACGCCTTCATTAACCGCGCCACGGGTCCTTACTGGTGGGCCTACTGGTCGATGATGACCTGCAACGTGATTTCGCCCCAGCTGGTGTGGATTCGTCGCATTCGCTATAGTATCCCGGCCACGTTCGTGCTGTCCATCATCGTAAACATCGGGATGTGGTTTGAGCGCTTCGTAATCATCGTTACCTCGCTGCACCGCGACTACCTGCCGTCGAGCTGGGTGATGTTCTCGCCCACCATCATCGACATTGGCATATATGTGGGCACAATTGGTTTGTTCTTCACTCTGTTCCTGCTGTTTGCCAAGTTCTTCCCGGTAATCAACATGGCGGAAGTGAAGTCGGTGCTGAAGTACACCGTCGACAATGGCCCCACCTACACCGGTGTCGACAAGCACCAGCACGCTCATCAGCCCGCTACCACCCACGGAGTTCCGGCTTCGGCCCCTGTAAACTACAACAAGCATGACTAAGCGCTTCGCCCTCGGCATCTTCGACGACGAAGACGTGCTGCTGCACGCCGTTGAAAACGTCCGCGAAGCGGGCGTAAAGATCTACGAAGTTTTTACGCCGTTTCCGGTGCACGGCATCGACGAGGCTCTAGGCATCGAACGTTCCCGGCTACCCATTGCGGCATTCTTCTACGGCCTTACCGGCCTGAGCTTCGCTCTGTGGATGCAGATCTACATGCTGGGCTTTGACTGGCCGATGATTATTGGCGGTAAGCCGCACATTGCGCTGCCGGCCTTTATCCCGGTTGCCTTTGAGATGACGGTTCTCTTCTGCGCACACGGCATGATGATTACCTTCTTCCTCATCAGCAAGCTCTGGCCGCGGTGGAAAGTGCCCGTTCTGGATGTGCGCTCCACCGACGATAAGTTTGTGATGGCAATCGAGGTAAATGAAAATACCGACATAGGCAAGCTAACGCAGCTGCTGCGTGAAAACGGCGCTTCGGAGGTGAACCAAAAAGAAATGTCCAAGTTCTAATGACGCATTCGCTGAAAATAAGTCTGCAAGCGTCGGCCGTGCTGCTGGCTTCGGTGTTCATCACCGCCTGCAACCGCGCCGATGATACTGGTCTGGAGTATGCTCCGGAGATGTATGACCCGATTCCATACGAACCGTTGAAGCAGCTAAATGCCAATAAGGTCAATCCCATGGGCCTCAACCAGCGTGTTCCGGCTGTTGGTACAGTGCCACGTGGTAAGATGGACTATTACACCCACATCGGTAAAGACGATGTGGAAACGGCAGAGCGGGTTCTAAAGAATCCCTTTGCCTATACTAAAGCCAATCTGGAAGAAGGCAAAGTGCTGTACACCCGGATATGCTCCCAGTGTCACGGTGAGAACGGCGACGGCCAGGGGCCGGTAGGTTTAAAGTTTAAAGGCGTACCCAATTATTCGGCTGGCGCTTATAAGAACATGAATGATGGGCACATATACCACGTCATTCAGTGGGGCCGCAACCGCATGATGCCGCACGGCTCCATCGTGAATCCCAAGGAGCGCTGGAAGATTGCCATGTATGTTCGGGCACTGCAATTGGGTAAAGGTCCCGATGGTGTAGCCGATTTCCTCGGCGCCCAAGCAGTGGCTCAAGACTCTTCACAGATGACGGACCGCGCCAACCAATCACCGGTACTGGAGGCTCAGGCAGATAAAGCCTCGTCCCTACCAGGGCAGGGAGATGGAGCACGAAACGGCACGGCAAACTAAACCTACCTATGGCAACTCTGACGCATCAAGAAAGCGCCACGGCTGAATACCTGGAGGTTTCGCCGAACACCCGCAAACGATTCATCATGCTCATCGTGGCTGGGGCCATTGTGCTGGGGATAGGCCTGTTGCTGGCCGCCCTGGGCATTGGAGCCGAACACCACGAAGGAGCCGCTGCTGCTCATGGTGCTACCAGCCACGGTGCCGGGGCCGCCGAAGGACACCACGGCAGCCCTGCCTGGCTGAAGCGCTTCATTGTTAGTCTGTGGCACAACAACGTCTTCTTCACCGGCGTAGCGGCCGTTGGAACGGTGTTCGTGGCTATTCAATACGTAGCCTATGCCGGCTGGTCCGTGCTCATTAAGCGAATAGCCGAGGCCCTCAGCGCCTGGCTGATTCCGGGTCTTGTGCTCATGCTGGTAATTTTCGGCATCAGCCTGATCAACCACGACATCTTCCACTGGACGATGCCGGGCATTATGGAAAAAGGCAATGCCAACTACGACGCCATTATTGCTGGTAAGCAAGGGTACCTGAACCTGTGGTTCTACATTGCCCGCATGGTGATTTTCCTTGGCCTGTGGGCTTACTTCACGAAGCGTCTGCGCGACTTGTCACTGGCCGAAGACCTGAACGGCGGCACTCAGTACTTCCACAAAAGCATCAACGTTTCGGCGCTGTTCCTGGTAATCTTCGCTGTGTCGTCGCCGATTGCGGCCTGGGACTGGGTGATGTCGGTTGACACGCACTGGTTCTCGACAATGTTTGGCTGGTACGTTTTCGCCTCGTGGTGGGTGTCGGGCATTGCAGCCGTTACGCTGTGTACCATCCTGCTCAAGCAAGCCGGCTACCTGCGCTTCGTGCGCGAAGGCCACCTGCACGACCTGGGCAAATTCATGTTCGGCTTCAGCATTTTCTGGACCTACGTGTGGTTCTCGCAGTTTATGCTGATCTGGTACGCCAACCTACCCGAAGAATCGGTGTACTTCAACCAGCGTCTGGGCGGGTTCAATGGTCAATACACTTGGCTGTTTTTCTTCAACCTATTCATCAACTTCGTATTCCCCTTCCTGGTGCTCATGACCCGGGACGCCAAGCGCCAGATGATCATGCTCAAAATTGTGAGTATTGCTATTCTGATTGGCCACTGGTCGGACTTCTATTTGATGTTGATGCCCGGAACAATGAAAGCAGAGAACGGGTTTATCATTGAGATTGGCACCGCGCTAATTTTCTTGGGAGCCTTCCTGCTGCTGATGACGAAGCGTTTGGCTTCGGCCTCTCTGGTGCCGGTTCACCATCCGTTCCTGGACGAAAGCGTACACCACACCACCTGATTTCAGACATGAGTATTGAGAAGTGAGAAGTTAGACTTGACCGTATAGCAGCATCTCACTTCCTACCTCTCAACTCTCACTTCTACATTTAGCTAATGACTGCTCTTGGTATTGTTCTGGTATTGGTGCTGCTGCTGATCGTCTTTGGTCTGCTGTTCCGCCTCCAGATTTTGACCTCTATTTTCTCGGGAAGCTTTACCCGGGAAGTTGGGGTTAGCAACCGGGTGAATGCTATTCTGTTCCTCATCTTTCTGGTGGCGGGTGGTGCGGCCTTCGCTTGGTCGTTTGTGGATAGCTACGACGCAATGATCGTCCCGATTGCCTCAGTCCATGGCTACGCTACGGAGCGTATGTTCTGGACGACGATGATTATCCTGGGTATTGTGTTTGTGCTGACCCAGGTGTTGCTCTTTGTGTATTCGTATAAGTACCAGCACAAAGAAGGCCGGCGGGCCTTTTTCTTTCCGCATAACAACAAGATTGAGATTATCTGGACGCTGATTCCGGCCATTGTGATGGCAGCCCTCGTGTTTGCCGGCTGGAAGGAATGGTCCCGCATTACAGGGCCGGCTCCGAAAGACGCCGTGGTGGTAGAAGTAATGGGCAAGCAGTTCAACTGGTTGGTACGTTACCCTGGCCGCGACCAAAAACTGGGTGTGGTAAACTACCGACTCATCGATGCTGTCAACGAATTTGGCTTCGACCTGAGTGACCAAAACGGCTTGGATGACTTTACAGTGGGTGAAGTGCACGTTCCGAAAGGTCACCCTGTACTGCTGAAGATTCGTTCGCGCGACGTACTACACGCCGTGTACATGCCGCACTTCCGGGTGCAGATGTATGCCGTACCTGGTATGCCCACCAAGTTCTGGTTCACGCCGACCAAGACAACTGATGAGATGCGGGCCCAGACTGGCAACCCCAAGTTCAACTACGAGTTGGCTTGCAACCAGATCTGCGGCCGTGGCCACTTCGCCATGAAGCTGAACATCGTGGTGGATGAGCCCGACGATTATGTGGCGTGGTTTGCCCAGCAAAAGCCTTTTGCCGAGCAAAACCCCGAAGTTTTGGCCAACTTTAAACAGAAGGCCACCAAAATGGTTGAGAAGGAAGCTGCTGCGGTAGTTCCTGCTACTGCCAACGCTTCGCTTTAACTACACTAACTGCACGCTTCTTACATGGCTGCTAATTTTCCTACTCAAGCGCAAGTGCAAGGTGGTGCCGGCGTAACCGAGCCCGGCGTCTCGCACGACGAGCACACCGAGCACCACGAACAGAATTTTCTGCAGAAGTATGTCTTCAGCACCGACCACAAGGTCATTGCCAAGCAGTTTCTAATTACCGGCATTTTCTGGGCTATTATCGGCGGCACGCTGTCAAGCTTGTTCCGTTTGCAACTGGGCTGGCCTGAATCCACGTTCGAGTGGCTGCAGCCCATCTTGGGCCGTTGGATTGAGGCTGGTAAGCTTAATGCAGAATTTTATCTGGCCCTGGTAACCATGCACGGCACCATCATGGTGTTCTTCGTGCTGACTGCCGGTTTGTCGGGTACGTTCTCCAACTTCCTGATTCCGCTGCAAGTGGGGGCCCGCGACATGGCCTCGGGCTTCATGAACATGCTCTCGTACTGGTTCTTCTTCCTGTCGAGCGTGGTTATGTTCAGCTCTCTGTTTATCGAAACGGGTCCGGCCTCCGCAGGATGGACAATTTACCCGCCGCTGAGTGCCTTGCCGCAAGCTATTCCGGGTTCCGGTGCTGGCATGACGCTGTGGCTGGTGTCGATGGCTCTGTTCATTGTGTCGCAGCTGCTGGGTGGAGTAAACTATATCACCACCGTTATCAACCTGCGCACTCAGGGTATGTCGATGTCGAAACTGCCCCTGACTATCTGGGCTTTCTTCCTGACGGCTATTCTGGGCTTGCTCTCGTTCCCGGTGCTGTTTTCGGCTGCTTTGCTGCTGATCTTCGACCGTTCGTTTGGCACGAGCTTTTTCCTTTCCGACATCTACATTGCCGGGCAGGCGCTGCCGAACACGGGCGGTTCGCCTATCTTGTTCCAGCACCTGTTTTGGTTCTTGGGTCACCCCGAAGTGTACATCGTGATTATGCCCGCTATGGGTATGGTTTCGGAAATTATGGCGACCAATGCCCGCAAGCCTATCTTTGGCTACCGCGCTATGATTGGCTCTTTGCTGGGTATTTCCTTGCTGTCCTTTGTAGTGTGGGCTCACCACATGTTCGTGACGGGCATGAACCCCTTCCTAGGGTCGGTGTTTATGTTCTTGACGCTCATTATTGCTGTGCCTTCAGCGGTGAAGACGTTTAACTGGCTGGCTACGCTGTGGCGCGGTAATATCCGCTTCACCTCGGCTATGTTGTTCTCTATCGGCTTTGTGTCGCTGTTCGTGGCAGGTGGTCTAACTGGTATTGTGCTCGGTAACGCTGCCCTTGATATTCAAATGCACAACACCTACTTTGTGGTGGCTCACTTCCACCTGGTAATGGGCAGCTCGGCCTTCTTTGGCCTGTTTGCCGGGGTGTACCACTGGTTTCCGAAGATGTTCGGCCGCATGATGGATGAAAAGCTGGGCTACGTGCACTTCTGGCTGACCTTCCTCGGCGTGTACCTGGTGTTCCTGCCCATGCACTACGTAGGTATTGCTGGCTTCCCCCGCCGCTACTACGCCTGGACGGGTTTCGACAGCTTCGCGCAGTTTGCTGACCTGAATAAGTTTATTTCGATTGCTGCCATCCTGGCCTTTTTCGCCCAGTTTGTCTTCATCTTCAACTTCTTCTACAGCATCTTCCGCGGCCGCCGCGCCAGCGAAAACCCCTGGAATTCAACTACGCTGGAGTGGACGACTCCGGTGGTTCCCGGCCACGGCAACTGGCCCGGTGCTATTCCGGCCGTGCACCGCTGGCCTTATGATTACAGCAAGCCCGGTGCCGCTGACGACTTCATTCCCCAAAACGTTCCGTACTCCCAGACGCAGTCATCGAACCTGCCCTACGAGCGTGAAATGGAATAGTGCACTGAACAAAATGTAAAAAAGGCCGCTGGGTAACCAGCGGCCTTTTTCGTTGCATAGAAGCCAAATGCAGGCCACGGAAAAGCAAATGATTTTTTGAGCCAAACAGTGGCTATAGTTGTTTTGCACTCAAGTAGCACCTTGCGGCCTGAGCCTGCAGGTATTACCTGAACAGTACGCTCGCCTTTATTCGCTTTATGTCAACTCCCATTTTTGTCCGGCGCTTTCGTTTTGTAGGTATTCTGACAGTAGTGGCCGTGTATGTCCTGATCCTGGTAGGCGGGGTTGTGCGCAGCACGGGCTCGGGCATGGGCTGCCCCGACTGGCCTAAATGCTTCGGCACGTGGGTGCCGCCGACGCACATCAGCCAGTTGCCGGCCAATTACAAGGAAATCTACACTGCCCAGCGGGTTGAGAAGAATAAGAAAGTAGCTGCCCGACTTGAGCGGATGGGCTTCAGCCAAGTGGCGCAGGAAATCTTTGCTCATCCCACTCAGTACATTGAAACCGACTTCAACCCGGTGAAAACCTGGATTGAATACATTAACCGCTTAGTAGGGGCGCTGATCGGCGTATTTGTGTTCTTGACAGTGGTGTTTGCCTGGCCTTACTGGCGCCGCGACGCGCCCGTGTTCTGGTTGGCATTTGCCTCGTTTATCCTGACCGGGGTACAGGGCTGGCTGGGCTCCTTGGTAGTATCGACCAACCTGCTGCCCATCATGGTGACCATTCACATGGGGCTGGCGCTGCTCATTGTGGCTATGCTGCTGTACGCCGTGGATAGGTCGCAGTGGGATGCGCACCAGGCGGTGCGGGTGCGGCCAGTGCCAGGCCTTACGGCTTGGTTGTGGGTGGCGGTGCTGCTCACCTTCGGCCAGATTGTGCTAGGCACTCAGGTGCGGGAGGAAGTAGACATGGTGGCGTTTGCCGCCAACTATCTAAGCCGCGAAACCTGGATTGAGCAGCTCGGCAGCATTTTTCGGGTGCACCGTACGTTTTCGGCCGTGCTGCTGCTCGTAAATGTATACCTGGCGTATCGACTCTACCTGCTACCGTCGCGTCGCCTGCATTGGCTGGCCTCCGCTATTCTCGGGCTGATTGGGGCTGAAATCCTGGCTGGTATCGTGCTGGCGTACTTTGCTTTTCCGGCTGTGGCCCAGCCCCTGCATCTTACCTTGGCTACACTCTTGTTTGGGGCGCAGTTTCTGGCCCTGATTGCCTACCGCCGCGCCACGAAGTTGCAGCCGCAGGGCGCTACTCCGGCGGTTGTTGCGTAACTTTGCGGCCTTGTTGAGCGGGCCCGGTTGCCAGCCAACATTGCATCCACGCTTGATGAACAAGGTCAGGGCTTTCTTTCAGCTGCTCAAATTCCGGCTTGCGCTTACGGTGGCCTTTTCCAGCGCCATCGGCTATTTGCTGGGAGCTCAGGAGCTAGACTGGGGCAAGGCCTTGCTGGTGCTGGTGGGAGGGCTGGCCGTAACGGGCTCGGCCAATACCATCAACCAGATTTTCGAGAAAGACCTCGACCGGCTGATGAAGCGGACGGCTAAGCGGCCCTTGCCGCTGGGAGTGCTGAGCGTAACCGAAGCCTGGATATTCACCGCTGTGCTTGGCGTGGCCGGACTGGCGCTACTGGCTTACTTCTTTAATCCGCTGGCCGCTGCGTTGTCGTTGGTGTCGCTAATCCTGTATGGGTTCGTGTACACTCCGCTCAAGACGATTTCGCCCATCTGCGTGGCCGTAGGAGCCATTCCGGGCGGAATGCCGCCGCTCATTGGCTGGGTAGCTGCTACGGGCGTGCTGGGCCTGGAAGGCTGGATTCTGTTCGGTATTCAGTTTATGTGGCAGTTTCCGCACTTCTGGGCCATTGCCTGGGTGCTCGACGATGACTACAAAAAGGCGGGCTTCAAGATGCTGCCCACGCCCGGCCGCAAAGACCTGCGCACCGCGTTCCAGATTATGACGTACACGCTGGTGCTGATTCCGCTGAGCCTGCTGCCGTTCTACTTTGGTATGACCAGCACCGTGTACCCCATGGTGGCGGCCGTGTGCGGGGTGCTGTTCCTGATGCAGACCTTTTACCTCATGCGCACGGTCAGTAAGAAAGCGGCCATGAGCATCATGTTCGGGTCGTTTCTCTACCTGCCCATTGTGCAGATAGCTCTGGTACTAGACAAAGCGTAACGGCGTCGGGGAGGGAAGAAGTAAGACAGGAGAAGTGAGACAAATGGCCACTAGCTCTTGTTTACTACGTGTCTCACTTCTCATGTCCTACTTCTCACTTCCACTACACTATGCATCCTTCCGAAGCATTACACACCAAGCAGCCCGCTACCGGTATTCACCCGCTGCGGTTTCTGCTGTGGCTGATGATGGTCAGCATCACCATGATTTTCGCGGCCTATACCAGCGCCTACATTGTGCGCCGCGAAGAAGGTAACTGGCTGGAGTTTGAGCTGCCGGGCGGCTTTCTGATTACCACGATACTCATTGCTTTGAGCAGCGCCACCATACAGTGGGCCTGGGCCTCGGCCCGCCAGGATGAGCTGAACCGCGTGCGGACGGGTTTGCTGCTGACCTTCGCGCTGGGAACGGCTTTTCTGGTGGGGCAGTGGCAAATGTGGGTGCAGTTGGTAGACCGGCGCATCTTTTTTGGGGGTACTGATGCCAACCCTTCCGGCTCATTTCTGTATGTACTAACCGGCGTGCACGGATTTCACTTGATTACCGGGCTAATCTTCCTGCTGGTTGTGCTGCGGAAAAGCTTTCAGTATCAGGTGCATTCCCGCCAGATGCTCTCCATCGGCAACGTCACCATCTACTGGCACTTCCTGGGCGCGCTTTGGTTGTACCTGTATTTGTTCCTACTTTTGAACCACTGATTTTCGTCAACCCCCGCACGCTATGTCCACCATTTCCACGACGCAGACGATTTCTGATTCCGCCCTGGATAAGCCGCGCACCGGCACCTGGGACGGCGGAAACGAGCCCTTCAAGGCCAGCTACGGCAAGCTGATGATGTGGTTCTTCCTGCTGTCGGACGCCTTTACGTTCGCCGCCTTCCTGACCACCTACGGCCTGATCCGTCACCGCCACGAAGCCTACACCGGCACGCCCGAAGCTTTCCAGTTTTCGACCAGCTACTGGCCCATCCCGGAAAAGGTGTTCGATGCCTTCCCCGGCCTGCACGGTATTCACCTGCCGCTGGGTTTTGTGGCTTTGATGACGATGATCCTCATCTTCAGCTCCGTAACGATGGTACTGGCCGTGGAAGCAGGCCACCGGATGGATAAGAAAGACGTTCAAAAGTGGCTGTTGTGGACCATTCTGTTTGGCAGCACCTTCCTGGCCTGCCAGGCCTGGGAATGGACCCACTTTATTACGGGCACCGACGAGGGCACACTGATGAATAACGGCACAGTATTCCACGGCGCCAACCTGGTGATGAACCAGTACGGCCCGGTGCTGTTTGCCGACCTGTTCTTCTTCATCACCGGCTTCCACGGCACCCACGTATTCTCAGGTGTCTGCCTGTTGATTTACGCCTTCATTGCCACCACCAACGGCACCTTCGAGAAGCGCGGGCACTACGAAATGGTGGAGAAGATTGGCCTGTATTGGCACTTTGTAGATTTGGTGTGGGTGTTCGTATTCACCTTCTTCTACCTCGTTTAATTGCATACCCGGCAGTGGCTGGTGGCGTCGCCTGAGTGCTGACCTAACCAGCCACTTGCCTTTTCCTTTTGAAGCTCATGGCTCAGCACGCTCCCACTCATTCTGGTCCCGTAGGGGAAATTCCGAAGCCGAACACCGCCTGGATCTGGAAAACTTTCTGGATTATTTCGGCCATTACGGCGCTGGAATTCCTGATTGCCTACATCATGCCGGCCAGCACCCTACGCAATTCCATCTTCATCATCCTGACCATCTTCAAGGCCTTCTTCATCGTGGCCGAGTTCATGCACTTGAAGCATGAAACCAAGGGGCTGATCTGGACGATTCTGATTCCAATGGCACTGCTGATTTGGTTGCTGGTGGCCCTTGTCACGGAAGGCAACTACCTCGGCGAAACCATTCAGAACGCCTTTAAATAGAGCTGATGCGGCCCAAACAAACCTTGGTGTTGGGCCTGATTCTGCTAGTGCCGGTGCTGGCTTTTCTCTTTCTGAAGAGCTTTGGCACCAACCGTTACGCGCTGCCAACTTACTTGCCCGACCGTGTGGACTCCACGCAGGTGGGCGGAAGGTGGCAGCGCGATACTGTTTATCACCAAATCGGTGAGTTCCGGCTGCCCTCACAAGTAGGCCGGGAGGTATCACAGGCGGAACTAGCGGATAAGGGCCTGTACGTGGCCAGTTTCTTTTTTGCCTCGTGCCCCGGCGCCTGCCCACGCCTCAACAGCCAGCTGGCGCGGGTGCAGGAGAAATACCGCCGGGAGCCGCGGGTGCGCCTGGCCTCGTTTACCATCGACCCCGACCACGACTCAGTGGCCGTGCTGGCCCGCTACGCGGAGCGTTACGGCGCCATTGCCGGCAAATGGTTCTTTTTCACGGGTGACAAAACGGCCCTGAGCCGGTTAGCTACTGAAGAGTTTCGGGTGCCGCCCGCGCCGGGTGGCGCCACGACCTCGCTGCATACCCAGCAGGTGTTTCTCGTGGACCGTAACCGGCGCGTGCGCGGCATCTACGACGGCACCAAGGAAAAAGAAATCAACCGCCTCATTACTGAAATCGGCGTCCTGCTCTACGCCTATGACCATGACCACGAATAATTCTGCCCCCGTCGTCAACCCCAGCAACTTCACGAAGTACAAAGTGCTGATGGTGGCGCTGGCCGCCATCATTCCGGTGGCGGTGGCCATTCTGTACCTGTTTCCGGGCGTGTTTGTCATTCCGGGGCTGGAGGTGCGGCGTCTGCCCGCCGTTAATGCCGTGCTCAACTCTCTGACGGCGGTGTTGCTCATGTTAGGCTACTACTTTATCCGGCGGCGGAATGTAGCCCGGCACCGCGCCATGATGGGGCTGGCGTTTTTGCTGGGGTCGTTGTTTCTTGTGTCGTACGTGGCCTACCACTCCCAGGTGCCCAGCACCAAGTTTGGGGGCGAAGGGCTGATTCGGGGCGTGTACTACTTTTTGCTGCTCACGCACATTCTGCTGGCCGCCGTAACGGTAGGGCTGGTGCTGTTCACGCTCTACTACGCCCTTACAGAGCAGTTCGGCAGGCACCGCCGCATTGCCCGCTGGACCTATCCCATCTGGCTGTACGTGTCGGTGACGGGTGTGCTGGTGTACTTTATGATTGCGCCCTATTACCCGCAGTAAGTGAATCCTTTACCGCCACCGGTATGTTTCTATTGTCCGGGGCCGCGGTAACGGCAACTTCGCCCGCGGCTGCATCGTTGACCTGGTAGAGCAAGAGAAGGTATGAAAAACAGAATCTGGAACGGAATGGTGGCGCTGGTGCTCAGCTTGTTCTTGAGCTTGGCGCCCCTGGCGGCACAGGCCCAGTGTACCATGTGCAAAACGCAGGTGGAGGCCTCGCGCCAAGAGAAGGACGGCTACGATACGACCGGTCTGAACAAGGGTATTTTGTATCTGATGGCCATTCCGTACGTGCTAATCGGCGCCGTGGGCTACTTCTGGTACCGTCACAGCCAGAAGCGCAAAGCCACCGCTCATGGCCGCTACTAGCTCCACGCTGCTGAGCCTGTTGGCCCTGCGCTGTCCGCGCTGCCACCGGGGGCCACTGTTCACGCACTCGGCTTTTAACCTGACCAGGTTCACCGACATGCCCAAGGCCTGCCCGGTTTGCCGGCAGGTGTACGAGCCGGAGCCCGGCTTTTATTGGGGGGCCATGTACATCAGCTTTGTTTTTTCCACGGCAATTATGCTGGTGACGGGCTTTCTGGTGTATCACCTGCTCGACGACCCCGCAGTGTGGGTATACGTGACTTGGGTGGCAGTAGCGGCCGTGCTTCTCACGCCCCTGAGCCTGCGCTACTCCCGCGCCCTGATGCTCTACCTGTTTGGCGGCACCGGCTACGACCCGCGCTACGCCGGCTCGCCTTACCACCCTACCACCGAAACTGACGACGAGTAGGAAATGCCGCCAAATGGGCGGCATTTTTGCTTGTATCGCCGAGCCTGTTCATCTTTCGGTTCTGTAGGCCAGCGCATTGTCCGTAATATCCCTGATTCTTGAAGTTTAACCGGCTTTCCTTTCATTCTCCCCTTCCCTTACTACTGCTGGCGCTGTTGTGCTTTGCGTGCGCCTACCTTAGCAACCGGTACGGCCAGACGCCGGAGCTGGGGCTGCGGGCCGCCGCCGACCGGCTGCAGACGCTGGTGCGGGAGGCCGAAGCCGTGGGCCGGCAGGAAGCCGATGCCTTGGCCGAAGACCTGGCCGCTGGCGCCATCAGCTTCCAGACCCTGACCGGCCACACCACGTACCCGACTTTTGTATTCCGGGGCGAGGAACTGCTGTACTGGTCCGACCACACGGTGCGGCCCGAGCCCGAGCACGCCAGCCAGCCCGTACGCGAAAAGCTGGTGGAGATGCGCTTTGGGCAGTTTCTGCTGTTGCGCCGGCCGGCCGGCCCTTACACCATCATCACCTATATTCCGCTGGAGCTGCGCTACGGTATCAGCAACCGGTATCTGCGTGAGGGCAGCGAGCAGGCGCTGTTCTGGGGCATGAACGTGCGGCTGGTAGCCGAAGGCAACACGGGCCATCTGCCCCAGGTGCACTCGTCCAGCGGCAGCTACTTGTTTTCAATTGAGAGCCTACAGTCCGATCCGGTAACGGGGCGCTATGTGCCGCTGCTGCTGCTGCTGCTCGGAATTGGCTTTTATATCCTCGGGTGGCTGCACGTGGCGCGGCGGCTGTTCCGGCAGGGGCGCGTCTGGCACGGGGCGCTGGCCATTGTGCTGCCGCTGGCTGGCTTTCGAGCCCTGCTGCTCTATTGGAGCCTCCCGTTCTCGTTTATTGAGCTACGCCTGTTCGACCCGCGGGTGTACGCAGCGTCGTGGTTGTCGCCGTCTCTGGGCGACTTACTGCTGAACGCGGGGCTGTTTGTGATAACGGCTACGTTTACGCTACGGCTGTTTCGGCGCTCCGGGCTGTTGCAGCAAGCGGGCCGGGTGCAGGGCTGGCGGCAGCGGGTGGTAGCGGGGGCCCTGCCCGTGCTGGTATTCTTTGGGCTGCTGGAAATGCTGTTCAGCTTCTACAGCGACAGCGCAAACAACTCCCAGCTGGTGCTCGACATCACCCAGGACATTGAGGTGAGCAGCTTCAAAGCCCTGCTCTGCCTGGCCATTGTGCTGCACACGGCCGGCTACCTGATTGGGTTTTACATCTGTTCCCTACTGTTTACGGCCATTGTGCGCCCCTCCACGCGGCGGGTGGGGCTGCTGCTGCTGCTGCTGGGGGCGGGCCTGTTCCTGGGGCTGGGGCTGATTCTCGGGCAGGTGCACGCCATCCTGATGGGTATCACCCTCTCGTTTTTTCTGGTGCTGCGCTTCACCGGGCTCAAGCAGATCGGGGCCGTGCTGCCCTACCACGTCTACCTGTTTTTGTTTCTGATGCTGGGCGTCAGCTCGGCCGTGGGGGCGCTGGCCCTGTACGAGTACTTCAACCGGCAACTGCTGCTCAACAAGCAAACCATGGCCGGCAATCTGCTTGTCGACAACGACTTGCAGGGCGAATACCTGCTGGCCGAGCGGGCCCGCGAAATGGCCGAAGACCAGACCCTGCGCGCCCTGCTGGCCAGTCCGTTCGTCAACCAGGACATTATCCGGCAGAAAGTGGCCAAGTACTATTTGCGAGGCTATTTTGATAAGTATGAGGTGGTGGTGACCTTGTTTGGGCCCAACGGCCTGGCCGTGGGCATGCCCGGCAACCTGGTGCAGATGCGCAATTACCTGCTGCGCGACGCCGTGCCCACCGAAAACCCGGCCATCTACCTGCTGCGCGGGCCCAACTCGTTCAGCAGCCGGCGGTACGTGGCATTTCTGCCCATTCCGGTGCCGCCGCTGGGCACCAGCCACGTGGTGCTCGAACTCGCGCTGAAGAAGCTGACCGCCAACAGCGTGGTGCCCGAGCTGCTCGTAGACCAGAAATTCTTTCAGCCCGGCCTGGGCACTGGCCTCAGCTACGCCGGCTACGAAAACAACCAGCTGGTGTACACCGAGGGCGACTTCGACTACGTGAACAGCCTGCCCACGGCCTGGCTGAGCGACCCGAGCCTCTATGCCGAAGGCTTTTCGGCCGGGGGCTTCCAGCACCTGGGCGTGCGCGGCTCCGGCAAACGGGTGGTTATCATCACCACGGCCACCTACTCGGTGTACGACTGGCTGGCCAACTTCTCCTTCCTGTTTCTGCTGCACGCTTTTGCGTTGATGGTGGTGCTGGGGGCCTATGCCCTAACCCAGGGCCGTTACCGGATGCTGCTGCAAACCAACTTCAGCACCAAGATTCAGCTGTTCCTGAACCTGGGTATTCTGGTGCCCATGGCGGTGGTGAGCATTGCCACGGCCAGCCAGATTACCTCCTCCTACAAGCGCGACCTGCGCCGTTCCTACGAGCGGCGCGGCCGGGCCGTGCAGGAAAACCTGCTCAAGAACCGGCTGCTGCTGGCCGAGTCGGCCGACCGGGCCGCGCTGGTGGACCTGGCCGAGAACGTGGCCGCCCTGACCGAAACCGACCTCAACCTCTACAACGCCAAGGGCGAGCTGCTGGTGAGCAGCCAGCCGCTGATTGTGGAGTCGGGGCTGCTGAGCACCTTGCTCAACCCGCAGGCGGTGGCCGCGCTCATGGAAGGGCGGCAGCCGCGGGTGCTGCTCACCGAGCACGCCGGCACGCTGTCGTTCAACTCCCTGTACCTGCCGCTGCGGGCCGTGGCCGCCCGGCCGGGGCAGCCGGGCGCGGTGGTGGGCTACGTGGGCATTCCGTTCTTCGACTCTAAAAAAGACCTCAACAACAAGCTCACGGAGCTGATTTCGACCACCCTGAACATCTTCACCGTGATGTTCATCCTGTTCTTGGTGCTGGCTTACCTGGCCTCGAAAGTGCTGACCGGGCCGCTGCGGCTGATAACCGAAAAGCTCAAGCAAACCACCCTAACGGGCCAGAACGAAATGCTGGCTTACAACTCCGACGACGAAATCGGGCTGCTGGTGCGCGAGTACAACCACATGCTCTTGAAGCTGGAGGAAAGCAAGCAGGAGCTGGCCATGCAGGAGAAGGAGGCGGCCTGGCGCGAAATGGCCCGGCAGGTGGCCCACGAAATCAAGAACCCGCTGACGCCCATGAAGCTCAGCCTGCAATTCTTGCAGAAGGCCATTGCCGAGCGCCGCGACAATGCCGAGGAGCTAATTGGCAAAATCTCCCAGACGCTTATCACCCAGATTGACGTGCTGTCGGACATTGCCACCTCGTTCAGCACCTTCACCAACCTGCCCGCCATGCGGCCCGAGCGCCTGGACGTGGTGCCCATTCTGCGGCGGTGCGTGGGCCTGCACCAGGACCGCACCGGCGGCAGCGGCATCCAGCTCAAGCTGCCCGACGATGCCGATACCGGCCGCTACGTGGTGTACGCCGACGAAAACCTGCTGGTGCGCACCTTCAACAACCTGCTTATCAACGCCCTGCAAGCCGTGCCCGCCGACCGCGCTCCGGAAATCGAGGTCAGCCTGGAGGCCCACGGCTCCGACCGGCTGCGCATCTGCATTCAAGATAACGGCTGCGGAATTCCGGCTGCGGTGCAGGACAAGGTGTTCGTGCCCAATTTCACCACCAAAGAGCACGGCTCCGGCATTGGACTGGCCGTGGTTCGGCGCGGCATTGAAAGCGCCGGCGGTACCATCTGGTTTGAAACCGAGGTAGAAAAAGGCACCACCTTCTGCATCGACCTGCCGCTGGCTGGCTGAACCGCGGATTGTGCAGGCTAATTGGATTGCACAGATTGAGGTGGAACCTGGGTTATAAGCAAATGAGCTGTAGGAGGGAGAAGTGTAACTTCCGTCTCGCGCACCCTGCTACAGGTGACTTACGAACGAGGAAACGGTTATCGTTAAGGGCTGGGAAAAGCAGGACATACCTGAATCTGTGCAATCCAACTAATCTGCACAATCTGTGATTATGATGGGGCGGCTACTGTCTGGTTTTCTGCGCGTTTGGGTGCTGCTGGCGGTGCTGGCGGCCTCAGTAGGCGCGGGACAGGCCCAGCAGCGGCCCGGCGGTCCGGCCGCCCCGCCCAGCACCCGGCGCTGCGCCTGGGTGCGCCTGCCGGCCGGGCGCGACACGGTGGAGTTCAGCCTACGCGACTCGATGACCGTGGTGCCGTCCTCCGTGAGCATAGCTGGGCGCTCCGTCAGCTACGACGGCCGCACCGACCTTTACCGTTACGTGCGGCCCGCCACCCGCTTTCCGGCTCCGGAGCCGGGGCAGCCTGACGTGGTATTTTCCCTGCACGCCGACTCGGTACAGGTGTGCTACCGGGTGCTGCCGGTGCAGCTGGCGGCTCCGCGGACGTTGCGGCCCCGCACGCTCATGGACAGCGTGGAGTTTTGGCAGCGGCCGGCCTTTGGGGTGCAGGACTTTGCGGTGAAAGAGCAGATTCTGAGCACGCCGGGCATCAACAAAACCGGCAACCTGAGCCGGGGCGTGTCGTTCGGCAACGCCCAGAACGTGTTCGTCAACTCCTCGCTCAACCTCCAGCTGGAAGGCCGCCTCACCGACCAGATCAACCTGACGGCGGCCATCAGCGACCAGAACGTGCCGTTTCAGCCCGAGGGCAACACCCAGCAGCTCCAGGAGTTCGACCGGATTTACATCACCCTCACCCACCCGCGCTGGAGCCTGACGGCCGGCGACGTAGTACTGCGCAACAAGCCCGACTACTTTCTGCGCTTCTATAAAAACGTGCAGGGCGCGGCCCTGGAAGCCAATTTCGGGCGCCTACCCACCGGGGGCGGATTTGGGGTGGGCGTGGGGCCGGGTGTCAGCAACCTGTCCTTGTATCAGTACCCCAACGCCAGTGGCACCAGCACGGGCACCTTCGTGACGGCTCCGCCCACGGTGCCGGGCCAGCCCCAGCCGGCGGGCAGCACCCTGCCGGCCAGCGGCGTGTCGGGGGCGGCAGCTTCGCAGACGATTTCCGCGGTGGTGCCGCTGCGGCGCGGGGCGTCATTTGCCACCACTACCGTGGCGGCGGGCGTGGCCAAGGGCAAGTTTGCCAGCATCGACATTACGCCCCTGGAAAACGTGCAGGGCCCGTACCGCCTGCGCGGGCCCAACGGGGAGCAGTTTATCATCATCCTGGCCAACTCCGAGCGGGTATTTCTGGACGGGCGGCTCATGGTGCGGGGTTTCGACTTCGATTACATCATCGACTACAACCAAGCCGAAATCACCTTTTCGCCCCGCCACCTCATCACCCGTAATTCCCGCATCAAGGTTGATTTCGAGTACTCCGACTTCAACTACGCCCGCTCCCTCTACCACGCCAGCCACTACCAGCAGCTGGGCCGCGTGCAGGTGCACGCCAACCTCTACCGCGAATCCGACAACCCCGACAACTCGCCCAACCTCACCCTGCGCGAGGAAGACCGGGAGCTGCTGCGCGGCATCGGCGACAACGTGAACCGGGCCGTAGCGCCCGGTGCCGACTCCGTGGCCTACGACCGGCGCCAGGTGCAGTACAACCGCGTGGTGCAGCCCGACCCCGTTACCGGCCAGCGCACGGCCGTGTTCGTGTACCCGCCCGACTCCGCCCGCGGGGTGTACAGTGTGCGCTTTACTAGCGTGGCGCCGGGCCAGGGCTCCTACAACCTGAGCACCAAGCCGGGCGCCGTGAATGCCAACGGCCGGGTGTTCGAGTTTGTGGGCCAGGGGCGCGGCACCTACGCCCCGGTGCGGGTGCTGCCCACGCCCCTGCAAAAGCAAGTAGCCACCGTGGGCGCCGCCCTCCGTATCGACTCCACGGCCACGGTGTTCGTGGACTTGGCCGCCTCGGAGCTGGACCTGAACCGGTTTTCGCCGGAGGCGGCCCAGGGCCGGGCCATGCGGGTGGGCTACGCCGTGCAGGACCGGGCCCTGAACCTGCCGGGCCTGCGCCAGTACAAGCTGCGCTCGGCCCTCGACTACGAGTACACCAGCCGCCACTTCGCGCCCATCGACCGGTACCGCGACATTGAGTTTGACCGCAACTGGAGCACCTCGAACACGCTCATCACCAACTCCCAGCAACCCCACGAAGACAACATCCTGAACTTCGCGGTGGGAGCGGTGAAGGACGCCGACAATGCCCTGGGCTACCGCGTCAGCCGCCGCTACCGGGCCCGGGAGGTGAGCGGGGTGCAGCACTGGCTCGACGTGGCCCAGCAGCGCGGGCCGGTGCAGATGCGCGCCAACCTGTTTGTGCTGGGCTCCGAAGCGGGCCGCCGCCGCTCCCGTTGGGCGCGGGGCGAAGCCACCGCCCGCTTCACCGGGGCGCCCGTTGTGCCTGGCTACGCCTACCGTTTCGACAAAAACCGGGTGCAGCTGCCGTCGGGCGATTCGCTGTCGTCGGCCAACTACTTCGACGAGCACGCTGTGTTTGTGCAGAGCCGCGACTCGGCCGCCACCCGCTTCCGCCTCGACTACAGCTACCGCCGCGACCAGGCCCCTAACCCCGAGCGCACCGAGCTGCGCCCGCGCGGCCGGGCCCAAACCTGGCAGGGTGCCCTCACTACCCGCCTGGGCCGCACCCAGGATTTGGCCGTGCTGGCCACCTACCGCGACCTGGCCGCCCGCGACTCGGCCCGGCAGCGCACCGTGCTGGGCAAGCTCGACTGGAACGCCAGCTTCCTGCAGAACGTGCTGCGCTCGGAGCTGACCTACGCCGTGGCCACGGGCCGGGAGCTGAAGCGCGACTTTTCGTTTTTGCCCGTACCCAACGGCCAGGGCACCCACTACTACGGCGGCGACGCCAACCAGAACGGCCGCGAGGACAAGGAAGAGTTTTTCGAGGCCCAGACCCCGGATGCCCAGTTTCGCACCCACATCAAGGTGTTTCTGCCCACCGACGAGTACATCCTGGCCTTCACCAACCGCTTCAGCTACCGGCTCACTACCACCGCGCCGCGGAATTGGCGGGAGGCCGGTGGGCTGCGCGGGCTGGTGGGGCGGTTTTCGGCCCTGAGCACCGTAACCCTGGACCGCAAAACCACCGACAACAGCCTATCCTCGCGCCTTAATCCCTTTGCCTTCCAGACCGCCGACGCCCTGCTCCTGAGTCTGAACAAGCTGCTGCGCAACACCGTGTACTTCAACCGCTCCAGTCCCATTTTCGGGGCTGAGCTGACTGTGCAGCAGGCCCAGCAGAAGGTACTGCTCACCCAGGGCTCCGACACCCGCAACCAAGCCAGCCAGAGCGTGCTGCTGCGCCGCACCCTGGCCCAGACCTTCACGGCCCGCCTCACCACCACCCGCAGCATCCGCGAAAACCTATCCGACTACCTCGTGGCCCGCAACTTCCGGCTCCAGCAGCTGGAGGTGGCGCCCGAGCTGAGCTACCAGCCCAGCAACGTGCTGCGCCTCACCGGCACCTACCTGCGCACCTCCCGCCAGAACACCCGCCCCGGCCCCGACCAGGACGCCCGCGGTACCTTCGACGAGCTGGGCCTGGAAACCCGCGTCAGCCAGGTGGGCAAGCGCACCCTCTCGGCCGTTACTCGCTACGTGCGCGTCGATTTCCGCGGCGACCAGGTGTCGTTGGTAGGCCTGGAAATCCTGCAAGCCCTGCGCCCCGGCGCCAATTTTACCTGGAACCTGAACCTGGAGCAGCGCCTCAGCAACGGCCTGAACGTGACCCTGGCCTACGACGGCCGCAAGCCCAACGGCCTCCCCGCCGTACACACGGGCAGGATGCAGGTATCGGTACTATTTTAGGAGAGATATACAAAGGGATGGCGCGGGGGTGTGGTCCACAGTCATCGAAACAGCTTGTGTAGAGACGCGACCCTTCGAGTCTCATCGTCCGCGCCGGCAGAACGAGCTAGTTGGGTCGTACAACGAGGAGACGCGAAGGGGCGTGTCTCTACAATCGTGCAGACAATTATTCTGGCAGAGGAGCAGAAGCTCCCGGACGGCGCTACATCGCCTTATACTCGTTCCAACTCTTAATTTTCAAGTCCTCTATCCCCAGCGTGCAGAAAGCCAGAATAAAGGCCCGCGCCAGCCGCGCATTCGTCAGCAAGGGCACGCCGGAATCCACGGCGGTGCGGCGGATTTTGTAGTCGTTGTCCAGCTCGCCTTTGGAGAGGTTTTTCGGGACGTTGATGACCAAGTCGATTTTCTTTTCCTTCAGGTAGGTTAGCACGTTGGGCTCCTGCATATCGTTGGGCCAGAAGAGCAGGCTCGAGGGCACGTTGTTTTCGGCGAAGAAGCGGTGGGTGCCCTGGGTGGCGTAGATCCGGTACCCGCGCTTCACCAGTAGCTCGGTGGCGGAGAGCAGCGCCACTTTCGACTGGATGGTGCCGCCGGAAATCAGCACCGATTTCTGCGGGATTTTGTAGCCCACGCTCAGCATGGCTTTCAGCAGGGCTTCCTCGGCGGTGTCGCCCAGGCAGCCTACTTCGCCGGTGCTCACCATGTCGACGCGCAGCACCGGGTCGGCGCCGGGCAGGCGGGTGAACGAGAACTGCGGGGCCTTCACGCCCACGAAGGGCAGGTCGTACACCCGCTCGCTTTCGTCGCGCGCTACTTGCTTGCCCAGCAGCACTTGGGTAGCCTTTTTGATGAGGTTGTTGCCCGATATTTTCGACACGAACGGGTAGCTGCGCGAGGCGCGCAGGTTGCACTCAATCACGCGTATTTCCCGGTTTTTCTCCAGGAACTGGATGTTGAACGGCCCGCTGATCTGGAAGCGCCGGGCAATCTTCTCGGCAATGACCTTGAGCTTGCGCACCGTGCCCACGTACACGCGCTGCGGCGGGTAATACATGGTGGCGTCGCCGGAGTGCACGCCGGCAAACTCCACGTGCTCCGATATGGCGTAGCTCACGATTTCGCCCCGGTCGGCCACGGCGTCCAGCTCGATTTCCTTGGCTTCCTGGATAAACTCCGACACCACCACCGGGTACTCGGCGCTGACGGCGGCGGCCAGCTTCAAGTACTCTTCCAGCTCCTGCGGGTTCAACACCACGTTCATGGCCGCGCCCGACAACACGTAGCTGGGCCGGATGAGCACCGGGTAGCCCACTTCCCGCACGAAGGCGTGAATGGCTTCCATGCTTGTCAGCTCGCTCCAGCGCGGCTGGGCAATGCCCAGCTCGTCGAGGATGCTGCTGAACTTGTGGCGGTTCTCGGCCTCGTCGATGCGGGCCGCCGAAGTGCCCAGGATGGGCGCGCCGGCCTGCTCCAGGCGGGTGGCGATGTTGTTGGGAATCTGCCCGCCGGTACTCAGAATCACGCCCTCGGGTAACTCAAACTCCAGGATGTCCATCACCCGCTCGAAGCTCAGCTCCTCGAAGTAGAGCCGGTCGCTCACGTCGTAGTCGGTCGAGACGGTTTCGGGGTTGTAGTTGATGATGATGGACTTGTAGCCTTCCTCGGCCACGGTCTGCACGGCCTGCACGCCGCACCAATCGAACTCCACCGACGAGCCGATGCGGTACACGCCCGAACCCAGCACGGCCACCGACTTGGCGGTTTCGCGGGCCAGGTCGTTTTCGGTGCCGTGGTAGGTGAGGTAGAGGTAGTTGGTGCGGGCCGGAAACTCGGCGGCCAGCGTGTCAATCTGCTTCACCACGGGCCGCACGCCCAGGGCCTGGCGGCGGGCGCGCACCAGCAGCTCGTTGGCTTTGACGTTGCTGGTGGCGCTGTTCTCGCCCAGCAGCAGCACGGCAATCTGCTGGTCCGAGAAACCGGCTTTCTTTACCTCGCGCAACAGCTTGGTTTCCAACGAGTCCAGGCCGGTGGCGCGGCCGGCGGCCAGCTGCTGGCCGAGTTGGAAAATCGTGAACAGGCGCTGCAAAAACCAGTGGTCGATGCGCGTCAGCTGGTGTACCTGTTCCAGCGTGTAGCCGGCCTCGAAGGCGTGGTTGATGGCGAAGATGCGCTCCTCGTTCGGCTCGCTCAGCAGCTTGTCAATCGTGTCTTGGTCGACGTGCTCGGGCCGGTTGGCCACAAAGCCGCGCCGGCCGGTGTCGAGCATCCGCAAACCCTTCTGAATGGCTTCCTCAAACGACTTGCCGATGGCCATGACCTCGCCCACGCTCTTCATGGCCGAACCAATCTGCCGGTTCACGCCCGAGAATTTGCCCAGGTCCCAGCGCGGCAGCTTCACCACTACGTAGTCCAGGGCCGGCTCGAAAAAGGCCGACGTGGTTTGCGTGACGCTGTTTTTCAGCTCGGCCAGCGAGTAGCCTAGACTCAGTTTGGCGGCCACGAAAGCCAGCGGGTAGCCCGTGGCCTTGGAAGCCAGCGCCGAGGAGCGCGACAAGCGCGCATTCACCTCAATCACCCGATAATCTTCTGACTCCGGATCCAAAGCGTACTGAATATTGCACTCGCCCACGATGCCCAAGTGCCGGATGGTCTGGATGCCGATGCTGCGCAGCTTGTGGTACTCGCGGTTGCTGAGCGTCTGCGACGGGGCCACCACGATGCTCTCGCCGGTGTGGATGCCGATGGGGTCGAAGTTTTCCATGTTGCAGACCGTGATGCAGTTATCAAACTGGTCGCGCACTACTTCGTACTCCACTTCCTTCCAGCCCTTGAGCGATTCTTCCACCAGAATCTGGTCCGACGTGGTAAAGGCCTGCCGGGCCAGGGCACGCAGCTCGTCCATGTTGTTGGCAAAGCCGCTGCCCAGCCCGCCCAGCGCAAACGCCGCCCGCACGATGATGGGAAAGCCGATTTTCTCGCCGGCCAGCAGGGCATCGTCCAGCGTCGTCACGGCCACGCTGCGGGCGCAGAGTACGCCAATCTGCGCCAGCTTCTCCTTGAAAATCTCCCGGTCCTCGGTGTCGATGATGCTCTGCACGGGCGTACCCAGCACCCGCACGCTGTACTTCTCAAATACGCCGGCGCGGAACAGGGCCACGGCGCAGTTCAGGGCCGTCTGCCCGCCAAACGCTACCAGAATGCCATCGGGCCGCTCCTTTTTGATGACCTCCTCCACGAAGTAGGGCGTCACGGGCAGAAAGTACACGTCGTCGGCCATGCCCTCCGAGGTCTGCACGGTGGCAATGTTGGGGTTGATGAGGATGGTACGGATGCCTTCCTCCTTGAGTGCTTTGAGGGCTTGCGAGCCGGAATAGTCGAACTCTCCGGCCTCGCCGATTTTGAGGGCGCCGGAACCGAGGATGAGAACTTTGTTGGGTTTGTTCATTCTAAGGGTTGGGTAACAGACCGTCGGGTCGTGTTAAAAAGGCAGTCGGGTTAGTGATTTCTTAGTCTTTAGGAGGATGGTTCTCGTCGTAGTCTTGCTCTACTTCTTCCACGTAAGGCGACAGGAATAAATCTTTTGACTTTACAAGCCGGCCTCGTTTCAAGACGTACACCTGAAATTCATTGTGCTGACACTCATCTTCATCATCATGAAAATGAAGAAGTCCATAGCTACCCGTTGAATTATCAGCTACCCAAGTAAAAATTTCTAAGGGATAAAATGGAACGCCTAAATGATTATGCTGCACTGTAAGAGTAAAGCAGGCCAATCCATTACGGCTCGTTAACCTACCCACTTGGTCATCAAGCATTCCTGCATACTGCCTAAGCAGAAATTGTTTGAAGTTGTACAGAAAGTTATTCTGCTCAGAATCTTCTGAGTGATAGTCGCTATAACGCAACGTGATCCAACCATGTACTTCTACCATTCTGAGTTGCGCTAACCTTATTAAGCCGGTAACAGGAAGCTTTAAACAAAGCGGGCAAGATGCTTCGCTACGCTCTGCATGACATTCTTTTTAGCTCCTTCTATTTACCCTCCTTATACTCCACCACCGCCTGCAAAAAGTCATCGAACAGAAACTCCGTATCCTCCGGCCCGCCCGCCGCTTCGGGGTGAAACTGGGTGGAGAAAAACGGCTTGGACGTATGCTTGATGCCC
This sequence comes from Hymenobacter sp. YIM 151500-1, assembly GCF_025979885.1. Lineage (NCBI taxonomy): Bacteria > Pseudomonadati > Bacteroidota > Cytophagia > Cytophagales > Hymenobacteraceae > Hymenobacter > Hymenobacter weizhouensis. Next base: position 119,682 of record NZ_CP110139.1, read on the forward strand.
TCGCAGGTGCCATCGTTCAGGTTCTCGAACAGCATTTTCCACTCGACGGGTAGCGTATCGGTATCCACCGCGAAGCCGTGGTTTTGGGAGGTGATGTAGCAGCGCTGGGTGCCGGCCAGGCGCACGGGCTGGTTGTGGCTGCGGTGGCCGTATTTGAGCTTAAAGGTGTCGCCGCCCGCCGCCAGGCCCATGAGCTGGGAGCCCAGGCAGATGCCGAAGATGGGCTTGTCCTGGGTTAGGGCCTTTTGCAGGTGCTGGATGGTGGCGGTGCACATTTTCGGGTCGCCGGGGCCGTTGCTCAGGAACAGGCCGTCGTAGTCGAGGGTCGTGAAATCATAGTCCCAGGGCACGCGAATCAGCTCTACGTCGCGCTCCAGGAAGCAGCGGATGATGTTGGTCTTGGTGCCGCAGTCCACCAGCACGATTTTGTGCTGGCCGCTGCCGTAGTGCTGCACGCCTTCGGGGCTCACCTGCGCCACCAGGTTGTCGAGATTGGGGTCATGAAAGGGCACGTCGTCCGCGGCCACGATTTTGCCCAGCAGAGCGCCTTGCTCGCGCAGCTTCTTGGTGAGCAGGCGGGTATCGACGCCGCAGATGCCGGGGATGTTGTATTCCTTCAGCCAGTCGCCCAGGCTTTTGGCGGCGTTCCAGTGGCTGTGCTCCTCGGAGTAGTAGTTCACCACCAGCCCGGCAATGTGGATTTTGTCGGACTCGAAAATCTTCGAAATCGACTCGTAGAGTTCCTCGCCGGGCACGCCGTAGTTGCCCACCATGGGTGTGGTGAGCACCAGAATCTGGCCCGCGAAGGAGGGGTCGGTGAGGTTTTCGGGGTAGCCCGTCATGGCCGTGCTGAACACGACCTCGCCCGCGGCGGAGGTAAAGGCTCCGAAGGATTCGCCTTGAATTTCGGTGCCGTCTTCGAGGATGAGTTTTACGGTTTTCATTGTGCTGGCGGGGCGCCTCACCCCCCGGCCCCCTCTCCGAAAAGGAGAGGGGGTGCGTTCTGGTGGGGGGCGGGGCGTTTTTAGAGGTTGATTTTGATGGTGGCTAGGACGCGCCGGGGTAGATTGAGGGCTTGCTCGTTGGTGAAGCGGAGGATGCGGTATCCTAGCTCCTGAAGGTAGGCGGTGCGGCCTTGGTCGTAGGCGGCTTGGTCGGGTTCGAGGTGTCCGGCCCCGTCCAGTTCCACAATCAGTCGGTGGGTGAGGCAGACGAAGTCGACGATGTAGCGGTCGATACTGTGCTGGCGGCGGAACTTTACGCCGAGCTGGTTGCCGCGCAGGAGCTGCCACAACTTTGCTTCGGCCGGGGTAGGCTCGTGGCGCATACCTCGGGCGCGTTCTTTTAGCTTCAGCCTGGCGTACTGCTTTTTGTCGGCCGTGAAGATTTTGTCTTGGGGCAGATAGTTTTCGGCGGTGGGTTCCATAATGTTCTGGCGGGGTGCCTCACCCCCTGGCCCCCTCTCCGAAAAAGGAGAGGGGGTGCGTTCAACGAGTGAGCTTGAGGAAGAAAAGCTAGAGCTAAAAACTAGAAACTAGTCCCCCCTCTCCTTTTCGGAGAGGGGGCTAGGGGGTGAGGCGAACCAACGAACGACATCCTACACTCTAGATAAAGTCCAGCCCCGGCAAGCCGAGCAAACCAGCGGCGCGCCGCGCCACGGTTTTGACCCTGGCGACATCCGGGCCGGTGATGGTCAGGTGGCCCATCTTGCGGCCTGCGCGTGCCTGCACCTTGCCGTACAGGTGCAAGTGCGTGCCCGGCAAACTCAGCACGGCGGGCCAGTCCGGCTCCCGCCGCCCACCATTGCCGTCCAACCACACCTCGCCCAGCAGGTTGAGCATAATAGCCGGCGAATGGTGGCGCGGCGGCGGCAAGGGCAAGCCCGCCATCGCCCGGACCTGCAGGTCAAACTGCGACACGTCACAGGCGTCCAGGGTGTAGTGGCCGCTGTTATGCGGGCGCGGGGCCATTTCGTTGACCACCAGGCCGCCGTGCGCGCTGCCGTCTGCCACCACAAAAAACTCGACGCACAGCACCCCGACGTAACTCAGATGCTGCGAAATGGAAACGGCCGCCTCGCGGGCCCTATCGGCCAGGGCGGGCGGCATGTTTCCTTCGTAGGCGTGGGTCACGGCCAGAATGCCATCGACGTGCACGTTGCGCTGCGGGGCGAAGCTGACGACTTGCCCGTCCCAGCCGCGCGCCACCAGCACCGAACACTCGGCGGTTAGCGGCAGCAGCTTTTCCAGCACGCAGGCGGCGCCGCCCAACTCCGCCCAGGCGGCGGCCAGTTCAACGGCGGTCCTGACGCGGACCTGGCCCTTGCCGTCATAACCCAGGCGCGCGGTTTTCAGGATGCCAGGCAGCAAATCCGCCCGGTCGTCCTGGACGGCCTGCAGCTGGGCCAGCGTTTCAATCACCGCATAGGGCGCGCAGGTCACCCCCGACACGTCAGCGCAGGCCGTGAAGAGGGCTTTTTCCGCGATGCGGTTTTGGGCAATGCCCACCACAGCCGCGCCCGGCGCCACGGGCCGGGTCAGCGCCAGCGCTTGCAGGGCCTGGGCGGGCACGTTTTCAAACTCGGTGGTGATGGCCTGGCACAGCTGGGCCAGTTGCGCCAGCCCGGCCGGGTCGTGGTAGTCGGTCTGGATGTGGTGGTGACTCACTTGCCCGGCCGGGCTTTGCGCGTCAGGCTCCAGCACGGCGGTGAAGTAACCCAGGCGCTGGGCGGCATGCACAAACATCCGGCCCAGCTGGCCGCCCCCCATCACCCCCAGGGTCGCCTGCTGGCCAGCGGCGTCCTCACTGCCCGGTAAAACCGGGGTCATGGCTACATCGTGCATATCGGCGCTCATACCGGCAGCGTCATGGCGCGAGCGGCTTCGGTTTGTTCGGCGCGAAACGCCTGCAGTTTGGTCGCCAGGCCGGGGTCGTGCAGGGCCAGCAGGCTGACGGCAAACAAGGCCGCATTGGCCGCCCCGGCCGTGCCAATGGCAAACGTGGCCACGGGCACCCCCTTGGGCATTTGCACGATGCTGTGCAGCGAATCTACCCCCTGCAGATGGCGACTGGCCACCGGCACTCCGAGCACGGGCAGCGTGGTTTTGGCGGCCATCATGCCCGGCAGGTGGGCGGCCCCTCCTGCCCCGGCGATGATGGCCTGCAAGCCGCGCGGGCCGGCTTGTTCGGCGTAGGCAAACAAGTCGTCAGGCATGCGGTGGGCCGACACGACGCGCGCTTCATGGGCCACGCCAAAGTGCGCGAGCATCTGCACGGCATGCTGCATGGTGTCCCAGTCGCTGCTGGAGCCCATGACCACGCCGATCAGGGGCTGGCCTGAAGCGGTGCCGGGGGTATCGGGGGTGTTGGAGGTGGAAAGGGTATTCATGGGAAACAAATCAAGCTGACCTGACGCAGTGCCTCACCCCCCAGCCCCCTCTCCGAAAAGGAGAGGGGGAGCCAGACGATAAGGGTAATTATCTAATGGCTGTTTCTCAATTTTTGAGACATATATTCCGTCTCGGCTCCCCCTCTCCTTTTCGGAGAGGGGGCTGGGGGGTGAGGCGCCCCGCCAGAACTAGATTGTTGAATGCGTGAGTACTTAACTATCAGCGCTCCAGCAGGACTTCCGTGCCTAAAATCACCATATCCACCCGACCTTTCAGCGTCTGGTCGATGAAGGGCGTGTTCTGGGATTTGGACTTCATGAATTCCCGCGTGAAGGTTGTTTCCGCTTCGGTATCGAACAGGACGCAATTGGCTTCTTGGCCGACTTCGATGGTGGGTACCGGCAGGCCCATCAGACGGCGGGGCTCCGCCGAATAGCGCTTCACCACCAAGTCCCACCCGAATTTCCCGGGCCGGACGAAGTGGTGATAGAGCGACACCAGAGCCGTATCCAAGCCGGTGATGCCATTGGGCGCGCTGATGAAATCCTGGGCTTTCTCGTACGGCGTGTGCGGCGCGTGGTCGGTGGCAATGAGGTCGAACACGCCTTCGATGAGCCCTTCGAGCAGGGCATCACAATCCGCCTGCGTGCGCAGCGGCGGGTTCATCTTGTAGTTCGTGTCGTAGTCGCCGATGTGCTCGTCGGTGAACAGCAGGTGGTGCGGGGCCACTTCCGCCGTGACCTTCACATCGCCGCGGGATTTCCACCAGCGGATGGTCTCCATGCCGAGCTTGCTGGAAACGTGTTGGATGTGAATGTGGGCGCCCGCTGCCCGGGCCAGGCGGATGTCGCGGTCGATGATGATTTCTTCCGCGCACGCCGGCGAACCTTTGATGCCGAGCCGGTAACTCATCACCCCTTCGTTCAGGGCGCGCGGCCCGGCCAGTTCCGGTACCTCGCAGTGGCTGGCGAAAAACATCCCGAACTCGGTGGCGTACTGCATCGCCCGCAGCAACACCGCTGGGTCGTGGGTGGTGTCCCCGTCGTCGGTGAGCATCTTCACCCCAAGCTCGCGCATGCCCTCGATTTCCGCCAGTTCCTTGCCCTCGCGGTTCTTGGTGACGCAGCCGGAGGTATACACCGGAATGCGGGACCGGTGCTTGGCATTTTCCAGCACGGTGGCAATAGCGGTTGCCGAGTCGAGGGCCGGGCGGGTATTCGGCATCATGACCACGCCGGTAACGCCGCCATTGATGGCCGCTTCGCTACCCGTGGTGATGGTTTCCTTGTTCTCAAATCCCGGAGCGCGGAAATGAACGTGGGCATCAAACATGGCCGGCATCAGCACCCGACCGCGCGCGTCGATGACCCGGGCACCCTCGGGAATGGCTAGGTTGCTGCCGATATGCTGAATTTTTCCTTCGACAATCAGGACGTCGCCTTCGACAAGCACAGGTGAATTTTCAGAGGCGATGCGGGCGTTTTGAAGGAGAAGCATGAATGGATGAGTGCGGTAAACCGGCAGAGGGGGTGGGGGTATTTAGGCTATTGGGAATGAAAATACACGGGCGGCACTAGCCGTCGCGTCCGGCATTTAGGGCATAGTTACTGGTGAGCTAGCTCGCTGCGGGGCAGCATACGCTTCCTGCCGCGGGAACTCCCCGCCCGGCGTGAGCCAGTCGAGTACGGCCATGCGAACGGAGATGCCGTTTTCAACCTGGTTGGTGATAAGGCTGCGCTCGTAGTCCATGACGGCGTCGCACAGCTCGACCCCCCGGTTCACAGGGCCGGGGTGCATGATGTAGAGGCCGCGTTGGCGGATTTCCGCTAGCCGGTCGTTGGTGATGCCGTAGACCCGGTGATATTCCCGAAGGCTGGGGAAAAACTGCACGTCCTGGCGCTCCATCTGCACGCGGAGCAGGTACACCACATCGGGCGCCCAGGCCATGGCCGCCTCGTAGTCGGTGAAGCGGCGGATGCTTTCCGGGACATACTTGGGCACCAGGGAGCCTGGGCCGAGGTAAGCAACCTCGACGCCCAGCTTTTGCAGCAGGGTGCTGGTGGAGCGCGCGACGCGGGAATGGAGGATATCGCCGATAATGAGGACTTTTTTGCCCCTGGGGTCGGGAAATTTTTCCTGGATGGTGAAGGCGTCCAGCAGGGCTTGGGTGGGGTGCTCGTGCGCCCCGTCGCCGGCATTGATGACCGACGCCGTGGTTTGGCGGGCAATCATGCCGGGCAGGCCGGAGTGACCGTGGCGGACGACGATGTAGTCGGTGCGCATGGCCTGCAGCGTCTCGATGGTTTCGCGCACCGACTCGCCCTTGGTGATGGAGGAATGGTCGACGTTGAAGTTCGTCACCTCGGCCGAGAGGCGTTTGGCGGCCACCTCGAAGGAGGAGTGCGTCCGGGTGCTGGCCTCATAGAACAGCATGAGCACGGACTTGCCCTCCAGGGCGGGAATTTTCTTCACCGAGCGGGTGAACAGTTTTTTAAAGCTCGTGGATTGGTCGAGCAGGAACTCGATTTCCTCACGGTGCAGGGATGCAATGTCGAGCAGGTCTTTACGTGCCATTCCGGAGTTAGGGAAAAAGTGGCTGCGGGGCGGCAGCCGACGGACTCAATGGACATAAAAAAACCGTTTCGGAATCCGAAACGGTGGCGGGGCAACACCCAGAAAAAACAACGGAAATGCCAGAGGCAAAATCGGGAGAACCGATGGTGGCGAAGACCTTCCGGTCCACTCGCGGCTCCCGGCCGGGCAGGGTCCCGCGCTTCATCAACAAGTTTTTTGGCTGAAGCATGATGCAAAGCTACGGCATTGTTACGCCCGTCAACTCATCGGCAATGGTAATTTTTTTTTCGCACTGTTTTTCTCAAATTTCATTTTCGACCTAACGGGCTAAACGACATACTTTTTGTTGTTCTTTTCGCCAGCAAAAAAATTATGACTCACGTAACCAATTGCTTTGCAAGCACAAGCCATCTTATCTTTAGCTCTTTATTCCGCAGCCTCAGCTGGCGGGCCGCCACTCTCCGGCGGCAAGCAGCCCTTCGTCCCCGCGGATTCGGCGGTGGCGCTGCCCGTGTTTCTGCAACGTATGCTGGCCCCGCAGGGCAAGTGGTACCAGACCAAGGGATTTCTCGTCTGCCGGCTTGGTGAGTTGTATAAGTATTCCAACGTGAGCACGTCCTTGGTAGCCTATGTGCTAGAATTAGCAGCGCCGTTTCCAGACCCATGTTTCTCTCTGCAAGCCGTGCGCGTAGTTTCCGGACCCGTGCGCGTCAATCCTGACGACAAATCGGGCTTTGCGACGGTGAACCAGGCTTTGCAAGGGGTAACCCACTAGTGCAACGCTGAACTAAGCACTACCACAGTATACCGCGGGGCCCCAGCCCAGTGTCAGCCATCGGCGGGCTTCGGGCCCGCGATGGTTCGCGCCTCTACAATCGTTCTTGCATTCCACTCTGGTGGGGAAGCTGGAGCCTCTCAAATAGCGAACATGGGGCCAGAACTCCGTACTATTAGGTGTAGCGCGAACTGTACAGTTCGCGCTACACCGCTACCGCTTACTTCGCTTCCACCAACCGGCGCAGGTGGGGCAGCACGGCCAGCTCGGTTTGGCCGGCGGGGGCTTTGGCGGCGTCGAGCTGCTGGCGGACGGCGGCCAGCCAGGCGGGCGTGGGAGCCTGGTTTTTCTCCAGCAGCCGAAGGCGCTCCAGGGCCAGGGTGGCGCAGGTTTTCAGGTTGACAGAGAGCGGGGCGTACTCGCGCAGGGTAAGGTTTTGCTGAAGCACGGGCTGCACGCGGGCGTCGTTTTGCTGCCACTGTTCCAGCTGGCTCCGGACCTGCTTCAGCATCTTTTTCGTTGAGGTGGAACGCTGGTTAGCGGGTAAGCTGGTAGAAGCCAGCAGGCTATCCACCCGCCAGCCAAACTCTCGCGCTACATCCGACTCGGCCGGGGCAGCGTCAACGAGGCGGTTCAGGGGCGTTTGGGTGGTGTACTTGAAGCCCTGGAAGTGGCGCTTGTACTCCTTCACGGGCTCTAGCACGCTGGCTAGGGTGCGCAGGGGCGGTAGGGCGGCGGGCGTACCAGCCAGCTGGCGTAGGAGCTGCTCGGGAGCGGTGCGGTGATGAAGACCCAGGCGGTCCAGGTCCTGGCTCACCAGGGCCAGGCGGCGGTACATATCGGGCACGTTGCGCACGGTGGCGGGGCTCCAGAGCCGCTCGGCCACGGCGGCGGTTCGGGGCCAGATGCGCGAATCCACGATAACGCTGTCCACAAACTCGGCCCACATAGTGGCCTCGCCGCCCAGCACCAGCTGCCGCTGCGCCTCGGTAAGCGGGGCGTCCTGGGGCAGCGGGTCCACGGCGTAGTGGGTGGCGGCGCTGTAGTTGAGGTCGATGTAGTAGCCGTTGGACAGCAGGGTTTGGTGGCCGGCTTTGGCCGCTTCGTAGAGGCCTTTGCGCCCTCGCCAGCTCTGAATCACGGCATCTGGCGGCAGGCCGGGGCCCAGAATTTCGTCCCAGCCAATCATTTTCTTGCCCTGGCGCGTTACCATGCCCAGGATGCGGCGGTTAAAGTAAGTCTGCAAAGCGTGCTTGTCGGGCAACCCTTTGTCCGTCACGAAGCCCTGCTGCCGCATAAACGCCACGATGCGCGGGTTGCGCTTCCACTGCCGTCCGTCGTTCTCGTCGCCCCCGATGTGGAAGTAGGGGTCCGGAAATAGGCCGGCCATTTCCGTGAGCAGGGTATCGAGCAGGCCGTAGGTGGATTCCTTGGTGGGGTCCATGGCAATGTTGAGCACGCCCCAGCGGCGAGCCACCCCGTACACCGAGTCGTTGGAGGCCAGGCGCGGGTAGGCGGCCAGCCAGGCCGTGGCGTGGCCGGGCATGTCCAGCTCCGGCACCACCCGAATGCCGCGCCGGGCAGCGTAGCGCAGCACCTCGCGCACCTGGGCCTGGGTGTAAAACTGCCCCTCGCCGCCCACGGTGTGTAGGCGGGGCAGCGTGCGGCTCTCCACCCGGAAGCCCTGGTCGTCGGACAAGTGCCAGTGCAGCACGTTGAGTTTGGTGGCCCACATGGCGTCGAGGTTGCGCTTGATGACGGGCAAGGGCATGAAGTGGCGGGCCGCGTCGAGCAGCAGCCCCCGCCACGGGAAACGGGGGGAGTCGGTAATGTCCACTTCCGGCAGGTACAGGCCTTTCTTCTCCACCAGCAGCAGCTGCCGTAGCGTAGCCAGCCCCCGCAGCACGCCCAAGTGGGTGGCGGCATTCAGAGCCACGCCCATGGGCGTCACCCGCAAGCTGTACGACTCATCTTCGCCTACTTTGAGCAGGTTGCCCGGCCGGCCGTATTGAACGACCAAGCTGGCCGTGGGCAGGGGAGACGTCAGCCGCTGCGGAACTCCTGTACCCGGCTGTTGCAGCCGCGCTACGGCCTCGGCCACCGCCGAGTCGGCCGCCAGAGTAGCCGGGCCCTGGCTGGGCGTAAACACCTGCCAGGACAGCCCCGATTTTACTTGAAAACGCCCGGCGCCCCAGCGGGCTTCGGCCGGTACGGGCAGCAGAGTGCGGGTATCGGTGGGCTGGGCCGCCAGGGGAGAGGCCAGCAGCAAGAGAAAGAAAACAAGAAGGCGCATCAAGGGGAGAAGTGGCGTCAGGCAAAAGGCGAAGATAGAAAGCAGCCAGGGTCATTGCGAGGCGGGGCCTATCCGTTTTGGACAATCCTTACTTCTCAAAAGTCCTGCCGTGTGGCCTCACCCCCCGGCCCCCTCTCCCGTGGAGAGGGGGAGCCTGACGCCAGGTCGTTCTGCGCCGCCCTGTCGGCTACCGCCTCCAGAACGGCTACCAATATAGATGGCAGCAGGTGTCACGGCCGCATAGCGGCCTACAGGTTTGTAAAGCAGATAGAGATAGATGGGGAAGAACAACATAGCGCCGCGTAGCGGTGCAAGAAACGCCAGAACGTCTCTTGCACCGCTACGCGGCGCCACACGTGCCTGTCTTATCTGGCTACAAACCTGCTGGCCGCTATGCGGCCGGAACGTTCATATTGGTAGCCGTCCTGGAGGCGGTAGCCGTCCTGGAGGCGGTAGCCGTCCTGGAGGCGGTAGCCGACAGGGCGGCGCAGAACGTCCTACGTCAGGCTCCCCCTCTCCACGGGAGAGGGGGCCGGGGGGTGAGGCCCTATATCAACCCCCGCGCCTTAAACTCCAGGTACTTGTTGATGGTGTTCACCGTCAGGTTTTGCGGGGCGGTGAGCAGGGCATGAATGCCGTAGCGGTTCAGCTCGCGCACAATCTGGCGCTTTTCCTGGGCGAATTTCTCGGCTACGGTCTGGTTGTAGACGTCTTCGGTCGAGGTAGCGGGGGCGTCGAGGAAGGCGCGCAGCTCGGTGTTTTCAAAAAACACCACCAGCAGCAGGTGGTCCTTGGCCATGCGGCGCAGGTAGGGCAGCTGACGGTGCAGGCCCGACAGCGTTTCAAAGTTGGTAAACAGAATAAGCAGGCTGCGCTGCCGAACCTGAGTTTTGACTGTGATGTAGAGCCGCTCGTAGTCGGTTTCGAGGTATTTGGTTTTCTGGCGGTACAGGATTTCCAGCAGCTTGCGCAGGTGGCCGCTGCGGCGGTCGGCGGGCAGCAGGGCACCGGGCTGGTGGGAGAAGGTAATCAGGCCGGCCTTGTCGTGCTTGATAAGGGCAATGTTGCTGACGACGAGCGTGGCATTGATGGCGTAGTCAAGCAAACTCAGGCCCTCGAAGGGCATGCGCATCACCCGGCCCTTGTCGATAAGGCAGTACACCTGCTGGGCCCGCTCGTCCTGGTAATGGTTGACCACCAGCGCATCGGCGGCCTGGGGCGTGCTGGCCCGGCGGGCGGTGGCCTTCCAGTTGATGGTGCGCGGGTCGTCGCCGGCTACGTAGGGCCGGATTTGCTCGAACTCCAAGCTCTGCCCCACACGCCGGATGCGCTTCACGCCCACTTCCGTTAGGCGGTTATGGATGGCCAGCAGCTCGTACTGGCGCATCTGCAGAAACGACGGGTACACCGGTACTACCCGCTTCTCATCAAACCGAAACCGCCGCCGCACCAGCCCCAGCGGCGAGGCCACGTACACGTTCAGGGCCCCAAACTCGTACTCGCCCCGCTTGGTGGGCCGCAGCTGGTAGCGAATGATGCTGGTTTCGCCGGGCTTAATGGCCGCCCGAAACAGCACGTCGCGCCGCTGAAACTGGTGCGGAATCTCGTCGATGGTTTGGGTGCCGATGGGGAAGCGGTACAGGTTTTCGAGGTAGAGGGCCACGTCGTTGTCGGAGCCGTTGGCCAGCTTGTCGCCCAGCACCCGCCGCCCAAACACGCCGCCCCCCGCCGCATACAGCAGGGCCACGTCCAGAAGCGTGAGCAAGACAAGCAGCCCCAGCAGCACCTGTAGCGGCGCCAGCAAGGCCGGCACGAAAAACGCCACCACCAGCCCCACGATCAACGCCGTCAGGAGAAGGAAGAAGCGGGTGGAGAGGAAGAGGGACTTCATGCAGGGACAGTGGTTATTTCTCGCAGTGTTTCGCAGTGGTGGCGCAGTGTTTCGCAGTGTTCAGACGTCAGCACACTGCGAAACACTGCGCTTTTCCACTGCGAAACACTGCGAGAAACCTACCGTGGTACTTCAATCTGCTGCAGAATCTGCTTCACGATGTCGTCGGGGGTGCCGCCTTCCATTTCGCGCTCCGGCGTAAGCTGAATGCGGTGGCGCAGCACGGCGGGGGCCAGGTACTGGATGTCTTCGGGTGTGGCAAAGTCGCGGCCCCGTAGGGCGGCTAGGGCTTTGGCGCCGTTGAGCAAGGCCAGCGAAGCGCGGGGAGAAGCGCCCAGGTACAAGCCTTTGTGGGCGCGGGTCTGGCCTACGAGGCAGGCAATGTACTCCAGCAGCTTAGGCTCCACGTGCTGGCGGCGCACCTGCTCCCGCAGCCGCTGCAAGTCCTCAGCCGACACCACCGGCTGTACTGTGTCCAAGGGCGCCCCCCCGAAGCCGGCGTGGTGGCCCTGCAGAATCAGCACTTCCTCTTCCAGTGTAGGGTAGCCCACGTTGAGCTTGAACAGGAACCGGTCGAGCTGGGCTTCGGGCAGGCGGTAGGTGCCTTCCTGCTCCACGGGGTTCTGGGTAGCCAGCACCACGAAGGGCTCCGGCATGGCGTAGCGGGTGCCATCCTGGGTTACCTGGCGCTCCTCCATCACCTCAAACAGCGCCGACTGCGTTTTGGCTGGGGCGCGGTTGATTTCGTCAATCAGCACCACGCTGGCGAAGATGGGGCCGGGCCGGAACTCAAATTCGGCCCGGTTGGGCCGGAACACCGAGGTGCCCAGCACATCGGCGGGCATGAGGTCGGGGGTGAACTGGAGGCGGCTGAAAGGCACGCTCAGCGTGCGGGCCAGCAGCTTGGCTGTGAGGGTTTTGGCCACGCCGGGCACGCCTTCCAGCAGCACGTGCCCATCGGCCAGCAGGGCCGTGAGCAGCAGCTCGGCCAGGGCTTGCTGGCCCACAATCACCTTGCCCAGCTCCTGCCGAATGGCGTCGGCGTGGCGGCTGAGGTGGCTGAGGTCGGTGCGGGGAGCAAAGGCCGATGGGGCCGCGGCCGCTTCTGGGGCCACCGGCTCGGGAGCCGAAGGATGAAGCGGTGCATCGGGTGCAAAGGAGTTGCTGGTAGGTTCAGCGGACGGCGGAAAGTCGGAGTTCATTATACGAAAGCAGTGAAATGGCTACAAAGGAGGTGTGATATAATTACATATAATAAAATGTATACAAGTTAAAAATTAATGTTTACAGCAAGTGAGGGCGATATTGGAATAATTAAAAACTGGAAAAAGTCAACTTTACAGATCAGTGCAATTTCAAGCAGCAACGTGGCGGAAAGTGTTAATAGCTTTGTTCAGCGCCAGCAATTCCGCATCCGAAACTTGCCGGGCGGTAAGGACAAAGTGAATACGACGGCTCAGCGCGTCTACCTCGGCCCGCGGCAGGCCCGACTTCTGCGCCAGCCGTTCTCGGGTGGCTTCGTCGGTAAGGTCGAGGCCGGGCTCGTGGTAGCGAGTGCGTAGGTGCTCCAGAAACAAGTTGATTTTTTTCTCCGCAATCAGGGTGTGGTCGGTGCCGTGGTGGTAGAGGCTGGCCACGGTGCGCGTAAACAGCAGGCTCGTGTTGGGCAGGGGCTTGAGCACGGGAATGATGCGCTGCCGCCGCCGGGCTTCCACCAGCACAAACAGCGCCGCCGCGGCCAGGGTCAGGTAGGTGGCGTAGCGCAGGGCCTCGTGCTCCAGCAGCACCCGCAGCAACGACTGCTCACCCCGGCGCCCCTGCTTCTGATACTCGTCCCACCACACGGTGCGGCCCGTGGGCAGGTAGGAGAGGGCGGCGAAGGCAAAGCTGCTGGTGCGCGGCTGCAACACAAAGTAGTTGGAAAACGCCAGCGGCACCGAGCAGATGTAGAAGTGGCCCCGGCCGTGGGGCACGCGCAGCAGCACGGGCTGCCCCCGGTCGTCGGCGGCTAGCTGAGTGGCGCGGCTCGACAGGTTGGGACGGGCTTGCAGCCGGCTGCTGGCCGCCAGCAGCGGCAGCCGAAAGCCGCCACCGGCGGCTTGCCGGGCCAGCGCCGGGTTGCTGAGTTGCAGGCTTACGGAGTCGGTCAGAATAGGCTGTTCGGTCTTTTTCTGCACCTTCATGGGCGGCACGTACACGCTCGTGCCGAAGCCAACGGTATCGGCAAAAAAGGAGTCGAAGCTTTCGGCCGCAATCAGCACCTCGTTGCCGCGGGCCACGTGCCGCAGCAGGGAGCGGCAGTCTTGCCGGCTCAGCTCGAAGCTGGTAGCCACAAATACGTAGGTAGCCGGCGCGAAGCTACTTTCGCGCAGGCCGGCGGCATAGTCCTGGTCGTCCTCCTCGGCGGTAGCAGTAGTAGCCGAGTCAGCGGCGGCGGTGGAAACGACGGCTTCGCTGGTAGGAACGACGATGCGAAGGGAGTCGGCGGCGGTGGTGTCAGGGGCGGGAGCTTCCTCGGTGGCTGCCGCTGCCGAATCGGGTAGGACAATAGCCTCCGTCACTTCGGTGGTGGCATCTTCATCCACGCCTTCAATCTGGCTGTAGATGGGGGCGCGCACGGTTTTTACCTCGGCACGAGGCACGCCCAGCACGGCGGGCAGCTGGTCGTAAAGCACGTAGGCGCCGTACGGAATCTTATGGTCGTTGCGCAGGGTGGGCGTCCAGTCCAGGGGCTGGGGGCGGTAGTACTCCACGGCTACGTAAGCCGCAAACAGCAGCCCCAGCCCCAGCATGTACCAGCGGAAAGTTGTCATGGCAGTAGGGCGCTAGGCGGCGTGGCGGGTAGGAGTGAGGCGGCGCTGGAAGGCTAGGCGGGTGGCGCGCACCCGTTCGTAGTCGTCGGTGGTCAGGTCTTCCTGCTCCCCGTACCACACGTACTCAAACTGGCGCGTCAGCTCCCGAAAGGCTTCCGGCAGGGGGCCGGCGGGCAGCTCAAACAGGTAGTCGTGGTTGGTTTTGTCGGGCTGCCACCGGATAAGGCCGGTGTCGGACAGCTGGCGCAGCACTTGCAGGTAGCCCAGGCGCACGGCCAGGCGGTAGTTGCGCTCCGTCTCGGCCTGGGCCAGCAGGGCGTCGAGCTGGAGGGCGTGCAGGTCTTCGGTTTCGGTGTCGTAGCTGAGGGCGGCCCGGCGCGGAGCCCGCCCAAAGGCCCGGGTCAGGTCTACTTGCAGCAGCTTGAGCACGGCAAACACCAGGGCCGCCACCAGGAAGGCGTAGAGGCCATACTTCCACGCAAACCGCCCCGACGGCGTGGCCAGCACCTCGGCCACCCAGCGCCAGAAGCGCAGCCACATCAGGTCCCAGGCGCTCAGCTCACTTTTTACCTCCACGTAGCGAAAGTCGCGCTGCTGGCGCAGCTCGCGCAGGCGCCCGGCATCAGGGCGGCGCAGGCGCAGGGTGGGCGTCTGGTCGGCGGGAACGGGGCGGGTGGCCGCCGCCGAATCCGGCGCGGCAGCCAGGGCGGCGGGCAGCGTCAGCAGCAAGAGGGCCGCCAGCCAGCCGGCAGCCAGCAGCCGCCTGGGCTTGAGGAGCACTCCACTGAAAAAAGAGAAACGTAGCGGCACGGTGTATACGGTAAAAAGCGGAATCAGCGGCCCGTGGGCCAGTCAGCACCCACGGAAAGGAACGGGCGCCGGCTAGAGGCTAGTACTCACCCTCGTCGTCGGGCCGCAGGCTGGTATTAGATACAGTGGGGGCCGTGGTGGAGCCCAGGGAGTCAATCATACTGCGCAGGCCCAGGCCGTCTTTCTTCTCCACCAGGTTGAAGTACTGAAACGCCAGGGCCAGCATAAGCACGGTGTACAGCAGCGTATGACCAATAGCCATCAGAATGCCGCCGATAATCATGACGAAGTCAGACGACAGAAAGCTCCAGTGAAAGGCCTTGCCGAAAATAGCCAGGTACTGTGGTATCTGGAAGGCAATGCCCATAATGGAGATAATCATCGACACTACAAGCACGAGGCCCAGCGTAGCCCACCAGTGGTCTCTCACCAGATTGAGGCTGCGACGAAAGCTGTGGCCCAGCGAGGCGTCTTCCAGTATCTGCACCACCCACAGTAGGCTTAAGGCCACGGCCAGGTAAATGCCCGGAATAACCAGCAGCATAAAGCCTAAGCCCACCACCAGGCCGCCCACCAGGCTGCTTAGCAGGAAGGGCAGCGAGTAGCGGGCTACGTACTGACCCACCTGCCGCGGGGTAATGACTTCGGTAGCTGGCGTTTCGAGGCGCAGGCGCAGGTAGCCATACACAGTGGTGCCCAGCAGGATGTAGCTGATCAGGGAAGTCAGCAGGCTCAGCAAGTAGGACGAGCTACCCATAAAGTCCAGCGTCCGGGGCTGCGCTCTGCCCGTGGAAAACCCGTCCATGCCGCCGAACACCTCGTTCTGAAACAAGCCGGTGGCCAGGCCCGTCAGCAGGGCGGCGGGCAGCACGTAGTAGGCCAGGCACTTGCCCAGGGGCCGCCAGTGCGCCCCGATAAACTCGAACGTCGCCCCGATTTTCTGGCCAAAATCCCGCTCCTGCCGAAAATCAGCTTCTTGGGTAAACTTCTGCTGCATACTATGTGGTGGTGTGAGTAAGCGGGGGCGAAGCGGGCAGGGCCCGGGCGGCCAGCCGGCGCGGGTACACGATGAAGTACCAGATGATAAACGCCGCCGACCCACCGATAATGAGCAGGCTCAGCGCCAGCGGCATGTCGGTGTGGCGCGTGACAAAGCCTTCCAGAAAGCCCGCCATCACGAAAATAGGTACCAGGCCAATGGCCAGCTTCAGGCCGTCGCGCCCGGCCTGCCGGAAGGCTTCGCTGCGGGAGTAGGTGCCCGGAAACAGCACGCCGCGGGCCATAACCAGGCCGGCCCCGCCCGCCAGCACAATGGCCGAAATTTCGAGGGTGCCGTGAATCCAGATGGTCAGCACGGAGGGCAGCAGCACGCCTTTCTGGTAAAAGAAATACTGGAACGACCCCAGCATGACGCCGTTGCGGAACAACGCCCAGATGGTGCCTAGCCCCAGTGTGGCCCCCAGGGCGTAGGTGGTCAGGGCCACGTAAATGTTGTTGAGCGTAATGGCCAGGAACATAGGCGTTTCGTTCATGCCTTTGTACACGGCCATAGGGTCGCCACGCTCAATGTTTTCCAGGGTCCGGTTGACGTAGGCGTCGCCCAGCACCACGCGCACGAAGCTCTCATCATAGGCCGCCGACAACGCCCCAATCAAGGCAAACACCAGAAAGCAAACCAGCGAAACGGCCAGCGTGCGGTGGTGGCGGGCTACCACCAGGGGCAGCTCGCGGCGCCAGAACTCGGCAAACCGCCCCGTAGATTCCGCCTTGTTTTTGTAGAGCTGCTGGTGCTGGCGGGCCGTCAGGTCGTTGAGGTAGCGGGTAGTGGGCGAGCCGGGGTAAAAGGTCTGGGCGTAGGCCAGGTCGTCGGTGAGGGCCACGAAGCGGGCGGCCAGCTCCTCGGGATTGGTGGCCCGCTGCTCGTACTGTTTCCAGCGGGCTTCATTTTGACGGAGAAATACGGCTTCGCGCATACAGTACCGGGCAGGTAGAAACCCCGCACCCTGGCCATAGAATAGGAGGAGAAGAGGAAACCGAAGTTAGTGGCTAAGCATGTAATTTGCGCAACGTACCGGCCCGCGAAGATTAGCAATTTTTCGGTGCCGACGCGCTAGTCCACGGTCTTCTTCTCTCGCCTTTTATGAGTTCTATCCGCGTTCAGACCACCCAAAACGTTACGCTCGAATACCAGGTAGCCAGCGTCGGCGACCGGGTGCTGGCCACCATCGTCGACAATATTGTGATTTGGTCCTGGATTATAGCCTGGGTGATAGTGTTCTCGGTCCTGGGAATCAACAATGAAAGCGCGTTAGTGGTCGTCGGTATCGTGCTGGTGGCTCTGCCGGCATTGTTTTACCACCTGCTCTGCGAAGTGTTCATGAACGGGCAAAGCGTCGGCAAAAAAGCCCGCGACATCAAGGTTATCCGGCTGGATGGCACCACGCCCCGCTTCGGCGACTACCTGCTGCGCTGGATTCTGCGCATCGTGGATACCGGCATCATGAGCGGCCTGATTGCGCTGGTAGTGGTGCTGGCCAACGGCAAAGGGCAGCGCATCGGCGACATAGCGGCGGGCACGGCCGTCATAAGCACCCGGCCCCGGCAGGCGGCCGGAGCCCTGGCCCCGGCTGTTACCGAGCCCGGCTACGTGGTGGTGTTTCCCGAAGCCGCCCGCCTCGCCGACCACGACGTGGCCACCATCCGGCAGCTGCTGCACAAAAGCCTGGCCGGCGAAAACTACCTGGTGCTGCACGAGCTGGCCACCAAAGTCAAGGAGCTGACCAGCATCCGCACCGACTTGTCGGACGAGGCCTTTTTGCGCACCGTACTGCGCGACCATGCCCACCTGGCCGCCCAGGAAAGTCCCTACGCCTGAGCGGGTAGGGCTCGGGCAATGCGTGTAATGCCACTAGCCTCAGCGGAGCGGCATATCGGTAGGAGTCAGTAGGTACTGTATGCTCAAAGCCTCAGCAGAGCGACACAATCCTTCAACGATGAGTGTCGCCCCGTTGGGGCTTGGTGATTCTTCTGCTTCACCCTTTGCTATCGATAGGCCGCCCCGCTGGGGCTTGGCTCTTAATGCAACAAGCCCCAGCCGGTTGGCCAGGGCTTGCTGCGTTACGAATGCTGCAAGTCCACTCCTGAGGCAACTTGCCCCAGGGCGACTACTGCACCAGAATGCGCTGCGTGCCGGCCGTCTGGCCGTCCACGGTCAGGCGGAGCAGGTAGACACCGGCGCGGCGCGTGCCGGGCTGCCAGGTGAGCGTGTGCGGGCCGGCGGCCAGGGTCTCGGTCGACTTCTCTTCCAGGGTGCGGCCCAGGGCATCGGTGAGGGTGAGGGTGGCGCGGCCGGCGCGGGGCAGGCGGAAGCTTACCCAGGCGGCATCAGCTACTGGGTTGGGGTAGAGCGTGAAGTCGGCGGCTACCTCCGGGCGGCGGATGCCCGTGGCCACGCCGGCCGGTCCGGCCACGGCCAGGTCGCGCACCGTAATGCCCAGGCCGATGAGGGCCGGCGACGTGGCCGCGCCGGTGCTCAGGTTGAGGGAATAGAGGCTGGAAGTGGTGGCGCCGCCCGTAGCGGCTACCAGGTAGGCCGTGTTGGTGCCCGCCGCCGAGCTGAAGATGTCCATATCTACGTTGGCGCCGGGCGTTACCGTAATGCCCGAGGCGCCGATGGTGCTCAGCGTGCCGTCGTTGGGCGGGCTTTGGCGCACCAGCACGTTAAGAGCCTCGTCGTAGCCGAACAGCTCAGTGCTGCGCGGAGTGGTGGCGTCGCCGGCCGGGCCGGGGAAGCTGTTGGTGTAGGCCACCGAGCCAATGGCCGGGGTGGCGCTGGCGTTGACGTCGCCGGTGGCGTAGGTCAGCTCTTTGTCCGGAGCAGGGGCTGCCGTGCCGTCGTTGGGGTTGAGGCGGAAGTTGGCCCGGTTCACGCCTTCCACCCGAATCCGGTCGGCAGCCGGGTTGAAGTCAAAGGCCACGCTGCCCGAGCCCAGGGCCAGGGCCAAGCTGTTGCCGGTGGGCGTGGCCACGCCGGTAGCAGGGTTCAGGGTGTAGAGCTGGCCGGTTTGGGTGGCCGCGTCGTAGCCCAGCCCATACAGCACGTTGTTGAGCGGGCGCACATCAATGCCCACCAACGTTTGGGCAGCAGCCACGCCCGTAATGCCCACCGAGGTGCGAATAGTACCGGGCTGGGCCGTGTCGAAGGTAAGCAGATTGGTGCTAGGTGAGCCGGCCAAAGCGTAGGCCAGCTGCCCGGTAACGGCCGGCAGCGTGGCCGGCCGGGTGATGCGCACGGCAATGTCGGTGACGCGCGCGCCGAGCGTGCCGATGGCGCCCACCGCTGACGTAGCGCCGGTGCCCAGGTTCAGGGTGTACAGGATGCTGGTGCTGCCCGTCGAGGCCGGGTCGGGGGTGGCTACCGTCAGGTAAGCCACCTCGGTGCGGGTGGTCGGGTTGACGTAGATGTCCAGGTCGGCGGCTTGGCCGGCCTGGCTCAAGTCCAGACCCAAACCGCCCACCGAGTTCAGCGTGCCGTTGTTGGGCGGAATCTGCGTCACCAGGCGGCTGTTGGCCTCATCGAGGTTGTAGAGAATGGTGCTGGTGGCGCCGATGTAGCTGTTGGTGTAGGCCGAAGCGCCCACGCCGGGCGTCTGGGCGGCATTGGCGTCGGTGGCAGCGTAGGCGAGCTGGGTGTCAGTAGCCACCAAAGCGCCGGTAACGGGGTGCAGGCGTATATTGGCGCGGTTGCCCGCCGTCACCCGAATCCGGTCCACCAGTGGGTTGAAGTCGAAGCCGATACGGGCCGTGGTGGTGCCCAGGTCCAGGGTCAGGGCCTGCCCCACGGCGGTGGCCGCGGCGGTGGTCAGGTTGATGGTGTAGAGCTGGGCCTGGGTGCCGGTGGGGTTGTAGCCCAGGGCGTACAGCTCCCCGGTATTGGGCCGGAAGTCAAGCCCAACCAGCGTCTGGCCGGCCGCAACGCCCGTCACGGGCAGCGTGGAAGTGAGGGTGCCGGGAGCCGTGGCTTCAAACGAAACCAGCGACGTAACCGGCGCCGCTCCCGTCGGGATGGTGAGGCCATACACGGTTTGGGCGGCAGCCGGCGCGGCAGCAGTCAGGGCCGCAGCGGCACCCAGCAGCAGACCGGCCCGGCGCAGCACCGAGCAGCGGGTAGAAAATGGCAGCATGAAAAAGAGTAGAAGTAGGTGAATAAAAGAGAAATTAAGTGAGCCACCTCAGGGTGAGCGGAAGCAGATACGAAACCGGTTGGCGTTCGGCTTGCACCGATACAATAATTCTCTTCATCTTTCTTAGATAGGTTTCAATAAGCTGACTTTCAGCTGTATAAATTTTATCTAACCATCTAAACGAACAATAAAAAACGGCCTGTCAGCTGCTGACAGGCCGTGAAGAGGAAAAAAGTACGACGCAGGCCCCAGCTACTCTTTCAGCTGCACCACAGGAAACCTCCTACGGAGCACTGCGGAGTGATCCACAGGGGGGTAGCTCAGGCTGCCCGCTCAAAGCGTACGACCAATAGCTACGACCTCAACTTCCTGCACGTAGCGCGGCCGGTCATTCGCCTGGGCCTTGGCGGCCGGCCCGGATCTGGCTTGAATCATTCGCTGATGCTCGGCCTCACTCATTATCCGGAAGTTTACCTTCAGAAAGTGCCGGGTGGCGGCCGGATGGCCCTGATATACAGCAGGTATCCACGTGTCGGGGAGCAACTGCAGCACGCGCGCTACCTCCTGGTCGCAGGCTTTGCTCAGGCTGCCCTCGATGGCGTAGTCCGTGGTGTGCCCGTCGGGGCCCACCGTATAACCCACGAGCACCGTTCCCTGCTTGCCGACTTGCAGGGCAGTAACCGGGTAGCGTATAGAGCGGGTAATAGTAGCCAGCCGAAACTCAGAGCTACCCAGGATGCGCGGAGCCCGATGGAGGCGCCTGGGCTGCCACTCTTCTCCCACCCGTACCAGGTAGTGGCTCGTATCGGGCCTCAGAAAGCTGATCCGGCTGGAATCATAATCGAAAGTTAATTCCAACTCCCCGCTCGGGGTATAGAAGTTCCACTTCCCAACCCGCTTTCCATCAAGCTGGTTGCCCTTCTCCAGCTGCTCCGCGCTAAAAGGGTCGGGTTTACGATTTTTCTGAGCGTGAGCCCCAACGGAGCATAACAGGAAGCCAAGTACAACAAAGCCAGCCGGGCGCATAAGCGAAAGAGAATGCAGGGTAGTTATGAAGTAGGACCTTTTCAAAGCAGAATAATCATACAATGCCTGCGCTAAAGTAAAAAAGCCTTCCCAAAAACGGGAAGGCTTTTTGGCGGTGCTCTGCTGCCCGCGGCCTAGCCGGCCGCCACGGCTTTGCGGCGGCTGCCGCTTTTGGGAATGCGCTCCTCGCCCTGGGCCAGCAGCTCGTCGTCGCGCTCGGTTTTCTTGACCCAGCTCACCGAGTACAGGTCTTTGCGCCGGTCGCGCAGGTTGCGCACGGCCCCGCCGGTGTTCAGGTCCTTAAGCAGGTCCAGGTCGAGGTCGGCAATCAGGGTCATTTCCGTGTTTGGGGTGGCCTCGGCCACAATGGCGTCGTGGGGAAAGGCGAAGTCCGAGGGGCTGAACACAGCGCTCTGCGAGTACTGAATGTCCATGTTCTCGACCCGCGGCAGGTTGCCCACCGAGCCGGTAATGGCCACGTAGCACTCGTTTTCGATGGCGCGGGCCTGGGCGCAGAGGCGCACGCGCTGGTAGGCGTTCTTGGTGTCGGTCCAGAACGGCACAAACAGAATCTTCATGCCCTCATCCGACAGCATGCGCGAGAGTTCGGGAAACTCCACGTCGTAGCAGATCAGAATGCCAATTTTGCCGAAATCCGTGTCGAAGCACTTGAGCTTGTTGCCCCCGCGCATACCCCAGTAGCTGGCCTCGTCGGGCGTGACGTGCAGCTTGTACTGCTCGTCCACGGTGCCGTCGCGGCGGCAGAGGTAGGCCACGTTGTGCAGCTTGCCATCGTGGTAAAGCGGCATGGAGCCGGCCACGATGTTGATGTTGTAGCTCACGGCCAGCTCCATAAACTTGGCCTTGAGCGGCTCGGTGAAGGCGGCCATGGCCCGGATGGCCACCGAGGGCGTGTCCTCGTTGGTAAGGGCCATGAGCGGGGCGTTGTAGAACTCCGGAAACATCACGCAGTCGGCCTTGTAGCCCGACACGGTGTCCACGAAGAACTCGATCTGCTGAAACAGGTCCTCCAGGCTCTTGGTGGCCCGCATCTGCCACTGCACAATGCCGATGCGCACGTTGGACTTCTGGTTGCCGATGAGCTTGCCCGCGTCCTCGTCGTAATACACATTAATCCACTCCAGCAGCGTGGCGTAGGCCTTGCTTTCGGAGTCGTAGGGCAGGTAGCCTTTGATGATTTTGCGGACGTAGAAGTCGTTGGAAAGCTGGAAGGTGAGGATGGGGTCGGTCAGCTCCTTGTTGCGCACCATTTCCACGTACTTGGCCGGCGTCATCTCGTCGGCGTACTTGGCGTAGCCGGGAATGCGGCCCCCGGCCACCATGGCGCGCAGGTTCAGGTTTTCGCACAGCTCCTTGCGGGCGTCGTAGAGGCGGCGGCCCAGGCGCAGGTTGCGGTACTCGGGGTCCACGAACACGTCGACACCGTAGAGCGTGTCGCCGTCGGGGTTGTGGGTGTCAAACTTGCCGTTGCCCGTGATTTTGGAGTAGGTGTGCCGGTCGCCGAAGTCGGAATACTGCACGATGATGGCCAGGGCCGCGGCCACCAGGCGGCCGTTGTCCTCGATGCAGATCTGGCCCTCGGGAAATTTGCGCAGCAGGTTGTTGTATTCGTCCTGGGCCCAGGCGCCTTCCATGTTGGAGTACACCTGGTCCATGATGTCGCGCACGGCTTTGTAGTCGGAGCGGCGCAGGGTGCGCAGCACCAGCTTGTGCGCCGGCACGGCCGTGGGCGTGAGCAGCTCGGCCGGAGCCGGCGCAGACTTGTCGCGCGGGGTTACTTTTTTGGCGTGGGCGCCGCTGGTCGCGGCCTTGCCATTGGAGCTCGTGGCCATATCGGAAAAGGAAAGCTAAGTCAGAAGAATACGCAAAGATAGCCCAGCGGAGGCGGCTGGCCGCTCGTACGGCCCTGCAACACCGTAAGCAACAAAAACGGTCGGCGACGAGCAGCAACTGGTTTCTCTTGCTATATTTGGGCCCTGACGATGCCGTAGCGCCGGCTGTGGTCCGCAATGTATGTTTGCTGTACCTGAAAGCAGGCGGCGAGCCTGCCTCTTGCGGAGGCTTTGTCGGCCGTCTGTCTTCTATAAAAGTGCCTTTACATGCCCCCTGCTGAATCTTCGTCTGGTCCGCTACTGCTGTTATTCCCGATGGTATGGCTGGCAATCAGTTGGGTAATTGCCTTGCAGGGCTGGCGGCGGCTGGCCCGGCATTTCCGCGCCCATCATGCCCCGGTACCCGCCAAATCAGAAACGCTCTGGTTTGAGTCGGCCACTTTCCGCAATGTGGGAGAGGCCGGCACAGGCGCTCAGTACCGGGGTGTGCTGCTGGTGGATGCGGGGCCAGCGGGCATCGGACTGTCGGTGCTCCCGTTCTTTCGATTCGGGCACCCAGCCTTGTTTATCCCGTGGGCTGCCATCGGCCCGGCGCGGATGCAGCAGGAGCTGTTTGGGTGGAGCACGTATCACACCCTTCACATTTCTCTTCCCGATAATTCCGCCGGCGTTGAAATGCAGGTGGCGGGCTCCCGTTTGCTGGATAGAATAGAAGCGTATCAGCAGTTGGCCGGCTTAGGAAGCTAAACAGTTTTCCCACCACCCGCTGCCCCACCTTACCGCAGCTGGCTTTCAAACCCACGAGCCGCAGCCGCCGGCTCCTGGCTGCTTGCTTGCTGCGTGCTACCTGGCCTGCGGTGCCGAGGTTCAGGGGCCGGTACGCTCACGGATTTCGTGACTTTTCTGCCGTCCGCCTCCACTGGGTTGGAGGCGGCGTCGCGCGGTGGGGGCAGCTTCCGCGGGCCTGGGGGCTGTGGAGGTCGGTAGGGCGCCAAGAGGCGGCGAAAGAGAAAGGTTGGTACACTAATCGTGGTATCTTACCCTGCCTTATTCTCTCGTTATGTCCTTTCTTGCCTGCAAAGTATGGGGTACGCGCGCCTGGTGCTGGACGCTGGTGCTGCTGCTAGCCGCTGCCTACCCCGCCGCCGGTGGCCAGCAGCCCACCAGCAAAGTGGATAGCCTCAAACAGGCGCTACGAACCGCCCGCGACACAACGCGGGTGAAGCTTTTCACCCTCATGATGGAGGAGGTAATGAACGCTAATCCTGCGCAAGCTGAACTATATGCGCGACAAGGCTTAAGCGAAGCAAGAAAGATTAACTGGCGGCCGGGAGAGGCCCAGGCACTACAGAATATAGGATTTCTTTATGCGCGCAAAGGAGAGTATGCGGGGGCTCAGGAATACTTTTTAGCTGCCTTAGCGCAATGGAGAGAGTTACATCAGCAGCGCCATGTGCTGCACGTTCTTACCTCAATTGTGGCATTGTTAATTAATACCAAGCAGTATGCTGAGGCAACAGTGTGGGGAGAACAAATTCTGGAAGCCGCGAAGTCGGCTAACAATACTATCGAATCTGCTCGTGGCTACACGCAGTTAGGCTTAATTCAGAGCGCGCAGCGTAATCATGCCGCCGCATTACGCAACTACCAGAAGTCGTTGGATATAGTGCAAAAAATTACTTCTGAGCGAGGCCGGCGGGAAAATATTATCAACGGTATAATATCCGCCAACCTCAACAATATTGCAGACTCCTATATAGGATTGGGCCAGCCAAATTTAGCATTGCCTTATCTGTTTAGAGCTGTAAAGCTACGCCGTAAAATGGGCCGGGGTACCTATGAGCTGGCTGTATTTGAGGGCACCATAGCGCAAGCGTATGCGCAGCTTAAAAAATTAGATATGGCCATATATCACGCTCTACAATCTCGTCAGATTAGCATACAGCATAATAATATCCCCATGCTCATTGCAATAAATGATTTGCTGGATACTTTATACGTGCAACAAGGAAAACATCATCTTGCCCGGCAGTACGTAGCCGAAAACAGGGTGCTCGAATCGAAGGCGCGCATCCAGGAGCAGGAGCAGAAAGTAGCCGCTCTGCAAGGGCGTTTCGACACCAAAGAAAAAGAGCGCAACATCAAGCTGCTTCAGCAGCAAAACCGCATTGCCCAGCTCAGCACCTTGCAGCAGCGCACCTTGCGCAACGCCGCGCTGGTGGGGGCGGGGCTGCTGCTGCTGCTGCTGGCCGTGCTCTATAACCGCTACCGCCTGCGCCAGCGCACCGTGCAGCTGCTCGACCGGCAAAATCAGGAAAAAGAGGTGCTGCTGCGCGAAAAGACGCTGCTCTTGCAGGAGGTGCACCACCGCGTCAAGAACAACCTGCAAATCGTGCTCAGCCTGCTCAGCAACCAGCTGGACACCCAGCCCGACCCGGCGGCCGCGGCGGCCATCCGCGACAGCCAGAGCCGGGTGCAGACCATGGCCCTGATTCACCAGAACCTTTACCAGGCCGAGAGCCTGGCCCGCATCGACATGCGCCGCTACCTGGCCGAGCTGCTCGACGCCATTGGGCGGGCCTTCCGGCGCGAAGAAGTGGCCCTTACCCTCGACGTAGCCCCCGTGCACCTCACCACCCACGCGGCCGTACCGCTGGGCCTGATTGTGAATGAGCTGGTGACCAACGCCTACAAATACGCCTTCACGGGCCGCCAGCATAACACGCTCCGGGTAGAGCTGCGGCCACTCAGCGCCACCACCTACCGCCTGGTGGTGGCCGACAACGGCATTGGGCTGCCCCAGCTGGACCTGGAGATGGCGCAGTCGTTGGGGCTGCGGCTCACGGCCGGGCTGGTGCGCCAGATGCACGCCCAGCTCACCATTCACCGCGAGTCGGGCACTCAGTTTCACATTGTTTTCCAGGAGGCAACGGACGCCGCCTTCAGCTCTGCCCAGCCGCGCACTCCGGCGGGCTCAGGGGTGCCCGCTACCGCGTAACACAGCTCGTAGGCGGGTAGGGCCGCTGCCGGGCGTTCCTGGATTATTTTTTCACGCACCTATGCACACCATTCGTATCCTGCTGGTAGAAGACGAGTTTGTGGTAGCCGAAGACCTGAAGCGCATGCTGCGCAAGCGGCGCACGGGGCCAGTGGGCCTGGCATTTTCGGTGGCCGAAGCCGTAGCCTCCATCGAAGCCGACCGCCCCGACCTCGTGCTGCTCGACATTATGCTCCAGGGCGAGCGGACCGGTATCGAGCTGGGCCAGCAGCTGACCAGCTACTACCAGATTCCGTTCATCTACGTCACGTCGCACTCCGACAAGCAGACCCTGCAACGGGCGGTAGCCACGCAGCCCAGCGGCTACATCGTGAAGCCGTTTCAGGAGGACGAGGTGCTGGCGGCAATTGAAGTCGGGCTGGCCCAGGCCACGGGCCGGCGGCTGGTGCGGGAGCAGGCATTCGCGCCCGGTCCCGGCTCGGTGGCCGCCCTGCCTTCCCAGCACCATATTGTGGGCGAAGACCCCGCCATGCAGCGCGTGCTGACGCAGGTGCGGCAAGTGGCGCCCGTGAATATGACCGCCCTGCTGCTGGGCGAAACGGGCACCGGCAAAGAGCTACTGGCCCGCGCCGTCCACGACCTGTCGCCGCGCCGCAACCAGCCCCTGGTGACCGTCAACTGCGCCGCCTTGCCCCCGCAGCTGATTGAGAGTGAGCTGTTTGGTCATGAGAAAGGAGCCTTCACCGGGGCGCACGAGCGGCGGCTGGGCAAGTTTGAGCTAGCCGACGGCGGCACTATTTTTCTGGACGAAATCGGGGAGCTGCCGCTGGAGCTGCAAGTAAAGCTGCTGCGCGTGCTCCAGGAAAAGGAAATCGACCGGCTGGGCGGCAAGGCGTCCGTGCCCCTCGATGTGCGCGTGGTGGCGGCCACCAACCGCGACCTACAGGCCGAGGTGGCCGCCGGCCGCTTCCGCTCCGACCTCTACTACCGCCTGCACGTGCTGCCCATTACCATCCCGCCCCTGCGCGAGCGGCCCCGCGACATTCGGGGGCTGGCCGAGTTCTTTTTGCGGCGCGTAAGCGAGGAGCTGGCCCGGCCGCCGCTGCGGTTCAGCCCGCAGGCCCTGGCGCAGCTGCAGCAATACTCGTGGCCCGGCAACGTGCGCGAGCTGCAGCACACCGTGGAGCGGGCCGCAATTTTCACCTCCGAAGACGTGATTCAGCACGTGGATTTGTCGCAGGTACTGCCGCCGGAAGCCGGTGGCAGCTCCGCGGCCGGCAGCGGCGGCTTTCAGCCCCAAACCCTGGAAGAAGCAGAGCGCCAGCTGATAACGGCCACGCTCAAGCACTGCCAGGGCCGAATCCGGGGGCCGGGAGGCGCCGCCGAGTACCTGCGGATTCTGCCCAATACGCTGGACGCGCGCATCCGCCGGCTGGGCATCCAGCGCAATTACAGCTGAGGCCACGAGCGGCGCCGCCAGGAAGAGGCTCGCCGAAGGCCGCTACTCCCGCACTACCCGCCGCACAGCCACGCCCGTAGCCGTTTGCACCCGCAGCAGGGCCACCCCCCGAAACGCACCAAAGGCTGCGGCCGGCACCACTGCCTCGCGACCCGTGGCCGTCAGCTCCCGCTCAAACAGCCGGCGGCCCGCCACATCGGTGGCCGAAACCACCACCCGGCCGGATGCGGGCAAGGCCAGGCGCAACGCCGCCTCCCGGCCAAGCGGATTCGGGAAGGCGGTGACGGCCGCGGCCGGCAGCTGCGCGGTTGTGCCGAGCACGCGCAGGCGGCGCGGAATGTCGCGGTACTCGATGCTGGTAACGACTTCGGTGCCGGCCAGGTCCTGCGTTATAATGGTGAGCACCGGCACGTGCACGTTGTTGGCCAGCCACTTATACTCGCGCTGCAAGGGGCGCGGAATGACCACGCCCGGCATGCCCTGGCTGGAGATACTGTCGCGGGTGAGCGTGCTGCTCACCACCCGCACCGTCTGGAACGTGCCAAACGGCGTGATGAGCGTGCCCGCGGCGTCTACGCGGTTCACGCGCTTTTTCCGCTCGCGCAGGTACACAGTCTGCGGAATGTTGACGATGAACTCCGACACGCTGGAGTCGCGCGGGCTGGCCAGGCTCAGCGGAAACCGGTAGATAACGTCCTGGGCCGCGCCGCTCACAAACCCCACCGGCACGCCCAGGCCCGCCAGCGTAAGGCCAAAGCCCACGGCGCGAAAATCGGCCGCCGAGGTGCGGAAAAAGAAAATCGGGTCCGATATGGGCAGCGTCGTGCCGGGCGGCAGGGGCAAGGCCTGCGGCGAGGCCACCGTAGCTTGGTTGGCGCCGCCAAACGGCCCAAACGCCAGCTGGTACAGCGGAGCCGTGGCAGTAATGGCCACAAACCGCTCCACCCGCTGCGCCGCGGGCGTCAGGGCCGTATAGTTCCAGGTTTGGTTGGGGCCGCGCTGGCTGAGGGCGGGCAGGCCGGCGGGCAGCGCCTGCACGTTGGCCTGGCTGAGCCGCAGCGTGTCGCCGGGCACGGGCATGTCGGCCTGGGTGATGACGGGCTGCTGGGCACGAGCCGGCAAGACAGCTAAGATACAGGCGGCCAACAGGCTCAGGCGGTAGAAGGCAAGCATACGCGCGGCAAGATGAGGTGAGAAGATACGACTGGCCCCACGTGGTGCAGCGCAGCCTGGCTGGGCTACCACGCCCGGAGCAGCGCAAGATAAAAACCTGGCCGTTGGGCCGCGGCCGGCCTGGTCTCCCGCGGCGGAGTGCGTATCTTGCAGGTATGGCCCTGCCCACCCGACGTCTGCAAACCCTGGCTGCCATCCTTGAGCAGCCGGCGGAGTTTCCGCCCACGGCGTGGCTGTGTGCCCCGCCCGAGGTGGGCCGCTGGCTCCCGGACAGCCCCGCCGCCGTGGTGCTGACGGCCGCGGCCGGGGCCCCCGTACCTGCTCCGCCGGGCATGCGCCGCATCCTGTTCATGGACGAAGTGCAACTGCTGATGGAGCGGCTGCTGCGGCAGGTGCCGGGCGCCTCGCCCATGCTGCGGGTGCAGGTGCTGAGCCGCTACCGGGAGCACGCCGAGTTCCCGGCCCTCACCGCCCAGCCCGATACCCTGGCCTACTACCTCGCCGATGCCGTCCGCCACGGCACCCTGGAGCCGGCCGATGCGCTGAATCACCTGCTGCGCTACTTCTCTCACTTCACCCTGGAAGCCGCCCAGCACATTCTGGCTAAGGCGTTTTTGCGGCAGGGAGAGTAGGAAGTTTGCAAGTTAAAAAGGTGGGAAGTTAGAAAGTTGGGGAAAGGCCACTGGGCAAGTCCACTGACTTTCTAACTTCCCACCTTTTTAACTTACAAACTTCTTACTCTCACACCTGCATCTCCGGCACTTCGCCTTCGGGGATGACCAGCTTGCCGGCGGTGGCGGCCTTGATTTGCTCCACCGACACGCCAGGAGCCCGTTCGCGGAGCACAAAGCCGTCGGGGGTCACGTCGAGCACGGCTAGCTCGGTCACGATTTTCTTGACGCAGCGCAGGCCGGTGATGGGCAGCGTGCACTGGGGCAGCAGTTTGCTGGAGCCATCCTTGGCCACGTGCTGCATGGCCACGATAATATTGCGGGCCGAGGCCACCAGGTCCATGGCGCCGCCCATGCCCTTCACCATCTTGCCCGGAATCTTCCAGTTGGCAATGTCGCCCTGCTCCGATACCTCCATGGCCCCCAGAATCGTCAGGTCCACGTGCTCCCCGCGAATCATACCGAACGAGTCGGCCGAGGAGAAAATGCTGGAGCCGGGCAGAGTCGTGACGGTCTGCTTGCCGGCGTTGATGAGGTCGGGGTCTACCTGGTCTTCGGTGGGGAAAGGGCCCATGCCCAGCAGGCCGTTTTCACTCTGCAGCTCCACGTTGATGCCCTCGGGAATGTAGTTGGCTACCAGCGTCGGGATGCCGATGCCGAGGTTGACGTAGGAGTTGTTTTCCACTTCTTGCGCGATGCGCCGGGCAATGCCGTGTTTGTCGAGCATAGCTCTTGAATTAAGAATGAAGAATTAAAAATTAAGAATTGAGGTAAAAAACTGGGCTTATGTAGACGGCGTGCGCCGTGCAGAACGACCAATTTTTAATTCTTCATTCTTAATTTTTAATCGAAGAAACCGTCCGCTGCTCAATGCGCTTCTCGTAATTCTTTCCTTCAAAGATGCGCTGCACGAAGATGCCAGGGGTGTGAATCTGGTTGGGGTCCAGTTCGCCGGCGGGTACCAGTTCTTCTACTTCGGCCACGGTGATTTTGCCGGCCGTGGCCATCATGGGGTTGAAGTTGCGGGCCGTGCCTTTGTAGATGAGGTTGCCGGCCGTGTCGCCGCGCCAGGCCTTTACGAAGGCGAAGTCGGCGCGCAGGCCGGTTTCGAGCAGGTACATTTTGCCATGGAACTCCCGGCTTTCCTTGCCTTCGCCTACTTCGGTGCCGTAGCCGGCCGGGGTAAAGAAGGCCGGAATGCCGGCCCCGCCCGCCCGGATGCGCTCGGCCAGCGTGCCCTGCGGAATCAGTTCCACTTCCAGCTCCCCGCTGAGAAGCTGCCGCTCAAACTCGGCATTCTCGCCTACGTAGCTCGATATCATCTTGCGTACCTGCTTGGTCTGGAGCAGCAGCCCAATGCCAAAATCATCGACGCCGGCGTTGTTCGAGATACACGTAAGGTTGCGCACCCCCAGGCGCAGCAGCTCCTGGATAGCGTTTTCGGGAATGCCGCACAGCCCGAAGCCGCCCAGCATCAGGGTCATGCCGTCGGCAATGCCGCGCAGGGCTGCCTGGGCATCGGGTACAACTTTGTTGATCATAGAATGGGTGGAGGTTGAGAAAGGAGCCGCGAAAAAGAAGGAGGGTGCCCTCGTGAGAGGTAAAAATTCACCTATTTTCTCGGAATCCCGCTTTCACCAAAACAGCCAACGACGTAACTCGCTGGCTGCTTTCGGTTTCCGGCTTCGACCAGGATGTAACAGGATGCAAACAAACTGCTACAGCAGTACGGCTAGTTTTTCAGAATGCGCAATGCTGATTGTTTCCCGTTCGCCTGCTGGCCTATGAGCACGTACATTCCTGCCGGAATGCCCTGCAAGGACAGGCGGATGTCACGGTTGCCTTTCAGCTCTGACCAGCGGCGTAGCAAGTGGCCTTGCAGGGTGTAAAGGGTAACCTGGTGTAGTGGGGAGGGAAGCGCTGGAACAGTCAAAATATCTTTGTCAGACAGCGGATTGGGCCAGGCTTTCAGCGGCTCGGCTTTAACCCTGGCGGTACTCGTAACGATGCCTAAGCCGGCAAACGAGTAGGCATTCAGAAAAACCTCGGCCGCGTTGGCGTCCATGTCCCGCAAAAAACCGCCCGCAACCACCTGCCCGGTTGCTGCATTCACGAACAGCCCGGCAGCGGCAGCGCTTATGGAGCTGCCTATGATGTGGCGCACCGGCACCGGGCCGCCCCCTGGGCCGGCAGGAGGAGTATACAGCTGGTTGCCTTCGGCATCCAAGTGAGCTATGGTGGGCCTAAAAGTATGGCTGCTAACGCTTTCGATGCCATACACGAGTAAGTTGCCGTTGGGCAAACGCGCCCCCCACGATGGATTAAGCAACAAATTGCCCTGGGAACGAGCACGGGTCCAGTAAACCGTCGAGGAAGAAAGCTTGATCTTATCGAGCTGCCCATCTGAAACGATGAGTACATCGTCGCCAGCCAGCGGCACCACGTCCGTCACGTAGCTGTTGGTCTGGTTTACGTAAACGTTGACCGGCAGCGTGGTTTCGGAGCCCAGAACGCCTTGGTCGGATACTGAAATCAGCCGGCCACTCGTGTGGGCATACAGGCCGGACGGTAGGCGGAACAGCTTATAAACTGGGCCGTTAGGCACGGCAACCCGCTGCATTTCGCGGCCGGTGGCATCCAGGCGCAGCAGTGCCGCGCCCGACGCCTCATTAATGCCCACCCAGAAGTTGCCAGCATCGTCCAGGGCACCGCCAACATAGCCTGGGGTGAGTCTCCCGGATGCAGGTGTCCGTTTGCTCCACGCGACACTGCCATCGGGTTGGAGCAGGAGCAGGAGCCCCGTGCTGGTCTGGGTTCCGGAGGTAGTGGAGCCTAGCGTGATGGTGGCACTCACCAGCACCTGGCCCGCCCCGTTTTCAGAGGCCGCCGTCGGAAATATCTGGTCGGAATCCGGAATGGAGTGGTTGCGGGTCCAGAGCTGGTTGCCCTGCTCATCCGTCCGAACCAGGTAAAGCTCCTCATACTTTTCATTCTGCGCAGCGCGGCTGCCAATCAGCAGATAGCCACCCCCTTTTAAATGAACAAGCTGAGAGCAGGTTTCGCGGCCCCCGCCCCCGTACAAGCGTTGCCACGTGGGCTGTGCTATGGCCGTTTTGGACGAAATAAGCAGCAGCCCGTACGTCAGGGCGTACAGAAGTAGATTTTTTAGCATGCAGTCAGTGGTAGGTGTGATTTAAAATGAAAAATACGCCAAAGCCGCGGTAGTTACTGCGGCTATGTACGAATAAGTTAGGCGGTATTCAGCAAGCACTGCCGCGCCGCCTCGGCATCCCGCGCCAGCTGGGCCTTCAGCTCGTCGAGGCCGTTGAATTTCTGCTCGTCGCGCAGGAGGGCCACAAACTCCACGGTCAGCGGCTGGTCGTACAGGTCGCCTTCAAAATCGAGCAGGTGGGCCTCCACAGTCTGGGCCAGGTTGCCGCCCACGGTGGGCCGCACGCCGATGTTGAGCATGGCTGGGTGCCGGGTGCCGGCGGCCGTGCGGGCGCGCACGGCGTACACGCCGCGGGCCGGCACCAGCTTCAGCGGCTCGGGGCACTGGATGTTAGCCGTGGGCCAGCCGATGGTGCGGCCCAGCTGCTGGCCTTTCACCACGGTGCCCGTCAGCGGGTAGGCATACCCCAGGTAGCGGCCGGCCGTCAGCACGTCGCCGGCTTCCAGGGCGCGGCGGATGCGGGTGCTGCTCACGCCCACGGCGTCCACGTCTTCGCGCGGAATTTCCTCCACGCTCATGCCGTAGCGGCCCGCGTGCTGGCTGAGGTAGTCGAAGCCGCCTTCCCGGTTGCGCCCGAAGCGGTGGTCGTAGCCAATGACCAGCTTGGCCGTGCCCACGGTGCGCAGCAGAATGTGCTGGATGTATTCTTCTGAGGTCCAGGAGGCAAACTCACGGGTAAACGGCACAATGAGCAGGTGGTCGACGCCCGCTTCGCGCAGCTTCTCGGTGCGCTCCTCCAGGGTGTTGAGCAGGTACAGGTCGCGGGGCTCGGGGTGGGAGAGGGGCGGGGCCAGCACCAGGCGCGGGTGGGGCCAGTAGGTGATGACCACCGACGGACCACCGCTGTGGCGGGCCACCTCGCGCAGGCGCCGCAAAATCTGCTGGTGCCCCACATGCACGCCATCAAACGTGCCGCTCGTAACAACGGCATTGCCCAGGTACGGAAAATGGGCCGGGTCGTGGATGACGAGCATGGAGTCGAATTGCTGATGTGCGCTGAGTACGTTGATTACGCTGAGGGCAGTCGAAAAGCCAGCGGCTGATTTCGTAGGAGCACGTCGCACGCGCCGGACGGTGAAAATCCGCCTTACCAACCAACGGCTGACCTGGATTTAGTGCGGGGCGTTGTCCGGGGTCGGCGCTTCGGGGGCGGCGTGAGTGGCGGCAAAGTATTCCAGCCCGGCTCGGCGCTCGGGGCGCGGCGGGTTGTGGCGGCGGGGGGCGCGGTCGGCCTCGCCCTCGGGGCGGGGCGGGCGTAGGGCTTCCAGCTGGGCCATACTTAGGGCGTCGGTGAGGTGGTAGTTGCCGATGCGGGTGCGCACCAGCCGGGTGAGGTGGGCCCCGCAGCCCAGGGCAGCGCCGTAGTCGCGGGCGAGGCTGCGGATGTAGGTGCCCTTGGAGCACACCACCCGAAAATCCACTTCGGGCAGGACAATGCGCGTCAGCTCAAACTCCCGGATGGTGACTTGCTTGCTCCTGATTTCGGCCTCGCCGCCCCGGCGGGCTACCTCGTAGGCCCGCTCGCCCTGCACTTTCACCGCCGAAAACAGGGGCGGCGTCTGCTCAATCAGGCCCAAAAAGGAGGTGAGGGCCGCGTGCAGGTCGGCTTCGGTGAGGTGCTGCCAGGGCAGCTCCTGGTCTACCGGCGTTTCCAGGTCGAAGCTAGGTGTGGTCTGGCCCAGGCGGAAGGTGCCGGTGTACTCTTTTTCCTGGGCCTGAATCAAGTCAATCTGCTTGGTTTTCTTGCCCGTGCACAGCACCAGCAGGCCGGTAGCCAGCGGGTCGAGGGTGCCGGCGTGCCCGATTTTGGGAATGCGCAGCGTGTTCTTGACCTTGCGCACCACATCAAACGAGGTCCAGGTCAGGGGCTTGTCCACAGCCAGCACCACGCCCTCGGGGCTGTGCAGCTCGGCCAGGGTGGTGGCAGCGGTGGCGGCCGGAGCCAGGGAGGCAGCAGCGGTAACCGGCGAGGACGACTGTTCCATATCTGTTTGGCAGAAAACGGGCCGCGCGGCCTAGAGAATGTGCAGATTGATACCCAGGGCCACCATCACCAGGATAATAACGCCCACCACAATGCGGTAGAAGCCAAAGGCCCGGAAGCCAAACCGCGACACAAAATCAACGAAGCTCTTCACCGCCAGCAGGGCCACCACAAAGGCTACCACGTTGCCGAACAGCAGGAGCTTGATGTCCTCGGCGCCGGGCGCACTCACCTTGTACGTTTTGTAGAGCTGGTAGGCCGTGATGACGAACATGGTGGGCACGGCCAGCAGAAACGAAAAGTCGGCGGCCGAGCGCCGGTCGTAGCCCTGGGCCAGGCCCCCCACGATGGTGGCCGCCGACCGGGACACGCCCGGAATCAGGGCCAGGCACTGAAACAGCCCGATTCGCAGGGCCTGGGCAAAGTTGGGGGTGGTTACCTGCTTCCGCTCCCCGGTGAACAGCCGGTCGATAAACAGCAGCGCCACTCCGCCTAGTACCAGGGCCCAGGCCACCACCGACACATCCTTCAGCAGGCGCTCAATGGTGTCCTTGAGCAGAAAGCCCAGCAGCCCAAACGGCAGAAAGGCCACGATAAGCTTAAGGTAGAAATCCACGCTCTGCAGAAACCGCCGCCAGTACAGCGCCACCACGGCCAGAATAGCCCCGAACTGAATAGAGGTAATGTAGGTGTCGGTAAATGGCAACTGCCCGATGCCGAGCAGGTTGGCCACGATAATCATGTGGCCGGTGCTGGAAACGGGCAGAAACTCGGTGAGGCCTTCGACAATTGCCAGCAGCAGCGCGTGCCAGTAGGACATGGGTAGAGACTTAGGTAGGGACGTAGGGGCTTGGGGACTTAGGGTCTTAGATGACGTTCTACAACGCAGTCGTTGTGTATCGAAACGTCATCTAAGACCCTAAGTCCCCAAGCCCCTACGTCCCTATTTTTTATAAACGGGCGTGGTGGGCGGCTGGGAGGGCACGGTGGCGCGGGTAGCGGTGTCCTGAGCTACGGGGGCCGTGGTGCCAGGCCGGGCCATGATGGCCCAGAACTCGATGCCGAAGCCGATGGCCAGCAGAATCGGCCCGAGCGTAATGCCCAGGAATCCTTCGCCGTAGTCGGCCGTGTCCAGGGTCATGGTGATAAAGCCGGCGGCCAGCACGGCCAGGCCAACAAACATCAGCCGGTAGTTGCGTGGCCCGAAAGCAAAGCGCGGAGTAGGATTCGGTTGCAGAGGTTCCATAGACGGCGTAAAGGTAGGGTAATGGAGGCGCAGATGCGGTAAATGGGAAAAGGGTTGTGCCACGGCTGGATTAAAAACCGACGGAAACCTTCCGGCGTTGTGCCGGGCCTGCACACGCACCACTTCTGCGTAATCAGCTGGGAATCGGTAGCATCCGGGAGTTAATACAGCTCATCCAGCGACATGGCGGTGTACTTGCGCACGGCCCGCCAGGAGCTGAGGAAACCGATGCCGATGCCCAGCATCACCAGCGCGGCCAGCAGTACGGCCAGCAGCCGGTCGTCGCGCAGCAGGCGCAGCTCTTCCAGCTGAAGGTAGGCGTACTGCAGCAGGGCAATCAGCAGCAGGCCAGCCAGAATGCCGCTCATCAGGCCCTGCCAGGTGGCCCGGCGCAGAAACGGCCACTGAATAAAGCTCGGTGTAGCGCCCACCAGCTGCATACTCCGAATCAGGAAACGCTGCGAGAACAGGGCCAGCTTGATGGTATTGTTGATGAGCACCACCACCACGAAGGTGAGCACCGTAGCAAAGCCCAGCAGCACTAGGCTCAGGTTGCGCAAATTGCGGTTGACGGACGTAATCAGGTTTTCCACGTACTCAACCTCGTACACGCCCGGCAGCTGGCGCAGCTGCTCCCTGATGCGGCTAAGGTTATCGGTGTTGCCGTACTCGGCGCTGATTTTCAGCAGAAAAGCGTCACGCAGTGGGTTGTCGCCGAGAAACTGCTGGAAGTCTTCGCCGGTCTGGTCGATGAGCTGCTTGGCGCCTTCTTCCTTGGACAGGAAACGCACCTGCGGCTGCTGGTCCTTGACGGCAATGTAGGGCTGGCGGGCCAGGTCCTGTTGCAATTGCAGCAGCTGCGTTTCGGGCAGGCCACGCTCCAGGTACACTTGCATCTCCAGGTTTTCCTTCACCAGGTTGGAGATTTTGTGGGCGTGAATCAGCAGCAGCCCAAACAGCCCAATTACCAGCAGCGCCAGCGTAATGCTGAATACCACCATCGTGTGCGGGTAGCTGCCCAGCGTCTTTTTACGGGTCGGTCGGTTTTGCGCCATAGAAGGGCAAAGGTAGTGAAGTGATGGGGTGATGAGGTGACAGGTGACAGGTGACAGGTGACAGGTGACACGTCTGTCATGCTGAGCGAAGGCGTAGCCGCAGTCGAAGCATCTCTCCTGCTTCGTCTGCACATGATGAGAGTTACCCTCGGTAGAGATGCTTCGACAAGCTCAGCATGACGTTCTACTTGTTACTTGTCACCTGTCACCCGTTACCTTATCTCCTCACAACACCGTCCGCGGGTCGTCGTCGATTTGCAGCTCACGGGCTTTGCGGGCGTTGGCGTCGCGGCGGCGCAGGCGCTTGCGGGCAAATAGCTCCCGCAGCGAGTCGAACTGCTCGGTGTGGAGCAAGGACACACCGGCGCGGGCCTGGTTAACGAGCTGGGCTTGGCCGGTGAAGTCGCGCGGGGTGGTTTCGTAGCGCAGCTTGGCCCGGAACTTCCCATCGGGTTGCAAGTAGTACTCCAGGCTCAAGTCGCCGATGAGGGAGGCTTGCGCGTTGGGTACGGGCTGGCTGCCGGGAACGTTAGTAACAGTAGTGCCCCCGATGCCGCCTTCGCGGGTGACGCGCAGGCGGCCGTTGAGGAAGGAGTAACTTAGGCGCACCTGCAAGGCCTGCAACTGCTCGGCCGAGAGGCCGTTGAGGTTGAAGCTGATTTCCAGGTTGGGGTCAATCTGCGAAGTCAGCAGGCCCAGCTGGGTAGAAATAATCTGCCCCACACTATTGCCCAGGGCGTTGTTGTTGCCTTCGAGGCGCGTTACGGCCAGGGAGCCCACCGGCGTCAGCTGCCGAAACACAATCAAGCTGAATACCTGCCGGTTCAGCTCCTGCTCGTCGTTGCGCAGGGCCGAGAGGAAAGCTGTTAAGTCGCCCTCCGTGGACGAAGGGATGTCGTTGAACTCCAGATTGAGCTTGATAACCGGCTGCAACAAGGGCCCGGTAAGGTTCATCACGGCCGTAACGGGCACTACCGAGTTATTCTGGCCCTGAGTAGCGGGGGAAATGGAGGTGCGCTGGGTGTAGGTGGCTGTTACGTTCATCTCGCCGGCCAGCGGGTCGCCGTTCCAGCTGATGGTGCCGCCGGGCCGCACCACAAACTCCTTGTTCACCAGCCCTTGCAGGGTGAAGTTGTAGGCTCCGCGCACGATTTCCACCTGCCCGTACATGTTGAAGTCGCCGCGGGTGTCGATGTTGAGGCGGAGCTGCCCGGTGGCCGTGCCCCGGATTACGTCGCCGGTGGCTTCGTCGAGCAGCAGCTCCACGTAGGCGTCGGGCGTTACTTCCAGGTTCATGTTCAGGCGCAGGCCGGAGAGGTCGGTGCGGCCGGCGGCCTGCACGGCGGCCGTGGCGGTGCGGGCCGTGTCGGGCAGGTTGCGGTTCACGAACCGGATGTAACTGGCCTGCTGGGCCGTAGCCGTGTTGTCGAAGGGCAAGGACACCCGCGTGCCGGCCTCACTGCGGGCCGTCACGCCGATGAACAGATTGTCGGTGGGGCCGCGCACCACGGCCGTGCCCGTGCCGTAGGCCTGCCCGAAGTACAGCTCGTTGTCGCGGCGGGTGGTGTTAAGCAGTTGCAGCTTGCGGTAAGAAGCCCGCAAATCGAGGCGCATGTTCTGGAAGCCTTGGTGCAGAATGTCGCCGGTGAGCGTGCCCACGTTGCCTTGCGGGTCGCGCAGGGCAATGTCGCGGAAGGATATCCGGTCCTCGGTAAACCGGATTCGGTCGGCGAAGGTGTACGTAGTGCCCAGGTAGAGAAACGTGAGCTGCCCGCCGGTTACGTCCACGTTGCCGGTGAGCGTGGGCGCGGCCAGCCGGCCCGTGAGGCGCAGCGTGCCCACGGCCGTGCCGCGCAGGTCCCGGAACAGCGTGTTGAGCAGAGGCTCAGCCAGCTTCACCGGCGTTTGGGCCAGCGTGCCGGTCAGGTTCAGCTGCTGCTCTTTCTCGCGGGGGGCGTAGGTGCCCGCCACGGTCAATACATGCTGCTGCTGGCGCTCCACGTCCAGGTTCACGGCCAGGCGACTGGTGGCGTTGTTCCAGTCGCCCTGCCCGCGCACGTCCCCGATCAGCACCTTGTCCATGAGCAGGGAGTCAACCGACAAAGACGAGTTGATAACCAGCGGCCCATACACCCCGCTGATGGTGCCGAGGGCATTTAGGCGGCCCTCCAGCTTCTGGCCGGTCAGGCCGTTAAGGGTGGCCAGCTCCAGGTTCTGCACGGTCAGGGCCAGGGGCTTGGCGGGGTTCTGCG
The DNA here is from genome assembly GCF_025979885.1 of Hymenobacter sp. YIM 151500-1. NCBI lineage: Bacteria > Pseudomonadati > Bacteroidota > Cytophagia > Cytophagales > Hymenobacteraceae > Hymenobacter > Hymenobacter weizhouensis. The sequence goes on from NZ_CP110139.1 coordinate 158,359, forward strand.
AAATAAAGCCCTGGGCGCTGATGCTCTGGCCGCCGTTGCTCAGGTTCAGGTTCTGAATATCTACTTCCTGGCCCCCGCCCGAAATCAGGATGGAGTTGTCCTGGGCAATGGTCCAGTCCTGGCCCAGCACGTTCACGCCCGACCGCCGGAACACAATGCGCACGGCCTCGGGCAGAAAGGCCAACGAGCCGTTAATCTGAGCGCGGTTGGTGGTGCCGGTCTGGGCCAGAGCCGTCGAGAAGTTGATTTTCTCCTGGTCCCACACGCCTTCCACGTAAAAACCCTCGGTGCGGCCCAGCCCCGGCAGCACCTGCCGCCGCGACGTAACGCTGGCCTGGGCCAGCACCTCGGGCTGGTAGGCCAGCTTGGAAGTGCTCAGGTCGAACTCATTATCATACAGCCGCAGGTTGTCGAAGCGCACTGAGTCGACGTGGCCGCCGAGCTGGAAGAAGCTGGTGGGTCCGTTGCGGAAGGTGCCGTCGATGCGGGTGTAGTCCGACACGGTGAGGCGGGGCTCCAGCAGGTGCAGCAGCGGGTTGGCCCGCTTCAGGTACAAGTCCAGGTCGATTTCGTACTCCGGAATGGGCTGCTGGCGCTTGCGGCGGTAGTAGGCGGCAATGGCCTCGTCGTTGCTCTGGAAATTGAGCCGGTATTCCTCAATAAGAACTTGCAGGCTGCGGCTCACCTGGCCGTAGGTGAAGTTGCCAGCGGCGTCCAGGTTCAGGGCTTCGGAGCGCACCAGCAGGCGGCGCTGCCCGGCTTCGTGCTGGCTCACCAGGTCCAGGGTATCCAGCGCCACGGTGCGGCCCCGGTAGGTCAGGCGGGAGTCGCGCAGCCAGATGCGGCCTACTAGGTCATCTAAGCGCAGGCCTTGGAATTTCAAATCGGCGGTGGTCGAAACCGTAATGGGCTGGCGCGTGAGGCCCAGGGCGCGCAGGTCGGCGCGGCGCACTCGGGCGCGCAGGTCGAAGGCCTCGCGGCGGCGGTTCAGGTCGATACTGCCGTCGGCGTCGAATTGCAGGTTAGGGTCGTTGGCGGCCAGCCGGCCCCGGAACGACTCGCGGCTGAACTGCCCGTTGGTGGTGAGGTTGCGGTAGCGGTACCCGTTCAGCCAGATGCTCTGCACGGTGGCGTTGGCCGTGAGGCGGGCCGTGGCGGGCACGAAGCCCACGCCTTCCACGCGGCCGTTCATGGTCACGTCGCGCACCATGCGCTGGTCGCCCAGCAGCCGGCCCAGCTGAAAGCCCGTGGTGCGCACCTGCCCCTCGTAGCTGGAGTAGCGCGGGTCGTCCTTGAACTTCAGGTTGACGTCGGACACCACCGAGCCCAGGGCCGTCTGGAAGGAGCCGTTGGCTACGAAGTCGTTGTAGAAGCCCAGAAACTGCCCCCGCAGCCGCACCGTGCCCAGGCGCTGCACGTAGGGCCAGCCACTTTTCGGAATGTAGCGCCGAATGTCGCGCCCGTCCACTACCGAAGGCTTCAGGCGCATCTCCACGAAGCTCTCCTTGAAGTTGGGCAGGCCTTCCACGTTGATGCTGCCCTGCACCCGCGTGTTCTGGCCGTAGCGGATGTCCAGGTTCTTGGTGGTGAAGTTGCGCACGTAGCCCTTGGCCTCGCCCGACAGCCGCACGGTTTCCTTCAGCTCGCGCATAAACTGCTGGGGCGCAAACTTGGCAATGTCGTCGGAGCGGACCAGGCTGGGCTGGAGGCGGGCAACGACGCGGACCGAGTCGTTGAAATCGGTGAAGTTGAGAAAGTGCTGGTACTCGAAGCGTACGTAGTTGTGCAGGTGGCTGCCGCCCACGCGCAGCATCAGCTGGTCGAACTCCCAGAACTTACCCGAGTAGGTCATGTTGGCCGTCAGCTCCCGCAGCCGCGTGCCCGAGGGCGTGTCTACGGTGCGCAGGCCCTGGATGCGGGCGTGGATAGTGTCGCCCCGAAACCAAAGCTGGTCGGCATCGGCGTAGATGCTGTCCAGCTGCATGTGGGCGTAGTCGAGGGAGCGGCCGTACTCCGGAATGCGCGGCACGTCTTGGCGCTCCAGCACGAAGCGGCCGTTGCGCAGGCCCAGGGCCTGAATCTGGAAGTCGAACGGCTTGCTGACCTTGCTGGTGTCCGGCGGCCCCAGCAGCCGCTTGAAGGCGCTGATGAACTGGTCGAGGGAGGTAGAGTCGGGCTGGTCTTTGTAAGTGACCAGCGCAAAGCGCGGCTCCTCCAGCGTGAGCTTGCCCACGTGCAAGTGGCTGGGGTCGAGCACCGAAAACAGCCGGATGTCGGCATCGGCCCGCCCGATGCTGAACAGCTCGTTGCCGCGCCGGTCGAGCACCCGCACGCCTTCCAGCAGCACCCGCGAAAACGGCCGCACGTCTACGCGGCCCACCAGCACCTGCTGGCCCAGCTTCTCGCTCAGTACCCGCGCCGCCCGTTGGGCCACCGAGGTTTGCACGCTGGGCACGCGCAAGGCCACCAGCACGCCCACGCCAGCCAGCACCAGCAGCAGGAGCAGGGCAAACAAAACCTTGAGCGTGACAGACAGAAACCGGGGCACGGACGGAAGATAAAGGGCCGGGAAGGCGAAGATACGGGGTTGGGCTCAACCGTTGCCCGCCCCTGGCACCCGCCAGGAAAGGGCCCGAAACCGGCCGGGTGATGGTCAATAAACGTGGCCCGCGGCTATTTAGCGTTTTGCCCCGACCTTTGGGGGGAATTAGTAATTAGGAATGAAAAATGAAGAATTGGAGAATCAGAACCTCCAGTTTTTTTGCGCACCAGCAGTTTGCGTCATCCTCAATTATTAATTCCTACTCATTAACTCTTAATTAAAAAATGCACCCCATCATCCTTGCCATCGAATCTTCCTGCGACGATACTTCGGCCGCCGTCATGGTGGGCGGGGAAATCCGCTCCAACGTGGTGGCCACCCAGCAAGTGCACGAGCAGTACGGCGGCGTAGTGCCCGAGCTGGCTTCGCGGGCCCACCAGCAGCACCTGATTCCGGTGGTGGAAGCGGCCTTGCAACGGGCCGGCGTCACCAAAAAAGACCTCGATGCTGTGGCTTTTACCCAGGGGCCGGGCTTGCTGGGGTCGTTGCTGGTGGGCGGCATGTTTGCCAAAACCCTGGCCCTGGCCCTGAGCAAGCCCCTGATTGCCGTCAACCACATGCGGGCCCACATCCTGGCTCACTTCATCGAAGACCCCCGGCCCACGTTTCCATTCCTGTGCCTGACGGTGAGCGGGGGCCACACCCAGCTGGTGGTGGTGCGCAGCGCCCTGGATATGGAAATCATCGGCCAGACCATCGACGACGCGGCCGGCGAGGCCTTCGACAAAACGGCCAAGCTGCTCGGCTTGCCCTACCCCGGCGGCCCCCACCTCGACAAGCTGGCCCGCCAGGGCAACCCCACGCGCTTCGCGTTTCCGGTGGGCGCCATGCCGGGCTACGACTTCTCCTTCAGCGGCTTGAAAACGGCGGTGCTTTACTTCCTGAAGAAAGAAACTGCCCAGAACCCCGACTTCGTGCAGCAAAACCTGGCGGACCTCTGCGCCAGCATCCAGCACACCATCATCCAGACCCTGCTGCGCCAGCTCCGCCGCGCCGCCCACGACCAGGGCCTCACCCAGGTTGCCCTGGCCGGCGGCGTGGCCGCTAACTCCGGCCTGCGCCAAGCCCTGCAAGACGAAGCCCAGTCCCAGGGCTGGCAGGTGTTCATTCCCGCCTTCCAGTTCTGCACCGACAATGCCGGCATGGTAGCCATGACGGCCCACTTCCAGTACCAGGCCGGCGACTTCGCCGACCAGCTGGTAAGCTCCGACCCGCGGCTGAAGCTGGGGTAAAGCTTCTGCTATTGCGAGCGGAGCGAGGCAATCCGTCCTTCTGAAATCTCAAAGCGCCCGAACTCTTAAAAGCCCTCAGCAGTGACCAGGCACTACTTGATGAGCCTACTTGACGCGTTAGGCCGACAGCCAGCTGCCGGCGCAAGCTCCAAAGCCTACAAAGCTTACGCTACATGACCAACCCCTTCCAGCCCGGCGACGAGCAGCACCACCGCCTCACGGTAACGCCCGAGCACTTTGCCGTGCTCAACGGCCGGCTAATTCATCCCGTGCTCAGCACGTTTGCCCTGGGCCAGGCCCTGGAGTGGACCAGCCGGCAGTTTGTGGAGGCCATGCTGGAAGAAGGGGAGGAGGGCATCGGCACGCTGCTGACCGTGGAGCACCGCGGCCCGGCCTTCGAGGGCGAAACCGTAGAATTTCGGGCTATTTTTGAGCAGCTGGCTGGCCCCGAGCTGCTCTGCCGCGTAGAAGCCCGCGTAGGCCCGCGCCTGGTAGCCACCGGCCGCACCGGCCAGCGCATCGTGTCCAGTGCCAAATTGCAGGCCCGCTTCCAGGAGCTGCGCCAGCAGGCCGGCCACTAGCACAACTCAGCGCCCCAAAGGAAGGCGTAGCCAACCTCAGCGCAACCCTCAGCGAACCTCTGCGAGAACTATACCCGTGAGTAAACAAGACGACGCCCCCAAACGCATCAACATCCAGAACCGCCGGGCCCGGCACGAGTACAGCTTTCTGGCTCAGTACGATGCCGGCCTGATGCTCCAGGGCACCGAAATCAAAAGCATCCGGGAAGGAAGCGTGCAGCTCCAGGACGGCTTCTGCACCTTCCACCCCGACGGCAGCCTGTGGGCCCACAACATTACCATTGCCAAGTACACCGAAGGCACCTACAACAACCACGAGCCCACGCGGCCCCGCAAGCTGCTGCTCAACAAGCGGGAGCTGAAGCAGCTGGCTGGCAAAGCCCAGGAGCAGGGCCTCACCATCATTCCCGTGCGCTTGTTCGTCAACGACCGGGGTTTCGCCAAGCTGGAAATAGCCCTGGCCCGCGGCAAAAAGCTCTTCGACAAGCGCGAAGACCTCAAAGCCAAAGACCAGAAGCGCGAAATGGACCGGGCGAGGGAGTATTAGGAGTTAGAAAGGTGAGAAGTTGGGAAGTTAGAAAGTTGTGGAGAGTGGCGCCTTCTTGTCAGATTGCTCCTAGCTTTGCTGACGCTATGTAAGCAGGAGGAAAGTGCGCCCGAACATAGATTCCAAGGTGATTAACTTTCTAACTTCTCCACTTCTCACCTTTCTAACTTCCCTTGGAACACGGAATCTGCGCGCTGAGCGCCGTGCCGGTGCGCGCCGAGCCTTCCGATAAGGCCGAAATTGTCACGCAGCTCATCTTCGGGGAGTGCTATTCCATCCTGCTCACCCAGGGCAACTGGTACCAGGTGCGCATCGCCGCCGACCACTACGTGGGCTGGATGGATGTGAAGCAACACACGCCGGTAAGCGCCGCCTACTTCGCCGACTGGCAGGCCCAGGACCACCCCCGCACCCTGGATGTGGTGCAGGTGGTAAGCGACTCTACCACGCGGATTCCGGTGGCGCTGGGGACGCGCCTGCCCTTTTTCGACGGCATGACCTTGCGCCTGGGCGACGAGCGGCAGCTGTTCTACAACGGCTCGGCCACCAACCCCCAGAACGGCCACGGCCCCCAGGGCCCCGCCGACCAGCGCCTGCGCCTGCTCCAGAAAATGGCCCTCACCTTCCTAAAAGCGCCGTATCTGTGGGGCGGCAAAACGCTGTTCGGCATCGACTGCTCGGGCCTCACCCAGCAGCTCTACGGCCTGGTGGGCGTGCAGCTCCCGCGCGACGCTCACCAGCAGATTCATGTGGGCCAGCCGGTGCACTTCGTGGCCCAGACCCAGCCCGGCGACTTGGCCTTTTTCGACAACGCCGAGGGCCGCATCGTGCACGTGGGGCTGCTGCTGGAAGACCAGCAAATCATCCACGCCAGCGGCGAAGTCCGCATCGACCCGCTCGACCACAACGGCATCTTCCGCCGCGACTGGCAGAAGTACTCGCACAAGCTGCGCCTGATCAAGCGCCTGCTGCCGGAAGAATAAGGGTTGTTTTTTGGTTGGTGGTTACTAGTTGGTGGCTTTGTACCGAGACTTTTCTTTCGGTAAGAACATAACGTAGGCGCTAGGCGTCCTACACCATCCAACAGCTATAAACCACCAACTAGTAACCAAAAACCACCAACCGAACTAAACGGTGGGCCTATTGTTAATGCGCTTAGAATCATCTAGCTTTCTGCCAGACCCGATTCTTTCCCAAGCGTGTATGGACCAAAAAGTTCTTGTTCTAAATGGCGACTACACTGCCATTACGCTGTGTAGTGTGCAAAAAGCCTTCGTGCTGCTGTTTCTGGAAAAAGCCGAACTGATTGCCAAGTCGGAGCACGGCGTGCTGCGGACGGTGAGCAAGTCGTACCCCAAGCCGAGCATTATCCGGTTGCAGCGGTACGTGCGTGTGCCTTACAAGGGCATTGCCCTGAGCCGGCACAACATCATGAAGCGTGACCATTTCGAGTGCCAATACTGCGGCTCGACGAAAAACCTGACCCTGGACCACGTGGTGCCCCGCAGTAGGGGCGGCGAGTCGAGTTGGAGCAACCTGCTCACGGCCTGCTCCCGCTGCAACCACGCCAAGGGCCACCGGACGCCGCAAGAAGCCGGCCTCACCATCCGGCAGCAGCCCAAAAAGCCTACTCTTTCGGGTTTTCTTAAGCTCAGCGCCGGCACCCTCGACCAAAACTGGCACGCCTACCTCAACTGAAAAAACCGGCAGCCTCTCGGCTGGCCGGTTTTTTTATTGCGTACGGGCACGTCAGCCAGCAGGAATGCAACGGTTACCTCTCCGTTGTGCTCCTGTAGCGGTAACCCTTTGCATTATGAAACACCGCCTGCTCTTGCTGTGCCTGAGTCTGCTTGGCCTGTTGCACACTGCCTGTAAAAAGGAAGGTTCCGACGAAGTCCGGATTCAAGTAAAAAACGCCAGCGGCTACCGATTTGAGAGGGTGTATGTAGATACCTCGGGTGGCGAAAAAGAGTATGGCAGCCTGGCCCCCAGCCAAAAATCGGACTACGCCACATACACGGTAGCATTCAACTACGCCTACATCAAGGTGGTAGTAAACGGCCAGGAGCTAACATGGCAACCTATCGACTACGTGGGCGAAACGCCGCTCAAGCCGGGCAAGTACACCTACGTGGTGGGTGTGCAAGACCTGGCGGCCAAGCGCCTGAGCCTGACGCTGGATAAGTAGAGACTCCGCACTACGTGAAGGTGCCCCTAACAGAATCGGTATGACTCTGCTAGGGGCACTTTCACGTGGTATAAGCCGGGGCTGCTACCGGCGGGCTGAGCTTTCGGCGGTGCTTACCGCTGAAGTCACGAAAGCGGCCAGGTCCTGGTTGAGTTTGTCTTTCTCGGTGATGAACAGGCCGTGGGGGGCGCCTTCGTAGGTGATGTAGGTGGCGTGCTTTAGATAATTGCCCATCAGGTTGCCGCTGCTTTTAATGGGTACGGTTTGGTCGTTGTCGCCGTGGATAACGAGGGTAGGTACCTGAATGGCGGCCAGGTCGCGGCGGAAGTCGGTTTCGCTGAAGGCCCGCACGCAGGCTTCGGTGGCGCGGGGCGAGGCCAGCTGGCACATTGACTGCGTCCAGTCCAGCGTGGCCTGGCTGACGGGGTGGCTAACCAGCCCCACGCCGTAGAACTTCTTGCCGAAGCTGGCCAGGAAGTCGAACCGGTCTTTGCGGATATTGTCCACCATGTCGTCAAAGGTGTCTTTATCCACGCCGTCGGGGTTGTCGTCGGTTTTGAGCAAGAAGGGCGTTACGGCCGCCACAAACACCACTTTGCTCACGCGGGCCCCGCCGTGGCGGCTCATGTAGCGGGCCACTTCGCCGCCGCCCATCGAAAAACCCACCAGCGTCACGTTTTGCAGGTCCAACTCGTCCAGCACGGCTTTCAGGTCATCGGCGAAGGTATCGTAGTCGTAGCCATTCCAGGGCTTGGAGGAGTTACCGAACCCGCGGCGGGTGTAGGCCACCACGCGCATGCCGTGCTTGGGTAGCTCCGCCAGTTGGTGTTCCCACATTTCGTACGTGGCCGGCCAGCCATGAATCAGCACTACCGGAGTGCCTTGGCCTTGGTCGATATAGTGCAGGCGGATGTCTTGGCCGTTGGTGTCTTGGCCAACTTTGATGTAGCTCATAGCAGTGTGCGAAGAAGAAAGTGTGACAAGGATGAGGTACATACGGCGGGTTAAGCCCTGGGACAAGGTGAGGCCAAGATGTTGTACACGTGCCGCTAATCTGCGTCCTTTGACGGAATGAGCTTGTTTTTTGCCTTTCATCCCGCCGCGCGTGCTGCCTGCGTCCTTGGCCTGCTCCTGGCCTCCTGCCAGTCGGGTTCCTCCGATAAGCCCGCGGCCCGCGCCTTGGCCGCCCCACCGGCTGCGCCAGCCACTCCCCCCGACTCGCCCGGCACCTGGTACCGGCAGTACCGTACCCTGCTGCCCGGCTCCCCGGATAGTGTCACGGTGCACTTGCAACGCCTGGGCACCATGCCCGCCGATGAAGGCCCCGCCCCACTAAGTGGCTTTTACACCAGCGCCAACGGCCGCCCGCTAGAGCTGAGTGGCACCTTCTCGGCCGCCGCCCCCGACAGCCTCACCCTGCGCGACACCGACCCCAGCCTCGTCGATACCAACTACAACGGGCCCGTGTGGCGGCTGCGGCGCGAAGGCTCGGCCCTGGTAGGCACCCGCGCCGGCCAGCCCATCCGCCTACGCCTCGTGCCGCCCCAGGGCGGGGCGCTGGTTTCGCGCCAGTTCACCGATTCGATTCCGGCCCGGCCCAACACGCCCACCGACAGCATCTACGGCCACGTGTCGTTGCACGCCCTGGTGCCCGCGGGGCGCCCGGCCGTGGCCGCCACCCTGCTCCGCGGCCTGCGCGGCGACACACTCGATACGGCTGCGCCGCCCACCCTGGCCAGCCTGTGGCAAGAGCAGCGCCGCGCCTTTGCGGGCATGTACCAGGAAGAAGTGGGAGCGGTATTGGCCGAGTGTGCGGCCGACACCTCCGGCTATTGCCCCTCGGCCACGCTGCGCTACCAGGACCAGACCAGCATGCTGGTGCTGTGGAATGATGATAGGCTGCTGAGCGTTGGGTACTTCTCCTACCGCTACTCGGGCGGAGCCCACGGCATGTACGGCACCCGCGTGCTCAGCCTGGACCCGCGCACCGGCCGCGCCCTGCGCTACGCCGACATCTTCCGGCCCGGCTCCGAAGCTCAGCTGGAAGGCATCTTGGCCCGCTACGCCCGCCCCGCCCTGGGCCTCAAGCCCGGTGCCCCGCTCTCCGAAGCGTTATTTGAAGACACCTTGCCTGCCACTCACAACGTGTACCTGACCCGCGGCGGGGCCATGTTCGTGTACGGGCCGTATGAGGTGGCCTCATTTGCCCAGGGCGAGGTTCGGGTGTTTGTGCCACTGGAGGCGCTGCGGCCAGTGCTGAAGCCCGGTCTGCCGGTGGGTGGGGGAGAGGTAGCCAGCCGCTGAGCCGGTTGTGTCAGGCTAAGAAGGCACTGTCTGAACCTTCTTGCCATACGGTGGCTTAATAAAGAGAAAGAAGCCGGCACCACAAGGTGCTTTCAGTGTACCTGGTGTGCTGCGGACGAGCTGCAGCACCTGCCAGGTACAAAATCTTGCGCTTTCGGAGCCAACGTGCATCCGCCCTGCGGAAGACGGTACCTTTGACCGTTCTTTTCCCATTCTATGCAAGCACCCAAATTCGCGGCTTCCCGCTCGTTTCACCAGGAACTGAAGCGCCGCACCAACGCCTACTTCCAGGAAGCCGGCAAATCCACCACTGGCGGTAACGCCCTGTTCTTCAAAGCCGTACTGCTGACCTCGGCCTTCGCGGCCATCTACCTGCACCTCGTGTTCTGGACCCCGCCGGCCGCGGTAGGCGTGCTGGAAAGCGCCTTGCTGGGCCTCATCGGCGCCGCCATCGGCTTCAACGTCATGCACGACGGCGCCCACGGCTCGTTCAGCAAGCGCAAATGGGTTAATCAGTTTGCGGCCTTCACCCTCAACGTCATGGGTGGCAACTCCTTCATGTGGAACATGAAGCACAACCTCATCCACCACATGTACACCAACGTGGAAGGCGTAGACGACGACCTCGATGCCCAGCCCTGGCTGCGCCTGAGCCCGGAGCAGCCCCGCCGCCGCCTGCACCGCTTCCAGCACCTCTACTTCTGGTTTTTCTACGCCCTGCTCTTCCTGGCCTGGATTTTCTACATGGACTACCAGAAGTATTTTCGCCGCAAAATCGGTGACATGCCCCTCAAAAAAATGACAGCCACCGACCAAAGCGTGTTCTGGGGCTTCAAGGTGCTGCACCTGGGCCTGTTTGTGGCCCTGCCCATCGTCATGACCGGCTTCGTGAGCTGGCTGGTGGGCTTCCTGGTATTCATGTGCGTAGCCGGCTTCACCCTGAGCATTGTGTTTCAGCTGGCCCACACCGTGGAGCACACCGCCTTCGTGGTGCCCGATGCCACCACCCGCAAAATCGAGGACGAGTGGGCCATCCACCAGATTAAAACCACCGCCAACTTCGCCACCGACAGTAAGCTGATTAGCTGGCTGGTGGGCGGCCTCAACTTCCAGGTCGAGCACCACCTGTTCCCCACCATCTCCCACGTCCACTACCCGGCCCTGAACAAAATCATCCGCCAGGTTTGCGAGGAGTTCAACATCGAATACAACGAGTATCCCAAGATGCGCTACGCCGTAGCCTCGCACGTGGCGCACCTGCGGGAGCTAGGGCGGCGGTAAGAAAGATATTTATATCGTAGAAAAAGGCGGTTGTAGCGAAGTATATTCGCTATGGCCGCCTTTTCGTATGTTTGATAGAAAGGCATTATGTATGAAAACCATTGTATTGCAGCTTCCGGATTCAGTTTTGCTTAGTGAGCAGGAATTACAGGAGTTATTGCTTCAAAAATTGGCTGAAAAGGCAAGCGTTGGTCAACAACCTGATTCCGCAACTGTGCAGGTGCCAGCCAAGGATGCTGACGAGATTCGCCACCTCATTGGGTTGTACTATGCCGAAAAAGCGGCTAACTTGGTAGATAAATTGTGGGATGAAAATGGGTGGACGGCTGAAACTATGCACGCTTGGGTGCAGGAGCACATGCGTACTCCGTACCGTCGGGAATCGGCAGCGTGAGAATAGTCGTTGACACCAATGTGCTGCTGGCCAGTATCGGGCACCATTCACCTTACCGACGGTTGTTCAATGCCATTATGCAACGCGAAGTTGAGTTACTCGTCAGCACAAGCATCTTATTAGAGTATGAGGAAATTCTTACGGCTCGGAATAGTGCTGCAGTAGCAAGCAATGTTCTTCAGGCATTGAATAGCTTTTCGAACGTGCATCGTTACGACGTTTATTATGACTGGCGTCTCATTCACGCTGACCCCGATGATGAGAAGTTTGTGGATTGTTACGTAGCAGGGCGAGGTGATTATTTAGTCACAGATGATCATCATTTCGACGTTTTGTCTGGAATTGGTTTTCCATCTGTAAGGGTAATATCGGCACTGAGTTTTCTGCAATTACTATCCTAGCACTTCACTATTCTTCAACTTAAAGTGTATAGTTCAGAACAGAAACTCCGTATCTTTGCCGCCCCGCCAGGGTGGCGGGCCAGTACTAGCGTGCTGGAAATCAACCAACAACGCGTTTCGGAGGCGGGCCCTGCGCCGGACGTGTACACCAGGGCCAACCGCTAACTCATGGCAGAAGTAGTAGACAACTTCGACTGGGACAATGTCTCGGCTAATGCGTTCGGTGGTAACTATACCGCCGAGCAGCGCGCTGAGATGGAGCAGATGTACAGCAGCACGCTGAACACGGTCCAGGAAGAAGAAGTAATCAAAGGCACCGTGGTGGGCATCACCGACCGTGACGTCATCCTGAACATCGGCTTCAAATCCGATGGTCTGGTGCCCCTCTCCGAATTCCGCGACCTGACCGACCTCAAAGTTGGTGACGAGGTGGAGGTGTTCATCGAGGATCAGGAAGACCAGAACGGCCAGCTCATCCTGAGCCGCAAGAAGGCTAAGATTAAGCAGGCCTGGAAAGCCATCTACGATGCGCTGGAAAATGACACCGTGCTGGAAGGCGTGGTGAAGCGCCGCACCAAAGGCGGCCTCATCATGGACCTGGACGGCGTAGAAGCCTTCCTGCCCGGCTCGCAGATTGACGTGAAGCCCATCCGAGACTTCGACATCTATGTGGGCCGCCGTATGGAAGTGAAAGTGGTGAAAATCAACGCCGCTTTCGACAACGTAGTGGTGTCGCACAAAGTCCTCATCGAGAAAGATCTCGAGAAGCAGCGCGAAGCCATCCTCAACAACCTGGAGAAAGGCCAGATCCTGGAGGGCGTTATCAAGAACATGACCAACTTCGGCGTGTTCATTGACCTGGGCGGCGTCGACGGCCTGCTGCACATCACCGACATCTCGTGGGGCCGCATTGCCCACCCGAGCGAAGTGTTGCAGCTGGATCAGAAGCTCAATATCGTGGTGCTGGACTTCGACGAAGCCAAGAAGCGCATCAGCCTCGGCCTTAAGCAGCTGACCCCGCATCCGTGGGACAGCCTGCCCGCCGACATGGGCGTGGGCTCGAAGGTGAAAGGCCGCATCGTGAACGTAGCCGACTACGGCGCGTTCATGGAAATCATCCCCGGCGTGGAAGGCCTCATCCACGTATCGGAAATGAGCTGGAGCCAGCACCTGCGCAACCCCCAGGACTTCATTAAGCAGGGCGACGTAGTGGAAGCGCAGATTCTGACGCTGGACCGCGAAGACCGGAAGATGAGCCTCGGCATCAAGCAGCTGACCGAAGACCCCTGGACCCGCCAGGACTTCGGCACCAAGTACGCCGTGGGCACCCAGCACAACGGCTTGGTGCGCAACCTGACCAACTTCGGCCTGTTCGTGGAGCTGGAAGAAGGCGTGGACGGCCTCGTGCACGTGTCGGACCTGTCGTGGACCAAGAAGGTGAAGCATCCTTCGGAAGTTGTGAAGGTGGGCGACCGGCTGGACGTGGTAGTGTTGGAGCTGGACGTAGCCAATCGTCGCCTGGCCCTGGGTCACAAGCAGCTGGAAGAAAACCCCTGGGATACGTTCCAGACGGTGTTTACCTCCGGCTCGGTGCACAAGGCTACCATCACCGACAAGAACGACCGGGGCGCCGTGCTCGAACTGCCCTACGGCATCGAAGGCTTCGCCTATCCGAAGTCGCTGGTGAAGGAAGATGGCTCGCAGGCTGAAAACGGCGAAACCCTCGACTTCCGCGTGGTGGAATTCTCGAAGGATGACCGCCGCATCGTGCTGTCGCACACGGCCGTGTACAACCAGGCGCAGGAAGAAGAAAGCCGCGCTGCCAAGTTTGCGAAGAAGAAGCCCGCCGGCCAAGCTGGTGGTGCCGCTCCGCAGCAAGGCGAAGGCAAGCTGAGCGACCTGAAAAAGCCCGCTCCGGCGGAGAAGTCAACCCTCGGCGACCTGGACGCTCTGTCGGCCCTGCGCGACAAGATGATGGGCAATGAGCGCCAGGCTGGTGAGCAGAAGCTGGCCGCCAAAGCGGCTCCGGCTGCTGCCGCCCCGGCTCCCGCCGCTGCTGCCGAAGAAGCTCCCGCCGCTGACGGTGGCATCCTGGCCGCCGTAACCGGTGCTGCCTCGGCAGCCTTCGATAAAGCCAAGGAAGTAGTAGGCGACGTGGTAGAAGCCGCCTCGCACTCCGGCATCCTGGACAAAGCCAAGGAAGTGGCTGGCGACGTAGTGGACACGGTGAAAAACGCCCTGACCAGCGACGACACTGCTGACCAGAAAAACGAGGAGAAAGCCTAGGCTGACTGCTTTTTCTAGATGAATAAAAGGTCCCGGCAGCCCTGCCGGGACCTTTTTTGATGGTGCATTATAGCTTGCCAGCAGCCGTCAGCTTCTGGTACAGCCCTTGGCTTTGCAGAGCTGCGGGTTTAGGCCAGCTATAGGGCATATTCATCTTTTTCGTGCTAAGGGCAGCCGGGGGGGGCTGGAAAGCATTCTTTCATTCACGTCTCCAACAACTTACCGGCCCGGCGCCGAAAAACCGCCGTTGGCATTGGCAAAAGTCGGATTAAGGTGTAAGTTTGCATCCCCAAACCACGGTGACGTGACCGAGTGGCTAGGTAGAGGTCTGCAAAACCTCCTACAGCGGTTCGAATCCGCTCGTCACCTCTTTTTCCCTGTTTTCGGAGTGCCAGTGCCCCGGTCGATTAGCCCCGACCGGGGTTTTTGTTTGTAGGCCCAGCCAAGAGGAAGCGGGGTGATTATTGAATAGAAGCTACACCGAAAGAAGCGGCTGGGGCAGTTGAGCTTAGGCGAGCGGGAAAAACGCGCGTGGATTTCCTGCGGCATTATCCCTACATTTCATTCGCGCGTAGAAACGCGCACGCAAGCATTTTTTCTCCCACCGTCCTATGAAGATTGTTGACCTCCGCACCATGCGCGGCCCAAGCTACTGGTCCGTCAAGCATTACAAGCTGATTGTAATGAAAGTGGACCTGGGCGACTTAGCCGGTACGTGGTCGAACAGCGTGCCGGCCCTGGCTGAGCAGCTGCCGCAGCTGCTGCCCGAGCTAGGCCAGCCCCAGCCGGCCGAAGTGGGCCGTACCGCCCAGAAACACCCGCCCCTCACGGCCGAGCAGCTACTTGATGGTGAGCCGCTGGGACACGTAATTCAGCACGTGGCGCTGGCCTTGCAGCGCATGGCCGGCATGCCGGTGTACTGGGGCAAGTCGTACCCCGCGCACCAGCAGGGAGTGGAGTTTGTGGTGTTTGCCTACCAGGAGGAGCGGGCCGGCCGCGTGGCCGCCGAGGCGGCCGTGCAGCTTGTGGAAGACGTGTGCCAGGGGCGTAGCGTGAATGTAAAGCCCATCATTGATGAGCTGCACGAAATCCGGGAAGAAGAGTTTTTCGGCCCCAGCACCTATAGCATCGTAGCCGAGGCCGCCTCGCGCAATATTCCCTACATCCAGCTCAAAAACAGCAACATTATCCAGCTGGGCTACGGGGTCAACCAGAAGCGCATTTGGGCTACTACCACGTCGTATACCTCCCACGCCGGGGTGGAGGTAGCCGGTAATAAGAACCGCACCAAAGCCATGCTCCACGATGCCGGCGTGCCCGTACCCAATGGCACCACGGTGTACTCGGAAAACGGCCTGCGTGACGCCGTGGAGGAGTTGGGCTTCCCCATTGTGACCAAGCCTCTGGACGGCAACCACGGCAAGGGCGCCACCATCCGCATTATGAACTGGGAAGACGCGGTAGAAGGCCTGAAAGCTGCCCAGCACTATTCCAGAGCCGTCATCGTGGAGCAGTTTATCCAGGGCCACGACTACCGTATGCTGGTGGTAAACGGCAAGCTGATTGCGGCGGCCAAACGCACGCCGGCCGCCGTAACCGGCAACGGCGTCAGCAGCATTCAGCAGCTGATTGATGAAGTGAACAAGGACCCGCGCCGGGGCGTGGGCCACGAAAAGGTGCTGACCAGCATCAAGGCCGACCAGCACACGCTCGACATCCTGAAGCAGCACGACCTGACCCTGGACAGCGTGCTGCCCGCCGGCCAGGAAATCTACCTGAAGAGCACCGCCAACATCAGCACCGGCGGCACCGCCACCGACGTGACGGACCTCGTGCACCCCTATAACGTGCTGCTGGCCGAGCGCGTGGCTGGCATCGTGGGCCTCGACATCTGCGGCATCGACCTGCTGGCCTCCGACATTGCCATTCCGCTGAATGAGTCGCGTGGCGCCGTAATTGAGGTAAACGCGGCGCCGGGCTTCCGCATGCACATTTCGCCTACCGAAGGCCTGCCCCGCAACGTGGCCGAGCCGGTAGTGGACATGCTGTTCCCCAGGGGCACCACGGCGCGCATTCCGATTATGGCCGTGACGGGCACCAACGGTAAAACCACCACCACGCTGCTAATGGCACACATTGTGGCCACCAAAGGCTACAAAGTGGGCCATACCACCACCAACGGTATCTACATCCAGGGCGTGCAGCTGCAAAGCGGCGACTGTACGGGTGGGCAGAGCGCTGAGTTTGTGCTGAAAGACCCGACGGTGAACTTTGCGGTGCTGGAAACGGCGCGGGGCGGGATGCTTCGCTCGGGCCTGGGCTTCCACACCTGCGACGTGGCCGTGGTGACCAACGTGGCCGCCGACCACCTGGGCCTGCGCGACATCTACACGGTAGAGGAAATGGCGGCTGTGAAAGGCGTGCTGCCCCGCACCGTGCGCAAAAATGGCTGGGCCGTGCTCAACGCCGACGATGACCTGGTGTACGCCATGCGCGAAAAGGTGGACTGCAACGTGGCCCTGTTCAGCATGGATGAGCACAGCCAGCGCATCCGGGAGCATGTGGAAAACGGGGGCGTGGCGGCTGTGTACGAGGAAGGCTACATCACCATCTACAAAAACTCCTACAAGCTGCGCATCGACCGGGCCGCCGAGTTTCCGGTGACGTTCGGTGGCCGGGCCACCTTCAACATCGAAAACTGCCTGGCGGCGGCCCTGGCCTGCTACTGCTACGGCTTCGACAAGGACGACATCAAAACAGCTCTGCGCACATTCGTGCCATCGGCCACCAAGACGCCGGGCCGCATGAATGTCTACAAGTTTCCGCAGTTTGAGGTCATCGTCGATTACGCCCACAACACGGCCGGCATCGAGAAATTTGCCGAGTTCCTGAACGCCACCGAAGCCACCCACAAAGTCGGCATCGTATCAGGCCTGGGCGACCGGCGCGACGAAGACACGCTGGGTTTTGCCCGCGTCGCTGGCCGCATCTTCGACGAGGTGATTCTGCGCCAGGACCGGGACCTGCGCGGCAAAACCGCCGCCGAGCTGCGCGAAATCATGGAGCGGGGCCTGCGCCTCGATGCACCCAACCTGCCCATTACCTACATCGAAAACGAAATGGACGCCATCGACCACGCCCTGAACACCGCCCGGCCCGGCTCCGTTATCGTGCTCCTGACCGAAAACATCAAGGGCACCCTAAAGAAGCTGGACGAGTACGAGACGCTGATAGGGGCGTAAGTAGGGGCTCAGGGATTTAGTGCTTAGGGTCTTGGATGACGGCCAATTATGTAAGCCTCAACCCAACAAAAAAGCTCTGGCCAGTCTGGCCAGAGCTTTTTTGTTGGGTTCAAAATCAATAAAGACAAACGGGGGAGAACAGAACATTATCTTAAGTCCCTACTTCAGTGTAAACGTCGTTTTGCCAATCATCACACCGCCTTCGTACAGCTCCACGGTGTGCAGGCCGGTTTTGTAGGGGGCGCCTTTGGCGTACAGGAATTGCACGGGCTGGCGGGTGTTGTCGAATACGAGGTCCTGCTTGGCCGTGTAGAAGGCCTCGGCGCCGTCAATCATAAAGGTGCCGCCGCCGGTGCTCAGGTTGTAGAGGGCCGCGCCGTCGGGCTCAATCAGGCGCATCATGATTTGCTTGGTTTCCTTGGGCGTTACCTCGTTGCGGCCCAGGTTGAAGGTTACTTTGATTTTCTCGACGCGGCGGGCCTTGAACTCGTTGTCCTCGTCGTCCTTCTCTTTGTTGCGGCTGTTAACCACTCCCACCCGGATGTTTTCGGCTTGCAGGCGCGAGGCAATGCTCACCTTCTCGCTCAACTCCTGGTTGGAGCGCACCACCGTCGAAATGGTGTCGGTGAGGCGGTTCTGGCGCTCTTTCAGCGTGGTGGTTTCGGTGAACAGGGCTTCGTTGTCGGCTTTCAGCTGGGCAATTTCCTCGTCTTTCTTGCGCAGCTGAGCTTCCAGATTGGCCGCGCGCTGCTTGTAGCGGCGCTGCTCGGCAATGCTGAAGCTGCCCGCCTTAAAGGAGCGCAGCTTGAGCAGGTCGGCGTTGATTTGCGCAATCTTAGCTTCCAGCGAGTCGTTGGCTAGCCCCATAGCCTGTACTTCCTGGCTCTGGCGCTCGTAGTCCGACTTCAGTGCCTCGTACTGCTTGATCTGTTCTTCGAGCTTGGCATCCTTCACCTGCACATCGGCCTGCAGCTGCTCGTTCTGCTTGGTTTTCTGCTGGTTCATGTAGAACAGCACGCCGTTGATGCCCAGTAGCACCAGAATTAGCGCCACAATCAGCAGGATACGGTTGTTGTTCTTCGGCGCGGGGCTGTGGTCTTGTTCCATAGGAAAACAGGGTTAAGTGAGGTCCGGACAGTCCGGGACGAGATTGTACCTTTGGGGCAAAAATAACGGACTTCTGTACCCAGGCAAGCCCCAAGGTACAATGCCGCCGCATTATGTCACCAGAAGCACCCTTGGATGCCGCCTACTGGCAGCAACGCTACGCCGCCGGCCACACCGGCTGGGACGCGGGCCAGATAACGCCGCCACTCTTGAATTATTTTGTGCAGCTTGGACTTCCTGATGCCCGCCGCATTCTGATTCCGGGTGCCGGGCGGGCCTATGAAGCTGAGTATCTGCACCGTCAGGACTGGCCCAATATTTTCGTGGCCGACGTAGCGACGGCGCCGCTGCACGACCTACGCCAGCGCGTACCCGACTTCCCGGCGGAGCATCTGCTACTCGAGGATTTTTTTCAACTGGCCCCCACGCCGCCCTACGATTTGCTGGTGGAGCAGACGTTTTTTTGCGCCCTCGACCCCAGTCTGCGCCCAGCCTACGCCCGGCAGTGCGCCCAGTTGCTGCGGCCTGGTGGCACGCTCGTGGGCTTGCTCTTCGACACCGAGTTCAGCCAGCCTGGTCCGCCCTTCGGTGGGTCGCGGGAGGAGTACCGGCCTTATTTCGAGCCCTACTTTGAGTTTGTGCACTTTGACACGGCTACTAATTCCATTAAGCCCCGGCAGGGGCGGGAACTGTTCATCTGTCTGCGCCGGAAGTAAGGCTTCTTTTCTTTTTTCTCACTTGCTTGCGTACCGGCAGCTCACGCGCGGCGCAAGCTGAACCGCAGGAAAACGTAGTTAAGCGTACGCTATATGATTAATTCTCTTGCCCGCGCCCTGCCGCACTTCCGCCACACCGACTCGGGGCAGTTTTTTCTGATGGCTGGTCCCTGCGTGATTGAGGGCGAAGACATGGCCCTGCGCATTGCCGAGCAGGTACGCACCCTCTGCGACCGGCTCCAGATTCCATATATCTTCAAGGGCTCCTACCGCAAAGCCAACCGCAGCCGCCTCGACTCGTTCACCGGCATCGGCGACGAAACGGCCCTGCGCATCCTACAGAAAGTAGGCCGCGAAATCGGCGTGCCCACCGTCACCGACATCCACGAGTCGGACGAGGCAGCCTTGGCGGCCGAGTACGTGGACGTGCTGCAGATTCCGGCCTTCCTGTGCCGGCAGACGGATTTGCTGGTGGCCGCCGCTCAGACCGGCAAGGTCGTCAACATCAAGAAAGGCCAGTTTCTGAGCGGCGAGTCCATGCAGTTTGCCGTGGACAAGGTGCAGCAGTCGGGTAATGAGCACGTCATCCTCACCGACCGGGGTAACTCCTTCGGCTATTCCGACCTGGTGGTGGACTTCCGCAACCTGCCGGCCATGCGCCGCTTCGGGGTGCCCGTGGTGATGGACGTAACCCACTCCCTGCAACAGCCCAACCAGGGCAGCGGCGTCACGGGCGGCCAGCCCCAGCTCATCGAAACCATTGCCAAAGCCGCCATTGCCGTGGGTGCCGACGGCCTGTTCATTGAAACCCACCCGACGCCCGCCACGGCCAAGTCGGACGGTGCTAACATGCTGGCCCTGGACCAGTTAGAGGCTCTACTGGTTAAGCTTACACGGGTGAGGGAGGCCGTGCGCTAAGTTTAGGCGGCTGAGTTACGGTTGGTTGCATTTGGTTTCAAAACAAAGCCTATATTTGTTTCGTTGGAAGCGAAAGTAGCAGAGAGCTTCCGCCCCCTGCTACCGTTTCCGCTTAGGGGCTGAAGAGCATATATAATCCTCCTACGCCTCCCAAAGCAGCCAAAACCTTCACTACGAAGGTTGTGGTAACCCGGATGGAGCAATGAAATTGCAGCCCTTCCAGGTCGGTACGTCTCAAGCCCATAACCAAGTGGATTTGAGGGTGGCCTAAACACCCTTCTTATCCTGAAGCCCGTGTTACCGCACGGGCTTCGCTGTTTGTTAAGCAGCCGTGTTGGCGGGGTGACAACCGTACGTTATGCCAAATATACTAGTAATCGTGCGGGAGTGTTAAGCCTGCTTGCTAAAAAAAATAGTAAACATATTGGCCTCCTGCTTACTGTTCAGGTTGATAACCGCCGGGTCTGTTCCAGCAACTGGTCCAGCCAGTAGTCAAACCGCAGGGTAAAATGCTGTTTAGGTAAGTTGCGGCGAAAGAACACAAGGCCCACGTAGAACAGGTCGATGGTGAGCGTAACGTCGGGGTGCTGACGGATGGTGCGCCAAGCCCGCTCCATTTCCGAGGACCAGTGAATGTCGTCGAGCACAAACAGGCTGTGCTCGTTGCGGTGCAGGTTGAGTTGCTCGAAGTAGCGCACCGTGGGCTCGTAGCGGTGGTTGCCGTCAAAGAAAGCAAAGTCTACGGGCGCTGATAGCGCCGCCAGGGTAGGGGCGAGGGTATCGTCCAGGTTACCCTCTACCAGCTCCACATTACGGAGGCCCAGCTCCGCGAAGGTCTGGCGGGCTACGGCGGCCGTTTGGGGGCAGCCCTCGAAGGTAACAACGCGGGCCCGCGAATCGGCCGAAGCCAGGTAAGCCGTGCTCAGGCCCAGGGAAGTGCCCAGCTCCAGCACCGTGCGCGGCTGCATGAAGTTGACCAGCCGAAACAAGAGCTGCCCCAGCCGGGGCGGCTTGGCAGCCGTGCGGGCAATGTCGCGCAGGTGGCGGGTGCGGCCCGCGCCGGTGTGGGAGCCCGCCCCAAAATCCCTTACCGTAATCGTGGTGTCGTCGGTGAGCAGCTGCTGGCGCCGGGCTTCCACAGCTTCGTAGGCCGCAAAATGGCCGTCGTGGTGGATGACGTGGGCGTACAACCCGAACACAAAGGGCGAGTGCAGCCCGTGAGCGTTGCCCGAGCGCCACAAAAAGCGCAGGTAGCTGAGAAGTTGGAAAAGCAAAACGGGCGCAGCTTGAGTAGAAAAGCGCAACGAAGATAGATGGAGCGCGAATTATAAAGCTCGCGCTACGCTACGGCTGGCTACAAACGTATCTTCGTTGGCCTGCGGCTCGTGCTACACCATAAAAAAGGCCACCCCAGCACGAAGCCAGGGCGGCCAAAACCTAATCACAAGCCAGCTTAGTTCAGCCGATACGGCACCACCAGCGTGAATTCCGGAATCTCAACGGCAAACTCGCTGCCATCCATGAGGCGCTCCATCTGGTAGGAGCCGCGCATCTTGCCCAGGCCCGACTTGAGGTTGCAGCCCGATACGTACTGGTGCGACTCGCCGGGCTCCAGCACGGGCTGCTGGCCCACTACGCCTTCGCCTTCCACTTCGCGCACCACGCCGTTGGCATCGTAGATGTACCAATGGCGCCGCAACAGCTTCACGGTAAACTCGCTATTGTTGCGGATATCAATTTTGTATGCAAAGACGTAATGCTCCTGGCCCGGACTCGAGTAGTCGGGCAGGTAGTTGGTGGTAACGCTGACGGTTACGCCCTGTGTCGTGGTTGTGTTCATGGCTCCTGGGTGTCCGGGTAGGGGAAAGCTAACAGCCGTATGCAGAATTTGGTTTATCTACGCAGCTGGCTTGCGTAAAGCCTTACCAACCCGAATAAAAAAATCCTGTCCTGTATGTCGGTAAAGATAGAAGAAAGCTGGCGCAAGGTACTAGCCGCCGAATTTGAAAAACCCTATTTCCAACACCTCATTGCCTTCGTAAAAGGCGAGTACGCTACGGCCACCGTCTACCCACCGGGCCCGCAGATTTTTCACGCCTTCGAGGCCTGCCCTTTCGAGCAAACCAAGGTGGTGATTCTGGGCCAAGACCCCTACCACGGCAAAGGACAAGCGCACGGGCTGAGCTTCTCGGTGGCCGAGGGGGTCCGGACGCCGCCTTCTTTGCAAAACATCTTCAAGGAGCTGCAAAGCGACCTGCCCGGCACGCCGCCTGCGCCCAACGGCAACCTCGACCGGTGGGCCCGGCAGGGGGTGCTGCTGCTCAACGCCACGCTCACCGTGCGGGCCGGGGAGCCCGGCAGCCACCAGAAGAAGGGCTGGGAGCAGTTCACCGACGTGGTAATTCAGAAAGTATCGGAGCAGAAAGAGCACGTGGTATTCATCCTCTGGGGCGCCTACGCCCAGAAGAAGGTGGAGCTGATTGACACCCGCAAGCACCTCGTGCTCAAAGCCGCCCACCCCTCACCCTACGCCGCCGACCGAGGTTTCTTCGGCTCCCGCCCCTTTAGCCAAACCAACGCGTATCTAGAGCAGCACGGCCTGGAGCCAATTCAGTGGTGAGTCGCGGATTGACGCGGATTAAGTTGATTTCGGATACGGCAGCAGTTGTCGGCACTGTTTTAAAGCGCGAAAGCGAGCTTGCGTAATGCAAGCTCGCTTTCGTTATAATCGTCAGCAAAATCCACGAATTCCAGTGAATCCGTGATTTAATGCACTAGATTGAACAGGCGGTTCCAGCGGATTTTCTGCAGAAACGAAGCATGCGGGTCCACCGACAGCCAGATGAGGACAGCTTTGCCTACAATGTGGTCCTCGGGCACGAAGCCCCAGAAGCGCGAGTCGAGGGAGTTGTGGCGGTTGTCGCCCATCATAAAGTAGTAGTTCTGCTTGAAGGTGTAGCTCTTCAGCGGCTGCCCGTTCTGCAGAATCTGCCCGGTGGTGGCGTCTACGCTCATGCCTTCGTTGTGCTCGTAGCGCAGAATGATTTTCTGGTAGATGGGCGAATTCTGAGGCGTGAGCTGCACAGTCTGGCCTTCTTTGGGAATGGGCAGGGGACCGTAGTTGTCCTTGTTCCAGGCGGGGAAAGGCGGGTTGGCCAGGGCCTGGCTGTAGGGCGAGTCGGGGTTGTTGGGGAACACCTCCTCAGGCTGACTGGCGGGCGTTTTCAGGTCCACGATTCCCTTCACGTAGGGCTGCTGCTTGAAGTAGTCGTAGGCCGCCTGGGTCATGTGCACGGTGTAGCCCAGGCCGTACTGCTGCGTTTGGATGGGGGAAGGCAGGCCGTCGGGCGTGTCGTAGTTGACTACCCCGAGCCGCCTAAAGGCAGCCAGCAGGTCGTCGTTGGGCTGGGGCACTTGCAGGAAGTAGCTGCTCTGCATACCCGGCGTGTTGGGTGCCGGCTGGCCGTTGATGTACACCTGGCCCTGCTTAACTTCGAGCACGTCGCCGGCCAGACCAATGCACCGCTTGATGTAGTTGGTGCGCAGGTCGGCGGGGTGCTCGGCCTCGAAGGGCACGTTGAACACCACCACGTCGTTGTGCTTGATTTCCGAAAAGCCCGGCAGGCGGTAGCTGGGCAGCTGGATAGCGTCGGAGTAGCTTTTCAGGCTGGTTCCCCACAGGGTTTGATGGGTAAGGGGCACTTGCAAAGGCGTTTGCGGGGTGCGCGGGCCGTAGTGCAGCTTGCTTACAAACAGATAGTCGCCCACCAGCAGGGAGTTTTCCATGGAGGGCGTGGGGATGGTGTAGGCCTCGAAAGTGGCCCAGCGGATAAGCGTGGCCGCCACTACTGCAAACAGAATAGCGTCGCCCCACTCCCGAAACACGCTCTTGGGTTTCTTGGGCGGGCCGCCGGCCGGCGTAGCCGTCGGCTTTTGGTTTTCAAGGTATTTCTCCCAGGACTGAACAGCCATAAATAAATGGGCTAGAAAGTACGTAGCCGGCAGCTGCCGGCCGTCTTCCAGCTTCAACGCCGGAAGATGCGAAATAATGCGGGAAGGCGGAAAGTTGAGAAGTTTATAAGTTGAGAAGGTAGAAAGTTAAAAGGGCGGCTCAGTAGCGCCTTGCCATTATCTCACTCCTTAACTTTCTACCTTCTCAACTTCCCAACTTTCTATCTTCCTACAGTCCCAGCAGGTCCTGCATACCAAACACGCCGTGGCGGCCGGGTAGCCACTCGGCGGCCAGCAGGGCGCCCTGCACAAATCCGTCGCGGGTGTGGGCCTCGTGCTTCAGCTCCAGGCTGTCGGCAGCGGAGGTGTACGTAACAATGTGCGTGCCCACCACCGTGCCCGTGCGCTCCGACAGAATAGCCAACTCGTGCGGCTCGGTGGCGGCTTCGTTGCGCCAGGAGGTTTTTGCAGGGAAGTGGCGCAGAATGCCCTGGGCCGCCGTGAGGGCCGTGCCGCTGGGCTGGTCCACCTTCTGGGTGTGGTGAATCTCGCGGACCTGCACGTCGTAGCCCCCAAACTGGTGCATTTTGGCGGCTATGTACTCGTTGAAGTGAAAGAACAGGTTGACGCCCACGCTGTAGTTGGAGGCGTAGAACAGGGGCGTGCCGGTTTGCTCACTCAAGGCCTGAGCCTCGGGAAAGTGGTGCAGCCAGCCCGTAGAGCCGCACACCACCGGCAGGCCCTGGCGCAGGCAGGCCGCCACGTTAGCAAAAGCCGAATCGGGGTGGGTAAACTCGATGGCTACGTCAGCCTGCGCCGGCGAAAAATCGGTGATGCCCACCTCGGGGCGAGACGGGTCCACGATGCCGGCAATTCGGTGGCCCCGGCTCAGGGCCTGGGCTTCGATGGCCCGGCCCATTTTGCCGTAGCCAATCAGGAGAAGATTCATTTGCTAACGTTCTGAAAACGGTGGTTGGCGACGTTTGCACCAAAACGCCACCGGACGGCCTCAAGAAGCCGGGGAGAGAAAACACTTATTTAAGCTGAAGCGTGAGGGCTACGCCCGCCTGGGGCCGGACGCTGCCCCCCGCTGGCGGCAGCAAGGTAGGGTCAATCCGCAGGCTCAAATCTTCACTGACATCAAAGTCGCGCAGGTGGGCGTCCACTAAGGCATCCAGAATAGTGAGCGTGTACGCCAGGGCCGTGTAAGCAATAAAGGTGTCACGCTTACGGCGGTAGAAAACAATGCCGTTCTGCACATTTTGCACGCTGGTCTCCTGACTGGACCGTGGGCCAGGGTCGGGCTGGCCATTTTCGCGGGCCTGCTTGCCGCGTACGTATTCTTTGTAGCGAATCTGGTAGAAATACAAGCCGTAGCCGGTGCCGCCCAGCGCCCCATACACCAGCGGCAGCTTCCAGTACCGGCGGTTGTAGAGCTGGCCGGCGCCGGGCACCGCTGCCGCCAGGATAGCCGCTTTCTGGGGCCGCGTCACCCGGAAGCCCAGCAGCCGCTCGGTGCGTCGCAGCGAGTCGGTGCGGGCGTCCTGGGCCGGTGCTACCCGCGCCGAGTCGGGCCCGGTTGTCACAATTTGGGCGTGGGCGAAGCGGGCCAGCGGCAGCACCGCCAGCAGCACCGAGAGTAGTGCTACGTAGAATACTCCGCTCGTCTTCATGGGGTAGTTTATGTTTTACGCAGGATGCAGAATGTGCAAAATGCGTTGCATATCCTCCACCGAGTCGAAGGCAATCTTGATTTCGCCGCGGCCCTGGGGGCCGGGCTTTACCAGCACACGGGAGCCAAACCGCTCGGACAGGTGGCGCTCGGTGCGGCGCAGCTCGGCGGTGGGCACCAGCGAGGCGGCGGGCTCAGCGGCTTTCTTGGCGTCGTCGGGGGCGGGACTGGCGGGGCCGCTGCGCACCAGCTGCTCCACGCGGCGCACCGAGAGGTCCTCGGCTACGATGCGGTGGAACAAGCCCAGCTGCTGCTCGGTGCTCTCGATGTTGATGAGGGCGCGGGCGTGGCCCATGCTGATAACGTTGTCGCGCAGGCCAATCTGGATATCCGGGGGCAGCTTGAGCAGGCGCAGGTAGTTGGTCACGGTCGAGCGGTTCTTGCCCACCCGGTCGCCCAGCTCTTCCTGCTTCAGGCTGCACTCACTCACCAAGCGCTGGTAACTCAGGGCTATTTCGATGGCGTTGAGATTTTCGCGCTGGATGTTCTCAATCAGGGCCATTTCCAGCATCTGCTGGTCGTCGGCCTTGCGGATATAGGCCGGAATGGCGTCGAGGCCGGCCAGCTTGGAGGCTTGCAGGCGCCGCTCCCCGCTGATGAGCTGGTAGGCGTTGGTGCCGGTTTGGCGCACCGTTACGGGCTGGATGATGCCCTGAATCTTGATGCTCTCGGCCAGCTCCTGCAAAGCCTGCTGGTCGAAATGGGTGCGGGGCTGGTAGGGGTTAGCCTCAATCTGCCCTACCGGAATCAGCCCCACGGAGTTTACGGGGTGAGGCACCAGCCCCAGCCGCTCGCTCTTCTTCTCGTAGCTGCCTTCAATCAGGGCATTCAGGCCCCGGCCGAGGCCGCCGATTTTGCGCTTTGCCGCCGCGGGAGCCGCTGCCGGAGTATTCTTTTCTTCGTTTTTCTCGGACATACCTGCAATCAGCCCTCGCCCAATAGCACGTGGCGAAAGCGGGAGTCAAAAATACACAAACGCCGGGGATGGGCCGGAAATTTTATGTGGCACAAGCTTCAGCTTGTGGCCAGTGAGTGGAAGGCCAGAAAACCAGCAGCTTGTCCAGGGCTATTCCTCAACTGATAAGCTACGAAGACGAGAGCTAATGTTAGAACTAGAGGGTATTTTCCTCCTTTAAAAGGAGGAGCTAGGGGTGGTAGACTGTTGACCCCACCCCCAACCCCCTCTCCAGAAGGAGAGGGGGCTCTAGTTCTATGCTGTAGCTCTAATTGCTGTTCTGTCGATTGTCGACCACCCCTAACCCTCCTTTCCAAGGAGGGGAACTAGCTTGTAGTTTTAACCTTAGTTCTAATCCAAAGCCTGGGTTATTTCTGGAAACGCGCTGCTGGCCCATTGCCGGAAGCTACAAGCTGAAGCTTATGCTACAAAAAACGGCCGGCGAAACTCGCCGGCCGTTCTGGTGCTAGGCTGCGGTGTCTTCGGCGGCTTCCGGCTCGCCGGCCGCCTCCACGTTCTTTTCCACGATTTCGCGGGCCAAGTTGAGGTAGCTGATGGAGCCTTTGCTTTCAGCATCGTGCAGAATGACGGGGATGCCGAAGCTGGGCGACTCCGACAGCTTCACGTTGCGCGGGATGATGGTGTCGAAGACCAATTGCTGGAAGTGGAGCTTCACTTCTTCGACCACCTGGTTGCTCAGGCGCAGGCGCACGTCGTACATAGTGAGCAGGATGCCCTCAATTTCCAGCTCCTCATTCAGGCGGCTCTGGATGATTTTGATGGTGTTCAGCAGCTTGCCCAAGCCTTCGAGGGCGAAGTACTCGCATTGCACGGGGATGATAACCGAGTTGGCGGCCGTCAGCGCATTAACCGTAATCAGACCCAAGGAAGGAGAGCAGTCGATGATGATAAAGTCGTACTGCTCGGCCAGGGGGCGCAGGGCCTCCTTCATCTTTTCCTCCCGATTGGGTAGGTTGATCATTTCCACCTCGGCACCCACCAGGTCGATGTGGGAGGGCATCAGGTCGAGGTGGGGAAGCAGGGTGGTTTGCAGGATGATGTCCTGGGCGTTGATGCCGTCCACCATGCACTCGTAGATGCTGTTCTGAATGTCTTTGGGGTCGAAGCCTACGCCGGAGGTGGCGTTGGCCTGGGGGTCGGCATCCACGAGCAGGGTCCGATACTCCAGCGCCGCCAGCGAGGCGGCGAGGTTAATCGAGGAGGTGGTTTTGCCGACCCCGCCCTTTTGGTTGGCTACCGCAATGATTTTGCCCATATCGGGGGTGGTTGAGTGCTCGGGTCTAGCAGTGGCAACCTACAAAAATGCAGGAAAAGTCCACTGCCTGCCGCTAAGTGGCTTACAAAGTAACGGATTCGCCGATTTTCAGCAGCACCAGCTCTTTGCCAGCCTGCTGGGCTTTGGCCGTGGCCTCGGCGTGGTTGATGCTGATGGGCGGGAAGGAGTCGAAGTGCATGCCGATGATGCGGGAAGCGCCGGTCCAGTCGGCGGCCACCAGGGCATCGTCCACATCCATGGTAAAATGCCCGCCGATGGGCAGTAGGGCCACATCCAGCTTGTGCCGCTCCCCGATGATTTTCATGTCGTAGGTCAGGGCCGTGTCGCCGGCGAAGTACAGGGTCTTACCCTCGGCTTCGATGATAAAGCCGGCCGCTACCCCACCATACGAGCCATCGGGCAAGGAGCTGGAATGAGCGGCGGCCACCATCTTCACCGAGCCGAAGGGCAGCCGCACGGTGCCGCCCAGGTTGATGCCGTAGGTGGCGTTCAAGCCTTTCTGCTCAAACCACCCCACCACTTCCGCCACGCCCACCAGCTGGGCGCCGGTGCGCCGGCCGATTTCCTCTACGTCGGCCACATGGTCGCCGTGGCCGTGGCTGAGCAGGATGAAGTCGGCGGGAATGGCCTCCACGTCAACTTCCTGAGCCAACGGGTTGGGCCGGATGAAGGGGTCGAAGAGGACAGCGCTGCCGCCCGCCCGGAGCAGGAAGCAGGAGTGGCCGTAGTAGGTCAGCTGCATACAGAAAGGATAGGTGGACGGCGCAAGGGCCGCAAACCCCGGATGTGGGATACCTTTGCAAATATACACTGTTTCGCCGTTCCCATGCTCCCGTTTTTGCGCTGTGCCGCCGGTTTTGGCTTGCTCTCGACCAGCCTGCTACCCGCCTGCTCGGGCCCCGCGCCGGCCACCGATGCGCGCCGCGTCTTCCGTTACAACCAGCCGGAAAGCCTCACTTCCCTCGACCCGGCTTTTGCCCGCAACCAGGCCAATACCTGGGCCGTGACCCAGCTCTACAACGGCCTGGTGGAGCT
Source organism: Hymenobacter sp. YIM 151500-1 (assembly GCF_025979885.1). Taxonomy (NCBI): domain Bacteria; kingdom Pseudomonadati; phylum Bacteroidota; class Cytophagia; order Cytophagales; family Hymenobacteraceae; genus Hymenobacter; species Hymenobacter weizhouensis. Next base: position 187,128 of record NZ_CP110139.1, read on the forward strand.
GGACGATAGCCTCAAGCCCGGCCCCAGCCTGGCCCGCCGCTACGACATCAGCCCCGATGGCCGCCGCTACACCTTCACCCTGCGCCCCAACGTGTTTTTTCACGACTCGGAGGTGTTTGCGGGGGGCAAGGGCCGGCGCGTCACGGCCCAGGACTTCGTGTATTCGTTTCGGCGCCTGCTGGACGGGGCCACGGCCAGCCCCGGCGGCTGGATTTTTCGGGGCAAGGTGCTGGAAAAAGCCGATGGGGAGCCCTCGGACACCTGCTTCGTGGCCGTGAATGATTCCACCCTGCGCATTCATTTGCAGGAGCCGTTTATTCCGTTTCTGGGCATCCTGACCATGCCCTACGCCTACGTGGTGCCGCGCGAGGCCGTGCAGCGGTACGGTAAAGACTTCCGGGAGCATCCGGTGGGCACGGGGCCGTTTCAGTTCAAGGAGTGGGACGAGGGCAACGCCATCATCTACCACCGCAACCCCGGCTACTGGAAGAAGGATGCCCAGGGCCAACGCCTGCCCTACCTCGATGCCGTGCAGATCAGCTTTATCCAGGACCGCAAAACCGAGTTCCTGACGTTTATGCAGGGCAAGCTGGACTTTCTGAGCGGCATCCGGGCCGGCTCCCGCGACCTGCTGATGTATCCGGACGGCCGGGTGCGGGACGACTTCCAGGGCAAGTTCCGCCTCCAGAAAGTACCTTACCTGAACACCGAGTACCTAGGCATGCAGCAGGACCTACGGAACTTACGCGGCGACAACCTGGCCACCGGCCAGGCCTTGCAAGACAAGCGGGTGCGTCAGGCCCTGAACTACGCCCTCAACAAACCCGAGCTGCTGGCCTATTTTCTCAATAACGTGGGCAAACCGGGCCATTCGGGTTTCGTGCCGGCCTCGCTGCCCTCGTTTGATGCTCAGCAGGTGCCCGGCTACACCTACCAGCCCGACAAGGCCCGGCAGCTGCTGCGCGCCGCCGGCTACGGCCCCGGCCTCAAGCCCCTGCGCCTGCGCCTGAGCACCGTGGCCGAAACCAAGGAATACGCCGAGTACTACCAGAAAAAGTGGGCCGAAGTAGGCGTGCAGGTCGACATCGACGTGAACCAGGGCGCCGCCCACGGGGAGCTAATCGACAATGGCCGCGCTGCCTTCTTCACCCGCAGCTGGCTGGGCGACTACCCCGACGCCGAAAACTACCTGGCCTTGTTTTATAGCAAGAACTTCGCCCCGGCCGGCCCCAACAAAACCCACTTCCGCCGCCCCGCCTACGACCAACTCTACGAGCAAGCCAAGCTGGAGCAGAACACCCAGGAACGCTACGCCCTCTACCAGCAGATGGACCGCCTCATCGTGGAAGAGTGCCCCGTCATTGCCGTGTACTACGACGAGGTAGTGCGCCTCACCCAGAACAACGTGCGCGGCCTCACGCCCAACCCCATGAACCAGCTGGTGCTGGAGCGGGTGCGGAAGGAGTAGTTGCCTCACCCCCTAGCCCCCTATCCTTCCGAGAGGGGAAACTAGCTGCTAGTTTTTTAGAGCTAAAATCAGATAGTAATTCTAAAGCTAGTCCCCCCTCTCTGAAGGAGAGGGGGCTAGGGGGTGAGGCACCTACAGCTAGAGAAGAAAAAACCCCGCTACCATCCGGCAGCGGGGCTTTGTGTACTTAAACGCAGCTTAACCTACGACCTCCGCGTTTTGCGCGGGCGTTTCGGCGACACGTCGGCGGCGCCGGTGCCGGGTTCGGCGTCGGTATCGTCGGCGGCGGGAGTGGGGCGGTTGCCGCCCTGGCGCTGCTGGGCTTCGCGCTCCTGGGCAGCTTTCATGGCATCCTGGAGACGGGCAGCGAAACCGGTGGGCTTCTTGTCCTTGTTCTTGATTTTGTTGGCCTCCAGCTTGGCCCGTACCTTGGTGTCGTCGACGAAGCGGCGGGTAATGGCCTGCTGGGCCAGGGTTACCAGGTTCGATACGAGGTAATACCAGGTGAGGCCGGCGGCGAAGTCGTTGAGCACGAACAGGAACACCACCGGCATCAGGTAGCTGTAGAACTTCATCGGGCCCTGCATGGCCGTGGGGTTCATGCTGTTGCTCTGGTAGGTCATGAACAGGGTCGAAATCGTCATCAGCACCGTGAACAGGCTGATGTGGTTGCCGAGGAAGGGCAACGCGAAGGGCAGCTTGATGGGGTCGTCGTAGGTGCTCAGGTCCTTGGCCCACAGGAAGCTTTCCTGGCGCAGCTCGATGGCGTTGGGGAAAAACTGGAACAAAGCCAGCAGAATCGGGATGGTGAGCAGGGTGGGGATGCACCCACTCAGCGGCGACACGCCCATGGTCTGGTACAGCTTCATAGTTTCCTGCTGCTGCTTCATGGCGTCGTCGGGGTGCTTTTCCTTGATGGCGTCGATTTCCGGCTTCAGCACCTTCATGCGCGCCTGCGACTCGTAGGTTTTGTAGGTCAGCGGCCAGGTCACGAGCTTAATCAGCACCACCAGCAGGGCGATGATGATGCCGTAGGAGCTGATGAACTGCTCCAGAAAGTGGAACACCGGCAACACCACGAAGCGGTTCATCCAGCGGAAAATTCCCCAGCCCAGGTACACGTTCCGGTCGAAGCCGGGCGCCACATCCTTGAGCACGTTGAAGGCGTTGGGGCCGAAGTAGAAGCGGAACTGGGCCTTGCCCTGCTGCACGTCGGCGGCCGGCACGGTGAGCGTGGTGCTCAGGGTCTTGATGAAGGTGGTGTCCTGGAGGTTCACCGTCGAGGTAAACTGGCCCGAGGCAAACGGCGCCCCGTCGGCAATCAGCCCCGCCACAAAGAAGTCGTGCTTGTGGGCGGCCCACTTCAGCGGCTCCGTCACCTTGATTTCCTCCGGGTTCTCGGAGGCTTCGGTCAGGGCGCCGTGGTCTTCGGAAGCCAGGTAGTGGTTGATGGTGGTGTGGTTGCGGTTCTGCTTGCGGTCCTGCTCGGTCTGGCGCACGTGGTCCACGAAGGTCAGCGTCAGCGGCTCCTGGGCTACGGTGGAGGTCAGGTTCTGGAAGCGCAGGCTGTAGCCCACCTCGTAGCTGTCATCAAACAAGGTGTAGGCCTGCTCCATCTGCCCCCCGGCCACGGCGGCCGTAAAGGTCAGGCGCTGGCCTTTACGCTCTCCCTCAGTTACGGGCTGCGCAGCGCCAGGCTGAAAATACAAATCCGACAAACGCACCGTGCGGCCGTCGGTGGTTTGGAAGCGGGCGTCGAGCTGGGCGCTTTGGGCATCAAACAGGTCGAGGGGCTGGCCGAAGAACGTCTTGTACTTGTTCAGGCGCACGGCCTCCACGCGGCCTCCTTTGGAGGAAAAGGTAACGGTCAGGTTGTCGTTTTTCAGCTGAACCTGCTGGATCGTGCCCTGAGCCGCTGTGGCAAACGCGCCCAACTGCCGGGCCAAGGCGGCCGAATCCAACGGCGCGGGCGCGGCGTTGGGGGCGGCCGGGGCGGCAGTTTCCGTTTTGGCCGGTGCCGCGGCCGAGTCCGGTTTGGGCTTCTGGGCGAAGAACTGAAGATAAATCAAGAGCAAGGCCGCCATCAAAAACAGGCCAATTGCTGAATTTCTGTCCATTAGTAGAGGTGCGTACAGAGAAGTGAGAGGTGAGACGCGGACGAGGTAGGCCACAGCCCGTGCTCAATAATCCGGCTATATCCCCGCAAAGGTCGGAGTTGTCAGGCGAATATTTTTCGCCGCGGCTGTTTTGTCAGCCTGGCGGCAGACTTAGCCAGCAGAGCTGGCGCGTCTGCCCGCCGGGAAATGGGGCAAGTCTCCGGACTTGCGGCCGCGCAGCGGCCAGCCGGTGCCGCGCCGCATGAACAAGGAGTGGGGCAGAAGACTGTAACGCGAAGTTGTACTTCGCGAGGCGCGTGGACGATTGGTGTGGCATCGTTCCAACGCCTCGCGAAGTACAACTTCGCGTTACACATTTCAAGTCTTGTACACGGTTGTATGCGGCGCGGTGCCGCTTGGCCGCCTGCGGCAGGCGCAAGTCGGGAGACTTGCCCCATGTTCGTGGCTAGAAGTCGCGCCGCCTGTGGCGGCAAGACTTCTGCCAGGGTTGCCACCGGCGTCTGCTGCCAAGCCTTACACTTTTCGGTGCTGGATGGCGGCTTTCACGAAGCGCACGAACAGCGGGTGGGGATTTTGCACGGTGCTTTTCAGCTCGGGGTGAAACTGCCCGGCCACGAACCAGGGGTGGTTGAGAATTTCTACCACTTCCACTAGGCCGGTTTCGGGGTTGATGCCGGAGGGGACCATGCCGGCCTCCTCGAAGCGGGCCAGGTACTCGTTGTTGAACTCGTAGCGGTGGCGGTGCCGCTCGCTGATGTGGTTGCGGGCGTAGGCTTTGGCCGCCTTCGAGCCCCGGCGCAGCTCGCAGTCGTAGGCACCCAGGCGCATGGTGCCTCCTTTCTGGGTGATGCTCTTCTGCTCCTCCATCATAGCAATCACGGGGTCCGGGGTGTGCGGATTCATCTCCGTGGAGTTGGCTTCGGGCAGGCCCAGCACGTGGCGCCCGAACTCCACCACCGCCACCTGCATCCCCAGGCAGATGCCGAAGAACGGAATGCCGTTTTCGCGCACGTAGCGCACGGCCGCAATCTTGCCCTCGAAGCCCCGCTCCCCGAAGCCCGGCGCCACCAGCACCCCGTCGCAGCCGTGCAGAAGCTGGGCTACGTTGTCGGCGTTCAGGTGCTCACTCTGGATGCTGCGCACCGTGACTTTGCACTCGTTTTGGGCGCCGGCGTGCACGAAGGCCTCGTTGATGGACTTGTAGGCGTCGGGCAGCTCCACGTACTTGCCCACCAGGGCAATGGTCACTTCCTCGGTGGGGTTTTTCAGGCGGCCTAGGAAGTCTTTCCAGGCGTCGAGGTCGGGGTGGGGGGCGCCGCCCGTGAGCTTGAGCTTCTTGATAACCCGGTCGTCGAGCTGCTCCTTGAGCATGAGCAGGGGCACGGAGTAGATGCTGTCGGCGTCGAGGCTCTCGATAACGGAGTTGATTTTGACGTTGCAGAACAGCGCAATCTTGCGGCGCATCTCCATCGGAATCGGGTGCTCGGAGCGGCACACCAGAATGTCGGGCTGGAGGCCGGCCTCGCGCAGGTCGCGCACCGAGTGCTGGGTTGGCTTGGTTTTCAACTCCCCGGCCGCCGCCAGGTAGGGCAGCAGGGTCAGGTGAATGACGAGTGAATCGTTGGGCGGCAGCTCCCAGCGCAGCTGGCGCACGGCCTCCACGAAGGGCAGGCTCTCGATGTCGCCGATGCAACCCCCGATTTCGGTTATCACCACGTCGAACTCGCCGGTCTGGCCCAGCAGGAGCATGCGCCGCTTGATTTCGTCGGTGATGTGGGGCACCACCTGCACGGTTTTGCCCAGGTAGGCGCCTTCGCGCTCCTGCCGAATCACGTGGTCGTAGATGCGGCCGGTGGTGACGTTGTTGGCCTGGGAGGTGGGCGTGTTCAGAAACCGCTCGTAGTGGCCCAGGTCGAGGTCGGTTTCGGCCCCGTCGTCGGTCACGAAGCACTCCCCGTGCTCATAGGGGTTGAGCGTGCCGGGGTCGATGTTGATGTAGGGGTCGAACTTCTGGATGGTAACCCGGAAGCCGCGGGCCTGGAGCAGCTTGGCCAGGGAGGCCGAGATGATGCCTTTGCCCAGCGAGGACGTAACGCCGCCCGTTACGAAAATAAACTTGGCCGTAGTGGCAGCCGCGGAGGTGGAAGTTCGGTCTGGCATAACGGGAAACAAAGCTACAGGATTCTGCCGGGCCGCCGGGCTTGCAGGTAGTTTTATTTCGGCGTAGGGAGGGGGCTGACGGCGAGGGGGTGCGCTTCTTTGCAGGACGATCAGCGCGAGCAGCTGCTGAATTACAAGCTGATGGTGTACGTGTGCAGCGGCGACGAAAGCGAGAAGCTGCAATGGTTTCGCACTATCAACATTGCGGGCGAGCGGCTGACCGAGCAGGAAATTCGCAACGCCGTGTTTGCCGGGCCGTGGCTGAGTGACGCCCGCCGCTACTCCCATAAGACTGGCTGCCCTGCCTATCAAATAGGACCTTGGCCGGCAGTACTATTCAAAAGCCTTTGTCCAGTGCGGACAAGGGCTTTTTACTCTTCTTCCTTATTCGGGCGGGTCCGCGAAACACACCCGCCCGGCAGAAGGCAAATCTTCCCTGTCAGGCGGGGTGGAGATGTACATTCGTAAATTATCGTATTCCTGGCCGATGCTTCCACAACAGAGCCGGTTACGCTTCCGATAGCGAGGACAAATACAACTTAGACCGTAGCGGGCTTATGGTCTTTCAGCAAGTCACAAAACTCAGTGAAAGTATCTGCCAAAAAGTAGGTATCTCCCTCATCCTCACGAGATTTGGCAAAAAAGTGGTTGTGGTCCCAATAGTACACGCCCTTATCCTCCCCTTCGGTGATGAGCAAGATTTGGTGTCCGCCTGGGTCGTGGCCTATAACCAACTCTTTTTCCCCTATTTCTTCATCGTGTTCTGCTAGCCAATAGCCCAGCGTGAGGCCGCGGCTTTGCTCGTTCGTCAACCCATACAGGACGTGTAGTAACACCTCTTGGTCAAGGTCTTTCACGAAAAATGTTTGTTTGTTCACTCTCGCGCCGTTATGCTTGATGAGGAACTGGCGGTAGTCCTCTGGCAGCGAAAAGCCTATTTGTTGCTCAAATGCCCGAACGGCTTCCTCGCTGTTTTCTCCCCAGGGTGAGATATTCATCATGGCTGCTTTTTTCTTAAAACGCGCTTCGTAACGGGTGCTGAATCGGACTGGGTAGGGGCTGAGTTGGCCTGCTGCTTGAGCAATGAGCGGGCCCCGTAGTGGGTAAAGCGCCTATGAATGGTAAAATCTACCTCCTGCATAGTCCGCATGTTTTGCTTGTGGTGCCACGTGTTGCCATCTAAAATGGGCCCCAATGGCGCTAATTCGTCTGCCTTCGCAAAGTCTTTGTCGCAGTCCCCAATCATCCCCTCAATATCGACTTGCTGCCGGGCGTACTTGTCAAAGTTAGGCTCGTCGCCTTCATAGACAACTGAATTGTGCTCCCAATCAGTGTACTTCCAGTTGCCGTTGTCCAGCAGCTCGATGATGCCGCCTTTGCGGTACCACTTGGCAATCGCAGGAGCGTAGAGCGGCTTCTGCTGCGGGTCGAGAGCTGTCTTGGGCGGCTTGGGTGCCTGCGGCGGGGCAGCCGTTGGCGGAAGGGGAGGGGGCGCTGAACGTAGGGTGGCGCGCAAGGCGGGGGAAGGCAATAGCTCCGGCGGCTTGTTCAGGGCATTGAAGCGGACAACCGGGTCTTTCTCCCACCAGAGCTTGCTGTAGTTTTCCACCCGCGTCCCATCCAGGTTGATAGCCGTGGGCGCGAAGTACACATCGGTTTCCAGGGAGGACCGGCCGTTCTGGCCTCGGGCATCGAAGTGGACTGTGTAGTGTACGCAGTAGGCATCGTAGAACGTGAGGCGGCGGAAGGTGTGGCCTTCTTCGTGAAAGAAGCCCACGTGCCCGCTCACCTGCCGGTAGGAGTCTACCGCCAGCTCAGCCCAGAGGTTCTCCAGGGCCTCCAGCCCGGTAAGCGTAAGCCGGATGAGGCCGGCCAGCATGTCGGTGGTGGGCTGGCCCGTGTGGGCGACACGTTGCAGCAGAGAGTGTTGCGTGGAGGTGCAGGAAGCCCGATGACCGGCAACCTGCGCTTCGGCATGTAGGATGGGCACGACGAATAGCGTTGGTTAGCCCACCAAAATAGCTTTTTTCTGATTCAGGTTCTGTGGCATTGCCTGCACATCTTGCAGCTTCTAGCTCCAACCTATGCCCCGCCGCTTCCGCTCCCTGCTGCTCCTGTTGCTGCTTGCCGTTGCCCAAACCGGTGCCGCCCACGGCCCCGGCGACGATGAAGCACCCGAAACCAACGTGCTGCGGGGCCGCGGCCCGCGCTGGCTTAACCGGCTGCTCACGGAGTCGGCGGTGCTGCGCCAGCACCACGTGGGCATGAGCTTGACCGACGTAGCTACCGGCGAGAAACTGTATGAGCTGAACGCCGACCGGTACTTCACTCCGGCCAGCACCATGAAGCTGTTCAGCTTGTACGCGGCCCTCAAGCTGCTGCCGCCCGATTCGCTGCCGGCCCTGCGCTACGTGGTGCGCGGCGACTCGCTTATCTTCTGGGGTACCGGCGACCCGACCCTGCTGCACGGCGACGTGCCCAGCCGCCGCGCCCTCGACTTCCTGCGCACCCGCCCCCAGCAGCTGTTCTATACCGATATTCCCTGCGTGCCCGCCTTCGGGCCGGGGTGGGGCTGGGACGACTACAACTATTATTACCAGCCCGAGCGGGGCGCCTTTCCGGTGTACGGCCATACGGTGCGTTTCTATGCCACGGCCGGGCAGGCGTTGCCGCGCGTGCACCCGCGGTTTTTCAAGGATGCCACCCGCCCGGTGCCCGCCGGCACGCCCAATCCCGCCCAGGACCACGTGCGCCGGCCGCTGCTGGAAAATCAGTTTTGGGTGTATCCGAGCCCGAAGAACTGGGTGGATGAAACGCCCTTCCGCACCAGCCCCGCCCTGCTGCGCCAGCTGCTCCAGGATACCCTGCGCCGGCCCGTGGGGCAGGTGCCGTTTCGGGTGCGGCCCCAGGACTCGGTGCGCACCCTGCGCGGCCTGCCCGTTGATTCGCTTTACCGCCGTATGCTGCGGGTGAGCGACAATTTCCTGGCCGAGCAGGTACTGCTGCTGTGCTCCAGCCAGCTTGGCCTTGATTCCCTCGATACGGGCCGCGTTATCCGGCTCATGCAGCGCCAGCACTTGCAGGGCCTGCCCGACGCCCCGCAGTGGGCCGACGGCTCCGGCCTCTCGCGCCTTAACCTCGTCACGCCCCGCACGCTCACGGCCCTGCTGCTGCGCCTGCATCAGGAAGTGCCCGAGCCGCGCCTGCTGGACCTGCTGGCCGCCGGGGGCCGCCAAGGCTCTTTGCGCCGCCGCTACCGCGACCCGGCCGGGCCCTGGCTCTGGGGCAAAACCGGCACGCTCACCAACAACCACAACCTCTGCGGCTACCTGCGCACCCGCTCCGGCCGGCTACTAGCCTTCACATTCATGAACAACAACCTGCCCGGCGACGACACCGCCGTGCGCAACGAGATGGAGCGCATCCTGGGCGAAGTGCGGCGAAGGCTGTAGGGGCGCGTCGCACGCGACCGACTGGCAGACCATCTGCAACCTTGCTACCACAAGTGACGCCGCCCGGCAGCCCAATCAAGCGGCGTATTCATCAGCGTATTACCTCTTACCTTATCACTTCTTTATGCAGTCTACCCTTCACGACTACCAGCAGCTGCTCGCCGACATCAAGCAGCGGGTACGGGCCGCCCAGTACCGCGCCTTGCAAGCCGTCAATCAGGAGCAAATGCAGCTCTATTGGGAGCTGGGCCGCCTCATTGCCGAACGTCAACACCAGCAAGGCTGGGGCAAAAGCGTGGTTGAAACGCTGGCCCGCGACCTGCAAGCCGAGTTTGTTGGCGTCAGCGGATTTTCAGCGCAGAACTTGTGGTATATGCGGCAGTTTTATCTGGAATACAGCGCCTCAGAAATTCTCCAACCACTGGTTGGAGAAATCAGCTGGGCCAAGCACCTGCTGATACTGAGCAAGTGTAAAGACCCGCAGGAGCGACTGTTCTACACGCTGCAAACCCGCCGGAACAACTGGACCAAGGCCGTGCTGCTGCACCAACTCAAAGCCCAGGCCTATCAAAAAACGCTGCTTGCCCAGCATAATTTCTCCGCCACGCTGCCCGCCGCCCAACAGGCCCCCGCTACGCTGGCGCTGAAAGACGAGTATTTGTTTGACTTTCTGGAGCTGAGCGCCGAGCACTCCGAATATGAGCTGGAGCAGGCCCTGCTGGGCAACGTCCGGCGCTTCCTGAGCGAAATGGGCGGCGACTTCACCTTCATCGGCAACCAGTACCGCCTGGAGCTGGAGGGCAACGAGTACTTCGTGGACCTGCTGCTGTTTCACCGGGAGCTGCAGTGCCTGGTGGCCGTGGAGCTGAAGATTGACGAGTTCCGGCCGGAGTACGCAGGCAAGATGAATTTTTATCTGTCGCTGCTCAACGCGCAGGTGCGCAAGCCGCACGAGCAGCCCAGCATCGGCATCATCATCTGCCAGAGCAAGCAGCGCACCGTAGTGGAGTTTGCCCTGCGCGACATCAACAAGCCCATTGGCGTGGCCACGTACACCTACACCGACACGCTACCGCAGGAGCTGCGGCCGTTCTTCCCCAGCAATGAAGAGCTGGTGCGCCGCCTGGAGGCCGTGACCACCGCACTGAAAGGACCAGCGTAGGCCCGGCCGGCGGTGGCGACGAGCCGTAAGGCCACCGCTTGCCGCCGCGAAGGCGCGGAAAAACGTGTGGTATGCTCCGGCTCTGGTGCAGGTTGTGAGTTTCAGCTTATCTTGAGAGGCTGGCGCGGCACCACGTTGCCGTTAAATACGCGCCTGTGCTGATTATACCCTCGATGAAGCACTTGTATCGGAGCATTCGTTGGGCGGTGGGTGGCTTGGTTCTGCTCACGCCCGTAGTAGCCGCCGCCCAAACTGCTGAGCGGCGCACCAGCATTGGCATTACCGCCAACGCCTTGCAGTACCAGGGCCGCTTCGGCTCCGACTTCTGGAAGTGGGACCAGAACCAGTACGCGCCCGGCCTGGTTATCAACCAGTATCTGGGCCGCGGGCTGGACATAAACACGCAGCTATTCTACGCTGAGCTGAAAGGTCGCAGCGCGCCCACCCGGTTTTTTGCCACCACCCTCGTCAATGCCAATGCCAGCCTGAAGCTGAAGCTCAACAATGGCTGGGCCCTGAAAGAAAACGCCGTGGTGCAGCCTTACCTGCTGGCTGGTACCGGCCTGGCCTACGTGAGCCGCACGGGGCAGGCCGACACCGTGCGCGTCGACAACCAGCAGAGCTTTCTGGACCTGCACGCCGGGGCCGGCATCAGCCTGCGCCTGGGGCCGGTGGTGAGCCTTTTTGTGCAAAGCAGCCAGCACCGCCCCCGCCACGCCCGCTTCGACGGCCTGCCAAACCCCGCGGGGCGTGCCGACCAGCTGTGGCAGCACGCCGCCGGGCTGACCTTCAGCCTGGGCCAGGCTCCCGACGCCGATGAAGACGGCGTGCCCGACCGGGAAGACAAATGCCCTGGCACGCTTGCCTACGTGAGCGTGGACGAGCGCGGGTGCCCGCCCGATGCCGACCAGGACGGCGTACCCGACTTCCAGGACCAGTGCCCCGACCAGGCCGGCAACTTCAGTCTCGGCGGCTGCCCCGATGCCGACGACGACACCGTGCCCGACGCCGAAGACGCCTGCCCCAACGAAGCCGGCTCTATCGCCCTGCAAGGCTGCCCCGACACCGACCAGGACGGCGTGCCCGACAAAGACGACCTGTGCCTGGACACACCCGCTGGCGCGGCCGTAGACGCAAAAGGCTGCACCGTGGGCACTGCCACCACCACCACGCCCCCAACCGCCCCCGCCAACGACCCTGACAACGACGGCGTGACCGGCGCCGCCGACCGGTGCCCCGCCAGCCCCGGCCCGGCTGCCAACCGCGGCTGCCCGGAACTGAAAGCGGAAGCGCGCACCCTGCTGCGCGAAGCCACCCGCCGCATCGGGTTCGAGCTGAACCGGGCCACGCTGCTGCCCTCGTCGTATGCCGTGCTCGACAGCCTGGCCCAGCTGCTGCGCCGCTACCCCGACTACTCGCTCAGCATTGCCGGCCACACCGACAGCCGCGGTCCGGCCGCTTACAACCTGCGCCTTTCCCGCGAGCGGGCCGCCGCCGCCCGGCAGTACCTAATAGCCCAGGGCGTATCGGCCGCGCGCGTGGAAGGCCGCGGCTATGCCGCCCGCCACCCCCTGGCCTCCAACGCCACCGACGCCGGCCGCGCCCGCAACCGCCGCGTCGAGTTTGACCTGTTCCTGACCGGTGACCCCAACGCCGCCCAGGTCAAGTACGGCCCCGAGCCCACGGCCGCCGCCGCGGCGCCCGCCCGGAAAAAAGCGTCAAAGAAGCCTACAGCCCGAAAAGCGCGAACCAAAGCACAAAAGCGGCCGGTACCCGGCAAAGGCAAAAAGGCCGGTCGGCGCCCTCCTGGACAGAGCAGCAGGCACGACCAGCCCAAATGGTAGCCCGCCGCTACCTTGCTGCGTACGCCTGTCCCACGCGCCCCGTTATCAAAACCCAGCACAAAGCCGAAACCGAGGAAGCGCCGCGCCGCTACTTCTGGAGCCTGACGCCCCGGCAGCGGCTGGAACTGGCCATGAAACTGAACCAGCAGGCACGAGCCATTTATGCCGCGAATCCTGCTAACGTGCCGCAATCCATAGCTTCCACTGATGGAAGAAAAGTATTTAAATCTGCTACGCCTATTCCGCGCCAAGAGCGTTGAAGGTGCAGAAGCAGAGGTGTGATTATAAGCAGCAGCCGGTCAACATATCTTAACGGCTGCTCCTAGGTCGTGTGGGAGGCGGAGTAAGGATTATTGACGAAGGCGGTTGATTTCTTAAGCGCGTAGCAAAAGAATCCACAACGCTGTACACCTTGTGGTTTTGGCGGTTGTGTGTTGATAGGGCTATTCTCCACACAGATGGGTCGTAGTTCCCGTAAGTCAAGCCCAAGCTGTCATATTGCGCCGGCGAACAAGCTCTACCCAGTACTTTCTTTGTTATAATTCTGTAAAAAGCGTCACGGTACGCGTCACGGTAATATGTCCCCGGAGTTATAAGTTCGAGACCTGTGGCAATAAGAATTAGTTTGTTATCAAATTCCGCATAAGTGTTTGGACGGCAAAAATCAACGATTGGCACAAATTCACCAGCGGGATACAAAACCATTTGTAGGCTGTCATACGCTATGGTTTCATATTCCAGACAGTACAGCGAACTGCTGCCCCAGCGCTTGTCATAAGCCCGAATCAGACGTTTCAGCCCTTCATCCAGCGGAGTCTTTTGTGGTGCACTAGCTCGTTGTATAGTTTCTTCCAAGGCCACTGCCTTGGAGGGGTTAACGTCTGGTTGACATCCTGTCACAAGATAGACCAGCACCAGAAGCCGCAATACCAACATGAATCACTTACTTTTTAATACTCCTAATACAGCACCCGAAACTTGATGGTGTGCTCCACTTTGCGCAGCTCGCCGATTACCTCCTGCTCGTATTCTTTGTCGATGTCGGTGATGACGTAGCCGATGTGCTCGTTGGTTTTCAGGTACTGGCCGAGGATGTTGACGTGGTGCTGGGCCAGCACGTTGTTGATGCGGGCCAGCACGCCGGGCACGTTGTGGTGGATGTGGATGAGGCGGTGGGCCTGCTGCTCGGGCAGCTGAATATTGGGGAAGTTGACTGACTGCTGGGTGTTGCCGGTGTTGACGTACTGCATGATGCGCTCCGGCACAAACTCGGCAATGTTGCGCTGGGCCTCGGCCGTGGAGCCGCCGATGTGGGGCGTGAGCAGCACGTTGGGCAGGCCGCGCAGCTCACTCTCGAAGGTTTCCTGGTTGGTTTTGGGCTCGTAGGGAAACACGTCGACGGCGGCCCCGCCCAGGTGGCCCGAGCGGAGCACGGCGGCCAGGGCCGGCACGTCCACCACGTGGCCGCGGGCGTTGTTTAGGAGCAGGGCGCCGGGCTTCATCAGGGCTAGCTCCCGCGCCCCGATGAGGTTGGTGTTGGCAGGGCGGCCGTCTACGTGCAGGGTCACGATGTCGGCCTGCTGGAGCAGCTCGTCGAGGGTGCGGCACTTCACGGCGTTGCCCAGCTGGAGCTTTTCGGCCACGTCGTAGTAGAGCACCTGCATGCCCACGGCCTCGGCCACCACCGAGAGCTGGCTCCCGATGTTGCCGTAGCCCACGATGCCCAGCTTCTTGCCCCGGATTTCAAACGAGCCCCGCGCCGACTTATCCCACTCGCCCTGATGCATTTTGGGGTTTTTCTCCGGGATGCGGCGGGCCAGCATGATGATTTCGCCCAGGGCCAGCTCCACCACCGAGCGGGTGTTGGAGAAGGGCGCGTTGAACACGGCCACGCCCCGCTTCATGCAGCCCACCAAGTCAATCTGGTTGGTGCCAATGCAGAACGCCCCGATACCGATGAGGCGGTTGGCGGCATCCAGCACCCGCTGCGTTACCTGGGTTTTGCTCCGGATGCCCAAAATGCTTACGCCCTCAATCTGCTGCACCAGCTCGTCCTCGTCGAGGCCGCCGGGCACGGTGTCCACCTGGTAGCCCTCCTGCCGGAACAGCTCGGCGGCGCGCGGGTCGGGGTTTTCGAGGAGCAGCACGCGGATGCGGTTTTTGGGGTAGGAGAGCGTCATGGGCAGCTTGTTCTGGTAGAGAAATTCGTCGAAGGAGGGCAGCACCTCGTCGGCGCGGGCCACTACGGCGGCGCGGTGCACGTTTTCGGTGAAGGCGTAGAAGCGGTGGGCCAGGCCGGCCTCGCGGATTTGGTAGTCGGTGTAGCCGTCGCCGAGCACGTACACTGGGCCGGCGAGGTCCAGCTCGCGCAGCTGCCGGATTTTGCCGCCGTCCTGGCTGAGCACGTTGGAGGCGTCGAAGCCCGTAATGCGGCCCTCGGCGTCGAAGGTAAACGTGTTGGCCAGCACGTGGTCGGGGCGGATGCCGAAGTCGGCCACCACGGGCTCGATGAACTCCCGGAAGCCGCTGCTGACGATGTACACCCGCCCCGGAAACTGCTCGAAGAAGCGGCGGTTGCGCCGGATGCTCTCCGACACCTTGCCCTTAAGCCGCTCCACCAGCAGCCCCAGATGCTCGCGCCGCGCCGGCAGCAGGGCCAGCCGCTCCCGCAGCGACTCCGCAAAGCGCAGTTCCCCGCTCATGCCCCGGTCCGTCAGGGCCCGAATCTGGCCCACAACTTCCTCCCGGTTGGGCTGGCCCTGCAAGGCAATGTCGGCCAGCTCATCCAGCCCCTCTACTTGCGTAAAGGTGGAGTCGAAGTCGATGATGAGGTAAGGGAGGGGAGCGGGTTGGTCGGGCATAGCGGGGGCAATATCGGGCGGAATTGGAGGATGGCCGCACAGCGCCGCGGAAGAAGTTGCCGCCACCCGCTTCTGGCAGGGCACCCGCTCAAAGTGCTGGGCCGGATGAAGTATATGCTGAATCAGAAATATTTAGGTATGATTGTCCCATCCTCCTACTTGGTGCCTTTACCCACATGAAACGTTTTATGATACTCGTTTGCGGAATTTTTCAAAACATAGCGGCCAGCGCAGCCAGCAAGTACATTGGCAACTACAGCATTGATATAGGCGGGGGCGACGCCATGTCGGCGGTACACCTGCACATCTTGCCGAGCGGGAAGTATGCAGTTACATATTTCGGCGGCATGCAAACCGGGGTGTGGCAAGAATTGCCGAACGGCAAGCTGCAGCTGCAGCAGGACCACGACCCGGTGTATTTCTACGTGTATGCCCGGCAGAACTCGGCGCTGAAAGACTCGATCAAATTCAATTTCGATAATTGCGCCGAAGGGTCGGCCAAGGTTGCTTTTGCCGCCAAGAAAGGCTTCAGCAACACACTACGGCCGGTTTTCAGCCCGGATGGGCGGCGGTATTCCGAAGGCAACGAAGTCAGCCTGCCTGCGAGTGAGGTAACGGCGTTGTACCTGCTCGAAAACAACGAGTTCAAAAAGAAGCTGCACGAAGCCGAACGTCCCCGCACCCTAGACAATCTGCTGTATTCCTTCCCGGTCGACAAGAAGTACAACGACTACAAGATTATTCTGAACAAAGCCGCCAGCCAGCAGCCCAGTAACTATGTCGGCGAGTTTGTGGATGGTAACTTACTGCTGTACGGCACGGGGCCGTACCCGGAAACGATAAACTGCCGGGAAAAGCGGGAGCTGCGCGAGGAAGAGCGCAAGGAGCTGGAGGAGATGATGCAGGTGTACGGCGGCCGCTATGGCAGCCAAGCGCAAGCCACAGAGCATGCGAATGATGGACCGGTGAAAGTTGTGTACCAGCGACTCAAAGGCACGACGCAGGCAGTTAACCTAGGCGCCGTGACTTTCATAAAACCCTTGTTCCCGGCGGAAGCGCCGGCCGACAGCCGGTAAGCAGCAGCTGTATACTCCATTTCGGCTATGCACTATCTGTTTTTTCTGCTGCTGAGCGTTTTTCCCACGCCGCGCGCCGCGCCGCCTGCTGCCGTGGTACGCTTCAGCCCTATTTCGGCCGCCGCCTACGCGCAAGGCCGGCGCCAGACCCGGCCTGCCGTCGCGCCGGTGACCTTCCTGGTGCGTAAGCGCAACGGGCAGCTCATCATCCCGACCAACAAAGGCCCCCAGGTGTACCGCGACGTGGTAGTGGACGAAGCCTCCATCCGGCGCGGCATCGGTGACGAGGCAACGACTACCTACACCTACCGCGGCTTTCTGACCCGGTTTCAGCGGCATGTGGTAGAAGTAAACTTCTACGAAACTTCCGAATGGTGGCTGATTGGCAACGACGGCCGCCGGCTCACCCTGTACGGGCCGCCGCAGTACTCCCCCGACCAGCAGAGCATAGCCACCATTTGCCCCGGCCTCGAATACAGCGGCGGTCAGCCCAACGCCCTGCAACTGTTTCGGCTGCAGGACGGTATGCTGCGTAAGGCGTGGGAGCTACGCCCTGAGAACTGGGAGCCGGCGGAAATATTTTGGCTGAATAACAACACGCTGTACTTGAAGCGGGAGACCTGGACCGTAGGAGCAAACGGCAACGTGAGCTATTGGAAGATGTCCTTTCAACAGACCGACTAACTTTTTGTAGCACGTTTTCACCCCTCTACGCTATGCGCCAGTTTGCCGCCTCCGCCGCGCTTCTGCTGCTGTCCGCCGCCCTGCCGGCCGCGGCCCAGCGTGCCGTCTTCCGCACCCTCGACGGCCGCCGCCTCAGCGCCGCCAGCATCGACCGGACCGTGCAGCAGCTCATGGACTCGACGCGGGTGCCGGGACTGGCCGTGGCCCTGCTCGACGGCAACAAGGTAAGCTACCTACGCACCTACGGCCTGCGCAACGTGGCCGAGAAAGCGCCGCTCACACCCGAAACGGCCATGTACGGGGCTTCCTTCAGCAAGGCCGTATTTGCCTACCTGGTCATGCAGCTGGTGCAGGAAAAGCGCCTCGACCTCGACCGGCCGTTGCACGAATACCTGCCCAAGCCCCTGCCCGAGTACGAGGCCTACCAGGACCTGGCCGGCGACGAGCGGTGGCGCCGCCTCACGGCCCACATGGCCCTCACCCACACCACCGGCCTGCCCAACTGGCGCTGGATAGAGCCCGACAAAAAGCTGCGCTTCAAGTTTGAGCCGGGGGCCCGCTACGGCTACTCCGGTGAAGGGCTGCAGCTGCTGCAGTTGGCCGTGGAAACCATTGCCGGGCAAGGGCTGACGGAGCTAAGCCAGGCCCGTGTGTTCGGCCCGCTGGGCTTGCAGCGCAGCAGCTACGTGTGGCAGCCCGCCTTCGAGCAGAATTATGCCCTGGGCTACGACGAGCAGGGCCAGCCGCTAAAAAAGCGTAAGCGCAGCAAAGCCCAGGGCGCCGGCTCCCTCGAAACCACTCCCGCCGACTACGCCGCGTTTCTGGCCGCCGTGATGCAGGGCCAGGGCCTCGCGCCCGCCGCCCGGCAGGAAATGACCCGCACTCAGGTGCGCATTCCGTTTCGGGCGCAGTTTGGGCCGCTGGCCACCGCGGCCGTGCCCGACAGCAACCGCGCCATTCGGCTAGGCTACGGCCT
The DNA here is from genome assembly GCF_025979885.1 of Hymenobacter sp. YIM 151500-1. NCBI lineage: Bacteria > Pseudomonadati > Bacteroidota > Cytophagia > Cytophagales > Hymenobacteraceae > Hymenobacter > Hymenobacter weizhouensis. Next base: position 204,928 of record NZ_CP110139.1, read on the forward strand.
GGGCTGGGGCACGTTCGACTCGCCGAAGTACGGGCACGTCTACTTCAAAGAAGGCCACGACGACGGTTGGGAAAACCACAGCGTGGTGTTTGCCGATCAGAAAAAAGGGCTGGTGCTCATGGGCAACTCCTCCAACGCCGACGGCATCTTTCGGGCCCTGCTGGCCCGCCTGCTCGGCGACACCGACACACCCTGGCAGTGGGAAGACTACGTGCCGTACCAGAACTTGGGCAAGTAGAGCCGCGGCCTGCAACTACCGGGCGGCTTCAGCGTACACCAGCCCGCATACCATGCAAGCCCACCCGGTGTGGGTGGCCACCGCAGCGCCCCAGTCCGCAAGGCTGGGGCGCTGCTTTGGGCGCTGCGCTCTGAGCCGCAGCGGCGTGTTTAGGCCACGCGCCGGGCCTCGCAGGCGGGTAGCCACTTATCCTGCTGGCACACGTGGCAGCGGGCTACGCCACCCTGGGCCAGCTCCCGTACGTGGCCGCAACAGGCGCAGGCCTGGGGGCCCGCCTGCTCGGCGCGGGGCCGGGCCGCGGCCAGCTTTTCGGGCCAGATGGGCAGGCCGGGCCGCACGTCCTCGTCCTCGAAAAAGTAGATGCTGATGTTGCCGGTAGCCTCAATATAGGCGCGGCGCACCTGGCCCAGGTGCTCTACCTGGTGCTGGCGCAATTCTCCGAATAGCTCCTTCTGGGTCAGGTTTTGTTGTTTGAAGTTGGGGAGCTGAATGAGCCCATCTTCAATCAGCAACACCGGGGCGCCCTCCAGCCAGTCGGAGAAGCGGGGGAAACGCTCGGTGAGGCGGTTGAAGAGCAGGTACAGCCCCGACACCATCACAAACACCACCAGCACGTGCAGCAGCGGCACGTCGTCGTAGAACATGGCGTCGCCGGCGGCCGAGCCCAGGGCCAGGATGATGCTCAGCTCGAAAATGGACAGCTGCCGTACCCCGCGCCGGCCCGTCACGCGCAAGGCCCCGATGATAAGCAGGTAGGTGACGACGCAGCGGCCCGCCACTTCAAGCAGGAACAACAGCGGAGCATCTTCGGAAACCAGAATCCGTTGCCAGTCGAAGGGCTTGATGTCGGCGGCGAGAAGCAGAGGGAGCATAGGCAGGATACGTGGTGAGGTCCTAACGCAAACTCCCCGGCAAGTGTTGAGCTAGTGCGGGTTGCACTGCAAATTCAGGGAACGGGCCCGGCAGGGCCAGCCGCCGTAGTGGCCTCGGCCGCTCCACCTCGGCTATACCCATTTGCGGGCGTTGCAGTACATAGTGCCAGCAGACAAGCAGACCATCGATATGGCCAGGCAGAAACAGCAGCGGGAATTTGTATTGGAAAAAGTGACGGTTCAGGGCGCGGCAGATGGGGTGGAGGAGGTACTGCTCGAAACCAACGCCGGCCCCCTGCCGGCCCGCCTGCACCCGGCCGCCGAAGGCCGCGCCGCGGTGGTGTGGGTGGGCGGAGCCGGGGGCGGCCTCGACGGACCAGCCTGGGGCATGTACCCGCGCCTGGCCAGCCAGCTGGCCGCCCACCACGGCATTGCCTCCCTGCGCCTGCACTACCGCCACCCCAATTATTATGAAGAGTGCGTGCTCGACACGTTGCTGGCCGTGCAGTACCTAGTGCAGCAGCGCCGGCACCCGGCCGTGGCCCTGGTGGGGCATTCCTTCGGCGGGGCCGTGGTGGTTACGGCCGGAGCCCTGAGCCCGGACGTAGCGGCGGTGGTGGCCATGAGCAGCCAGACCTACGGCACCGACCTGGCCCCCAAGGTGAGCCCCCGGCCCCTGCTGCTGGTGCACGGCACCGCCGACGAAATCCTCCCCGATACCTGCTCGCGCAGCATCTACCAGCGGGCCCAGCAGCCCAAGGAACTCAAGCTCTACCCCGGCTGCCGCCACGGCCTCGACGAGTGCCGCGACCAGGTAGATGCCGATGTGGTGGGCTGGCTTACCCGGCAGCTAAGCGCGGCTCTGGCTCCCCATTCCGGCCGTGAGTAGCGGTAGCTAGAGCCACAGGGCGGAGCCGCTTACAGGAGGCGCTACACCACCGGGCCGCCACGAGCAGCCGCGGCGCGCAGGCCCGAAAACCGTATCTTCGGGCTTACTGCCTGCGCGCTCAGTGGCATGAAGTCTCTCGGAAAATCGGTGCTGTTTCTGGGTATAGCCGGCCTGTTGCTGCTGCTGGTGTGGTCTATGCTGCGGAAGCTGACGGAGGCGCCGGGGCAGCCCTCGGTAACGGGAGCTTTTGGGGGCGGACTGATGTACACGCTGGGCGTAACGGGGGTATTTGGGATGCTGAACCAAGCCCTGCCCCTGTACCAGCTGCTCGGGCCACGCTACTATGCCCTTCGGGGCGCCGAGCAAATCAGCTGGCTGTACCGGGTGCTGCGGGTGGAGTGGCTGCGGCGGTTTTTGTGCTGGGTACACTACCACCGGCCCCAGCCCCGGCGTACCTTTTTCGGCGGCCGACGCGCCGACTTACCGGAGCTACTCAAGAACATTCAGGGAGCCGAATGCACCCACTTGCTGGCGCTGCTGGCCATGCTGGCCCTGCCTCCGTACTTCCTGTACCTGGGCCGCTATGATTTGGCGGCAGGCGCGGCAGTAGGAAATTTCTTCGGCAACTTTTACCCTATCGTGCTCCAGCGCCACCACCGAGGGCGCCTGCTGCGGCTCCACTCTGCGCTGTAGCGCAGCCCCACCCCTGGCCCCTCTCTACCGGGGAAGAGGCTGAAAGCAGGGCTGCTTAGCTGCTGGCCTTGTCCAGCTCGGTCAGGTCCTGGGGGCCTAGCTGCAGCTCGGTGGCGCCCAGCAGCTCCGCTACTTGCTCGGGGCTGGTGGCGCTGGCAATGGGTGCCGTGAGGCCAGGCTGGGTCATGATCCAAGCCAGAGCCACCTGGGCGGGCGTGGCCTGCTGGCGGGCAGCCACCGCATCGAGAGCCGCCAGGATGCGGTGGCCCCGGTCGTTAAGGTATTTTTGGCCGATGCCGCCACCCCGGGCGCTTTTTTGCAGGTCGGCGGCGGTGCGGTACTTACCGGTGAGGAAACCGGCGGCTAGGCCGTAGTACGGAATCACGCCTAGCTGCTCCTGCTGGCACACGGGCAGCAGCTCCCGCTCAAACTCGGCCCGGTCGTAGAGGTTATACAGCGGCTGCAGGCTCTCGTAGCGCGGCAGGTTGTGGCGCTGGCTGGCCTCCAATGACTCCCGCAGCCGGCCCGCCGAAAAGTTGGACGCCCCAATGGCCCGCACCTTACCCGCCCGCACCAACTGGGCGTAGGCTTCCAGGGTTTCTTCCACCGGCACCGCGGGGTCGTCTTTGTGCGACTGGTACAGGTCGATATAATCGGTCTGGAGGCGGCGCAGGGAGCTTTCCACGGCCCGCAGAATGTAGTCTTTCCGCAGGCCCTTTTGCTGGGCGTTGATTTCCCAGCCTACTTTAGTGGCCAGCAGCACGTCGTCGCGGCGGCCGCGCCGGCGCAGCCACCGCCCGATGATGGTTTCGGACTCGCCGCCCTGGTGGCCGGGCACCCATACGGAGTAGGCGTCGGCCGTGTCGATGGCGTTGCCGCCCCCGGCCACAAAGGCATCCAGAATGCGGAAGGAAGTAGCCTCGTCGGCCGTCCAGCCGAAGACGTTGCCGCCCAGCATGAGCGGCGCCAGGTGCAGGCCGGAGCGGCCCAGTTCGCGGGTTTGCATGTTGGGAGTGAGTGAATGAGTGAATGAGTGAATGAGTGAATGAGTGAATGAGTGATTGTCTCTGTGAATCGTCCTACGCAAGTGGCGCATCAAGCCAATGTTGAAAAACCTTATCAGGGCCAAACACTACAAGTTTCTTTTAGGTACTGCCGCTGGACATTCTTATGCGGAATACGCTCTGTTACGTGAATGCCAGATTCAGGCGCCCAATTTTTACCTTCACTCATTTACTCATTCACTCATTCACTCATTCACTCTCCCGTGCCTTCCAAGCTCGACACCCTGCCGCACGTTGACGCCCCCGACCGCCCAGCCTGGCGGGCCTGGCTGGCGGCCCACCATCAGCAGCCCGACGGCATCTGGCTGATTCTCTACAAAAAAGCCAGCGGCCAGCAGCGCATGACCTACGACGACGTGGTGGAAGAAGCCCTGTGCTTTGGCTGGATTGACTCGCTGCCGCGCCGCCTCGACGCGGCCCGCTCCCTGCTGCTCATCACGCCCCGCAAGAAGGGTAGCGTGTGGTCGGCGCTGAACAAGCGGCGGGTAGCCAAGCTGGAGGCCGCCGGCCTGCTCGCCCCAGCCGGCCAGGCCAAAATCGAAGCCGCCAAACAGGACGGCAGCTGGCAAGCCCTGGACGCCGTGGAAGCCCTCGAAATGCCCGCCGACCTGGCCGCAGCCCTGGCCGCCAACGCGGAAGCCCAGCGCCACTTTGCCGCCTTTCCGCCCGGTGTGCGCAAGCAAACCTTGCAGCAGCTGGCCGCCGCCAAACGCCCCGCCACCCGGCAGCAGCGCATAGCCCGCATCGTAGAAAAAGCCGCCCGTAACGAGCGAACCAACTAAATCACAGATTGTGCAGATTAGTTGGATTTCACTGATTTCTACTACGCTTGCTCCTGAAGTGCAGAGACGCACTACGGTGCGTCTCGTCGTTGAACGACGCCACTGGAACCCCATCCATGTGAACCACAGCCATACGGCGCGGACAAGCAGACGTGATCCGCAGGTGGGTGCAGCCGGGGCGTTGCTACATTTGATTGCTAATACGCCCAGTAAAAGCCGCGGCAAGCTTTGTCTAAATCAATGAAGCTGTTTCGGAAGTTGAAAGAACATACCGGAACGTCCTGCTGAGCGGAGCTGGAGGCGAAGTCGAAGCATCTCTACCTCTAACTAACTCCTAACGCTTGCTCAACGAAGCGGTAGAGGTGCTTCGACTTCGCCTCCAGCTCCGCTCAGCAGGACGGTTTATCAACTTCCTAAACGGCTTCAGTTTTTGCAGCGCCTGCATGGTACAGCAACGCAACCGGTGAAGCTTCGTCGTTGGACGACTTGCCCGCGAGAAGATGCAAAATAGTGCGTCTTTACATCGTGCGAGGGCAGGTGCTGGCTCACTTAAACAGCTTCTTTAACGAACGACTATGCTCCGAATCTGCTGGTTTATGCTGCTCAATGGCCTGCTGCTGTGTCTGGGTGCTGCGCCGGCCCCGCCCGTTACGGAGCGCGACTTCGGGCGGCAATTTGAGCAGCACGGTGTACAGGGCTCGTTTCTGTTCTACGACGGGGCCGCTGGGCGCTACACCGCCTACAACCTGGCGCGGTGCCGCCGGGGCTTTCTGCCGGCATCTACCTTCAAAATTCCGAATACCCTCATCGGCCTGGAAACCGGCGCCCTGCCCGATACCGCCGCGCTGTACCGGTGGGACGGCGTGGCACGCTCCTTCCCGCAGTGGAACCAGGACATGACCTACGCGCGGGCCCTGCGCGTGTCGTGCGTGCCCTGCTACCAGCAACTGGCCCGCCAGGTGGGCGCGGCTGCGTACCGGCAGTGGCTGGCAAAGCTGCGCTACGGCCGCATGCACGTCACGCCCGCCAATGTAGACACGTTCTGGCTCGACGGCGACTCGCGCATCACTCAGTTTGAGCAGGTAGACTTTCTGCGCCGCCTCCAGGCCGAGACGCTGCCCCTGGCCGCGCGCCACCAGCGGGCCGTGAAGCAGCTGCTGGTGCTGCAAAAGACACCCACCTACACCCTGTATGGCAAAACTGGCTGGCGGTTCCGCTCGGCCCGCAACCCCGACAACGGCTGGCTGGTAGGGTGGCTGACCCGCGCCGACGGCCGCACGGCCTTCTTCGCCCTGAACGTGGAGCCCCAGCCCGGCCCCCCGGACGATGCCCGGTTTCTGGCCAGCCGCCGCGCCGTAGCGGAAGCCGTGCTCAAGGAAATGGGCTGGCTGTAGCTGCCCAATGGCGCGGACCTCCAGCCCCGCGCCGCCTATGTAGGAGGCTCCGGCTTCCCCCGTCAGAACGAGCTAACGAAACGGGTGTAGAGGGTGTAGAGACGCAACATCTTGCGTCTCGTCGTCCGCGCCGGCAGAACGATGGATGTTCAGGCGGGGTCGTTCAACGAGAAGACGCAATATCTTGCGTCTCTACACCCATCTCAATGGCGCGGACGAAGGCGGCCGGAGCCCCGCGCCCTCGGGGCTTCATAAGCTACCCAAACCGTGCTACATTCCGGCATGCTACACCACCGTCTGCTGCCTCTGCTACTGCTGCTGCTCGCCCCAGCTGCCCTGGCCCAAACGCCCCGCGCCGACCTTCTTATCCGCAACGGCCGCGTGTACGACGGTGCGGGCGGCCCGGCCGTGCTGGCCGATGTGGCCGTGCGGCAGGGCCGCATTGTGGCCGTGGGAACGCTGCCGGCCGATTATCCGGCTGACACGGTGCTGGATGCGCGGGGGCTGGCGGTGGCGCCGGGCTTTATCGACGTGCACACCCACATCGAGGACGACGAAGTGCGCCAGCCCACGGCCGACAATTTCCTGCTGGATGGCGTCACAACCGTCGTAACCGGCAACTGCGGGTCTTCGCGCCCCAGCCTGCGCCGCTACTTTCGCACCTTGGACAGCCTGCATTTGTCGGTGAACGTGGCCTCGCTCATCGGGCACGGCGACGTGCGCGAGGCCGTGCTGGGCCAGGCCCGCCGCGCCCCCACCGAGGCCGAGCTGACGCAGATGGAAGCCTTGGTAGACAGCGCCATGCGGGCCGGGGCCGTGGGCTTGTCGTCGGGGCTGATTTATGTGCCCGGCACCTACGCCCGCACCCCGGAGCTGGTGCGCCTGGCGCGGGTGGTGGCTCGCCACCGGGGCCTCTACGCCACCCACATGCGCAGCGAGGGCGACAGTATCACCTGGGCCATAGCCGAGGCGTTGCAGGTGGGCCGCGAAGCCAAGCTGCCCGTGCAGATTTCCCACCTCAAGCTCAGCGGCCCGCCCAACTGGGGCCGCACCACCGAGATTCTGGGCCAGATTGAAGCCGCCCGCGCGGCCGGCCAGGCCGTTACCATCGACCAGTACCCCTACACGGCTTCCAGCACCAGCCTCAGCACCCTGCTGCCCGACGAGGTGCAGGCCGACGGGCGCGACTCGCTGCGGGCCCGGCTGGCCCGGCCGGCCGTGCGGCGCGAGGTGGTGGCGGGCCTGCTGCGCCGCCTGCGCCGGCGGGGCCTGCGCCACTTCAGCTACGCCGTAGTAGCCAGCTTCCCACCCGACACCAGCCTGCAAGGCCTGAGCATCGAGCAGATAAACCGCCGCCGGGGCCGGCCCCACCACGCCCGCCACGAAGCCGCCACCATCCTGGACCTGGTGGCGCGCTACAACGCCGGCATGGTATTTCATGGCATGAGCGAAACCGACGTGCAGGCCATTATGCGGTACCCGCACAACATGGTGGCCTCCGACGCCAGCATTCGGGTGTGGCGCCAGGGCGTGCCCCACCCGCGTGGCTACGGCTCCAATGCCCGCGTGCTGGGCCGCTACGTGCGCGAGCAGCAGGTGCTGCCCCTGGAAGAAGCCCTACGGCGCATGACTAGCCTGCCCGCCGCCACCTTCGGCTTCCAGGACCGCGGCCTGCTCCGCCCCGGTTTCGCCGCCGACATCGTCGTGTTTGACCCCGCCACCGTGCAGGACCGCTCCACCTTCGAGCAGCCGCACCAGTACTCGGTAGGAATGCGCTACGTGCTCGTCAACGGCCGCCTGACCGTATCGGAAGGCCGCCACACCGGTGCCCGCAGCGGTCAGGTGCTGCGGAAGTTTTAGCTTGTGCTGCGGCCACCGGCCGCAATGCGGAACCGCGCCGTTCAACAGTGCGCCAAGTGGCTCAGCCCCAAATTGCGGCCGGTGGGCGCAGCACAAGCTAAAGCTTATGCTACTTTCTCCAGCACACGCCAGCCGTGCGCAGGCACTGCCAGCTCGCCCGCTGTGACCTGCACTTCATTGAATACGTCAGTCCAGGGGCCGACTTCGATAGGCAAGGATAGGGGCTCAGCGGAGCTGTTGACTACGCATAGCACGGCCCGGCCTTCTTTTTCGCGCACAAACGCATAGAGACTTTCCGACGAAGACGGCAGGCGGCGGAAGCGGCTGAGCGGGTCGCCGTTGCGCAGGGCGGGGTGGCGGCGCTTGAACTGAAGCAGGCGGGTGTAAAAGTCCTGGAGCGGATAATCCTGCCAGTCGATAGGGTCGGGGTCGAAGAAGGCCAGGCGGCGGTTGAGGGCGGCTTCCTGGCCGCTGTACACCAGGGGCATGCCGGGCAGCAGCACCGTGAGCACCGCAAAGAGTAGGGCCAGCGGCCCCAGTCGCTCGTACTCGGTGCCGTCCCAGCTGTTCACGTCGTGGTTGCTGGTGAAGTGCATCAGGTACACCGTGGACGGGTACTTGGCCCGCTCGGCGGCCAGGTAGGCGTCGATGTCGGCCAGCTGGGCCTTGCCTTCGGCAATGTGGTCGAGCAGGTAGTGCAGGCGCAGGCCAAAGGTCATGTCGAAGGCTTGCTCCAGCAGCTTGGTGTCGCCGTCGAAATTGTCCCAGGTCAGCCCACCCGACGGGTACAGCTCGTCCCACTCGGCCAGCATAAACACGGGTTTCACCTGGTCGAGGGCGCGGCGGGCGTCGTTCCAGAAGCTGGTGGGCACCAGCCCGGCCACGTCGCAGCGGTAGCCGTCGATGTCGGCTTCGCGCACCCAGTACAGCAGGGCCTCGGTCATGTAGCGGCGCAGCTCGGGCTGGCGGTAGTCCAGGGCTACCACGTCGGTCCAGTCGGGCACGGGCGGCACCAGTTGGCCCTGGGCGTCGCGCTGGTACCAATCGGGGTGCTCGTGCACGAGTGGGTTGTCCCAGCTGGTGTGGTTGGCCACCCAATCCAGCAGCACCCGCAGGCCCAGCCGGTGGGCCTGCTGCACCAGCTGGCGCAAGTCGTCGAGAGTGCCGAACTCCGGGTTCACCCCAAAATAGTCCTGCACGGCGTACTGGCTGCCCCGCGTGCCTTTGCGGCTCACTTCCCCGATGGGGTGAATGGGCATCAGCCACACGATGCTAACGCCCATAGCTGCCAGCCGCGGCAGATGCTCAGCAAAGGCCCGCAGCGTGCCCTCCGACGTGTATTGGCGGATGTTGACTTCGTAGATAGTTGCATCGGCGGCCCAGGCCGGATGTTTCACCGGAAACAGGTGAGCGTGAGGGTGCAGGTCGTCAGACACGAAGAAATGAGGAAAGTTTTGCCGTTGAACGACCAGCCCGCCGCGCAGTTGCCTAGCGGCTGGCTAGCGACTGGCTAGCGACTGGCGCGAGTTTAGCGCAGCGTAACTCGTGCCCACTATGACGGGAGGCTGTGCCTCCCCACACCAGAACGACTGACGCCAGCACAGCCCGGTACCGGCTTGCCGCTGGCGCGGCAGTGGAGGCACAGCCTCCACCTCATTTTCGGCACGAGGTACGCTGCGCTAACCTCGCGCCAGATAGGCGTCAGATAGTGCCAGGTACTAAAACCGAATTACATCGGTGTCTACGGGCGGGTAGCCCAGCTGCCGGGCCATGCTCAGGAGCTGGCCTTTGTGGTGAAACTCGTGGGTGATGACGTGAGTGAACAGCTCTAGCGGCGTCAGGGTCAGCGGCGCGGGTCGGCCGGGCACGGATAGAGTCTGTGGCCGCTGCCACGCCCCTTCCTGCTGCTGCACAAAGCTTGTCACCAGTGCGTCTACCTTCCCAAACACCTGCCGTGCAGCGGCCACGTCGGGCACCGTGGCCGGGTCGAAGTAGGGGCGCGGCTGGCCCTGGGCTATTACTCCGAGCCAGTGCCGGTAGCAGTTGGCTACGTGCACCAGCAAGTCGCGAAGGCTGCTGTGGTTAAAGGTTGCCACTGGCGCCAGAAAGTCGGCTGGCGGCAGCGTAGCCAGCTGGTCGAGCAGCACGGCGCGGGCACTCTGAACCAGGGCATATTGGGCGGCAAGAAGCATAGGTGAAAGTAGCGCGGAACAGACGTTCGTGCTACCGTTTTTCCAATACCCGCCAGCCGCGGGCCGGTATGGCCAGCTGCTCCTGCGGCTTCAGCTCCACAGTCTCACCCGAAAAAACGTCCCGGAAGCGGCCGGCCGGGGCGGCGGGCAGCGGCATCGACTGGCTGGCATCGGTGAAGTTGACGGCGGTGAAGACGGCGGCGTTGTTCTTCGTCCGGGTGAAGGCGTAGGTGCCTTCCGGCGAGGCCAGGCGGGTGAACTGACTGCACGGGTCGCCGTTGCGCAGGGCAGGGTGGCGGCGCTTGAGCTGAAGCAGGCGGGTATAGAAGTTTTGGAGCGGGAAGTTGTTCCACGGAATAATGTCTTTGTCGAAGAAGCGCAGGCGCTTTTTCAGGGCCGCTTCCTGGCCGCTGTACACCATCGGGATGCCCGGCAGCAGGGCCGTCAGCACGGCCTGGGGCTGGGCGTCGGGGCCCAGGCGCTCATACTCGGTGCCGTCCCAGGAGTTGATGTCGTGGCTGGAAGTGAAGTACATGAGGTAGGCCGTGGCCGGGTACCGGGCCCGCTCTACCTGCCGGTACCGGTCGAGGGCGGCTACGGGCTGCCGGCCGCGGCTGATGCTGTCGAGCAAATACCGCAGGCGCAGGGCGTAGGTGGCGTCGAAGGCCTGCTCCAGCATGCCGGTGTTGGGGTCGAACTGGCCCTTTTTCAGAAAGGGCGGGTCGTGCAGCTCGTCCCATTCGGCCAGCATAAACACGGGCTTCACCTGCTCCAGCTCCCGGCGGGTCTGGTTCCAGAAGTCCATGGGCACGAGGCCGGCCACATCGGCCCGGAAGCCATCAAAGCCTACGTCCTGCACCCACCACCGCATCGTCTCGGCCATGTAGCGCCGCAGCTCAGGCTGGCGGTAATCCAGGTCGATAACGTCCTGCCAGTCGGCCACGGGCGGCACGAAGCGGCCCTGGGCGTCGCGGGTAAACCAGTCGGGGTGCTGCTGCACGAGCCGGCTGTCCCAGGCGGTATGGTTGGCCACCCAGTCCAGAATCACGTGCATACCGCGTCCGTGCGCTTCCCGGATAAGATGGCGCAGGTCGTCCAGCGTGCCAAACTCCGGGTTTACGGCCCGGTAGTCCCGAATGGAATACTGACTGCCCAGCGTGCCTTTGCGGTTTTTCTGGCCGATGGGCTGCACCGGCATCAGCCACAGGATGCCCACGCCCATTTGTTGCAGCCGCGGCAGGTGCCGCTCAAACGCCCGAAACGTGCCCTCCGGCGTGTACTGCCGAATATTGACCTCGTAGATGCTGGCCGAATCGGCCCAGGCCGGGTGCCGGATGGTGTACTCGGGCGGAGCCGCCGGCGCGCAAGTCACGGCCGTTTCAGCGGGCGGGTTATGGCGGCAGGCGGCCAAGGCCAGCAAGCCGCTGAGCAGGAGGGAGGCGCGGAGGTGAGGCATGGGGGAGTGGTGAGGTGGTAAGTATAATGACCGGCATGCGGAGCGCAGCCGAAGCATCTCTCCCGCTTCGTCCGCACGATTAGAATTACCCTCAGTAGAGATGCTTCGACTTCGCCTCCGGCTGCGCGGACGCTAGATGAAGCATGACCGTTCTTTTTACCTTTCACTCGCTACCACCTCACCATTTCACTACTCACCAATCACCACCAGCCGCTGGCGCTGGCCGGCTAGCTCGGCCCAGTACACGCCGCCCGGCACGAAGCGACCCTGGTCGCTGATGGCGTTCCAGCGCAGGGTGTGGGGGCCGGTTTCGGTGGCGGGTTGCAGGGTGCGTATTACCTGACCGCGAGCGTTGAGGATGCGCAGCGGGCCGGGCTGGCCGGGCTGGTGCAGGGTGTAGCGTAGCGCAGTGCCCTCGGCCGGCCCGAATGTGCGGCTGTCGGGTGCTTCCAGCGTTAGGGCTTCGGGGCTGAGGTTGGGGGCGGGTGTGGTGTTCAGTACCAGGCCCTGCACGCGCACAGTGGCGGGCTGGCCGGCTTCCAGCGGAAAGCGCACCAGCAGGGTTCGGGCCGTGGCATTGTACTCGTAGCCGGTGGGCGGCAGGGTGGCGCCGTTGAGCTGCACGGCTGCCGGCTCCTGGGCCACGCGGGGCAGTAGCAGGGCCACGGTGCGGCGGCCAGGGGCACCCTCGTAGGGCTGGCCCTGCACGGCGGCCGTGATGGTGGCCTGGGTGGCGGTGGTGTAGCCCTGGAAGCTGACGAGCTGGTACTGCCCGCTCTGCGGGGCCTGGGCCGAGTGGCCGTCGTCGTCGTAGAGGGTGTAGGTGGTGGGGCCCGCGGCGGCATCGGCGTAGTAGCGCACCTGGAGGGTGTCGGGGCGGTAGTCGGCGGTGGTGGGGGCGTAGCGGGTCAGGGGCAGGAAGGCCCCGGCCCGCACCAGCAGGGGCAGGCGGGCCAGCGGGGCCGGGCGGCCCACGGTGCGGCCACCGGGCACGGTTTCGTGGGTGAAGAAGTCAATCCAGGTGCCGGCCGGCAGCACCACGTTGCGGCGGCGCTGGCCCGGCTGCAGCACCGGGGCCACCAGCAGGCTGGAGCCCAGCAAAAACTGGTCGTTGACGTTGGCCAGCTCGGCCGTATTCTGAGCCGCAAACTGCCGCCGCCGCCGCTGGGTAAGCTGCTCGGCGCCCCAAGCGCTGGAGGCCGTGGTGTTCCAGTTCCAGACCGCAGCCGGCTGCCCATTCGGCCGCGGGGCCTCCGCTGCCACCGATTCGGCCTGCACATACGTTTCTCCAAAGTTCAGGGGCCGGGTGAGGGGCGCGCCGGTGCGGGAATTTTCCCAGGCCAGGGTGTACAGATAGGGCAGGAGTTGGTAGCGCAGATGGGTAGCCTGGCGCACGCTGCTCTGGTAGGGCTCCGGGTACCAGTACGGCTCGGGCGGCACGCCTTCGCCGTGCGGGCGCAGGATGGAGCCGAGGCTGGCCATCTGGAGCCAGCGGGTGTACAACTCACTGTCCACGGGACCCACGCAGAAGCCGCCGGCGTCCGAGTGCATGTAGCCCACCCCGCCCAAACCCATGCTCAGCATGATGGGCACCTGGGCCTGGTAGCCCGACCACGACCGGTTCACGTCGCCCGACCACGGGAAGATGCTGTGGCGCTGCATGCCCGCCCAGCCCGAGCGGGCCAGGTTGAACAGGCGCTCCTGCGGGTACTGGCGCCGGTAGTTTTCGCTCAGAATGCTGGCCCAGGCCTGTCCGTAGGCGTTATGAATGCGGCGGGTGGGGCCCAGGTCGTACACCATGTCGGCGGGCTGATTTTCCGGCTCGCCCAGGTCGCACCACCAGCCGCCTACGCCGTCCTGCTTCAGTCTATCGTACTGCTGCCACATCCACTGCCGGGCCGCGGGCCGAAACATATCCAGCAGCGTAGCCGGCCCGGCCCAGAACGAGGCCACCGTGTAGGGCTGGCCCGCCGAGTCGCGCCCCACCAGGTTCTGGCCGCGCACCAGTGAGTCGTTGCGGGAGGTGCGCATCACGTAGGGCTCCGAAATCAGCAGGGTTTTGACGCCCGCCGAGTCGAGGCGGCGCATCATGCGCTTGGGGTCGGGAAAGTTTTCGGGCACCCACCGGAAGTCGCCCTGCTGCTTGGTGCCCCCGAACCAGTACAGGTCCAGCACCAGCCCATCCAGGGGGAAGCCGGCCCGGCGCATCCGGCCGGCCACTTGGTGCATCTCCTGCTCTGTCTTATAGCCAAAGCGGCTCTGAATCAGACCCATGCCCCAGCGCGGCGGCAGGGGCTGGCGGCCGGTGAGGGCGGTGTAACGGTCCAGGATTTCGGCGTAGGAAGAACCGGCCACGAGGAAGTAAGCCAAGTTGTTTAGCCCTTCGCCCCGGTATTCGAGCACGTTCGTATCGGTGGCGCCCAGGTCGAGGGTGCCGGCCGTGTGGTTGTCGAAGAACAGCATGTAGCCCCGGCTGCTGACTACGGTGGGCAGGGTTACGTTCAGGGTTGGCTCGCCGTTCTGGTAGCTGTAGTGGGCCTCGTTGTAGAGGGTGAGCCGACGGCCGCGCCGGTCCAGGGGCAGGGCCCGGGAGCCGGTACCGTACAGGTGCTCGTCGGGGCTGAGGCGAAACGACACGCCCGCGCCACCCGGCCCTTTAGCCGCCGTAGTCTGCTGAAACACACCGCCGGCTTCGGCCACCAGGGGTTGGCCGCCGCGCTGGTAGCTGACCCGCAGCGGATTTTTCTGGATAATGACGGTGGTGACGGGGTCCGTCTGCCACTCCAGGCGACCGGCTACGGAACGCGGCGCTGCCGGCCGCGCCAGCCGCGGCTCCTGCACCACGCTCACCGACGCAATATCCGGCCCCGACTGGCCGGCCGGAAAAAACTCAACCCGCACCACGCCCTCGGCCCACGCCCGCACGCGCAGGGTGCTGCCTTCGGTGCTGCGGATGGTGAGGATGCCATTCTGGTACGTGTGGCTGCGGTAGTTGCCGATGGCGCGCACGGGCGCGGCGGCCTCTTTCCGGCCAAACGGGTCCTGCGTAGGAGGCCCATCGGTGGCGCGCTGGGCGTGAGCCGCCGGCAGCAGCGGGAGCAATAAAAAGGGCAGCAAAGGCAGGGAGCGGCGAAGCATACGCGGGCAAAGCAGTAATTGGGCCGGCAAGATAAGAGAGCTTCCAGCCTGTTCAGCCAGCTTACAGCATCATAGTTCACCGCTCTTTCCAGTTGCATAAGTGCAGCGGTTTGAAATGGAGAGCTAAAAGGTTAAGAGCGTGTTAGGGAATTGGCCTGCTCCATCTGGCGTCCGCTTGTCGAAGCATTTCTCCCGCTTCGTTGCAGTCGGCAGAAGCTACCTCTGGCAGAGATGCTTCGACTTCGCCTCCGGCTGCGCGGACGCCAGATGGAGCAGGGCCTAAACCGTGTGTTGCTAAATTCCCCAACACGCTCTTAAAGCAAGAACTAGCAGCTAGCTCCCCTCCTTGTACATGAGGGACTAGGGGTGGTGGACACTCAGTAGAGCAGCAGCTAGAAACTACAGCTAGAGCCCCTCTCCTTTTCCGGAGAGGGGTGGGGGTGAGGCAACTAGCTCTAACCTAAGCCGCTTTAGCAGCTTGCCGCTTCTCAAGCAACGCCCGCGCGCTGGCTGGCGTACAGTTCTTTATCCCTTCACCTCTCAACCCTGCGCCATGAACCACGTGGAACGCATCGAACGCACGATTACTGGCATCTACGCCGCTCTCGAACAGCCCAGCAGCCACCCCGTTGATGCCGGCCTGGGCTACATCGACAACTGGATTCATGCCCTCGATGGGTTGGGCGGCTCGGCCATTACGGGCCTGCAAAACGAGCTGCGCAGCCTGCGCGGCCACGTGGAGCGCGACGACCGGCCCGCCATTACCGGCTCCTTGCAGCACCTGGGCCAGGAGGTGTCGCGCATCGCCCGCGACATGCACGACGCCACCGGCGACCATCTGCGCCACCTGGGTCAAGCCCTCGTCACCGCCGCTGGTAATCTCAAAATGTCCTAACCGAACTTACTCCGGGATGCTGGTTCTGACATCCTTAACCCTACACGTCATTCTTCCTTCTGCCTATGCACCCTGATCCTAGCAACCCTGGCCACTCGCCCGGCTCGGCCCTGGCCGGTGTGGAGTCCCACTTGGGCGCCACCCTGCACGCCCTGCAAACCGACCACCTGCCCAGCCTGCTCCCCGCCGCTGGCGACAACCTCTACCGCTGGATGCACTTGCTGCAAACTGCCCCCCATGACGAGTTTGCCGACCTGATTGCCGAGCTACAGCGCCTCTACAATGCCCTGGGCCACGGCACCCCTTCCGACGTTGCCCAGATCAGGGAGTGCCTGTACCGGCTTGCCGAGCTGACCACCCAAAGCGCCCCCGCCGCCGGCCCCCAGGTGCAGCCGCAGCTGGAGCAGCTAGGCCAGGCCCTGCAACAAGCTGCCGGTACGCTGTAGCCCCCGCCCAGGCATTCCCTTTTCATATAAAAACCACGTCCTTATGTCCATTTCCCATTCCGCCAGTGCCGACCACCTCACGGCCACCCTGCGCCTGTTTGAGGGCGGAAATCTGTCCGAAGCCGCTGCTACGGCTCCGGCTAACATCGACGGCTGGATTCAGCTGCTGCGCGCCAGCGGCGACGATGCCCACCAGACCATTGCCGCCGACCTGGTGCAGCTGAAAGGCTACCTCGCCGACCCCCGCCCCGACCCGGCACCCATCGGCAGCGCCCTCTTCACCCTGGCCGAGCACATCAACAGCCTGGTCGACAACGCCAACCCCCGCTACATCGACTCTCTCAACCAGCTCGCCCAAGCCCTCAGCGACGCCGGCCGCCAGCTGCAGCAGGCCTGAATCACGCACTGCCGCGGATTTTTCAGATTGCGCGGATTTCGGTGACGATTGAATGATTGACTGCGCCACTGTCTAGCCGCTCATTTCCTGTTCAGCACGCCCTCCCACAGCATCATGCAAAAGAGCTTGCCAGCTGGCAAGCTCTTTTCATGTGGGCGGACACATGACGTGACCAAAACCCGCGTAATCCACATTTCAGAACCCCCCGGCCGTATCGTCGCCGCGCGGGTCGGCGCCGCCTTCGAGTCGGCCGCCGGGCAGCACCCGAATCACCTCGACGCGGCCCCAGGGCGCGCGCGGGTTCAGGCGGTAGCCGCGGGCACGTAGCGAGTCCTGGGCGGCAGGCAGCAGGGCGCCTTCTTCCACGTCAATCTGGTCGGGCAGCCATTGGTGGTGCAGGCGCGGGGCGGCCACGGCCTGCTGGGCGTTCTGGCCGTAGTCCAGCGTGTTCAGAATGGCTTGCAGCACGCTGGTGATGATGGTGGAGCCGCCGGGTGTGCCCACTACCAGGGCCAGCTTCCGGTTTTTGGTGAGGATGGCCGGGGTCATCGACGACAACATGCGCTTGCCGGGCCGGATGGCGTTGGCCGCGCCGCCCACTAGGCCGTAGGCGTTGGGCGTGCCGGGCTTGGCGCTGAAGTCGTCCATTTCATTGTTCAGTAGAAAGCCCGCCCCGGCCACCACCACTTTGCTGCCGTAAGCCCCATTCAGGGTGGTAGTGCAGGCCACGGCGTTGCCCTGGGCGTCTACCACATTGTAGTGCGTCGTCTGGTCCGACTCGTAGCCGGGCAGGCCTGCGCCGGCCGGTACCTGGGCGCTGGGCGTAGCCTGGTAGGGCAGGGTGGAGGCCATGCGCTGCTTGTTGTAAGTCGGGTTTAAGAGTTGGGCCACAGGCACATGGCCAAAGTCCGGGTCGCCGAGGTAGGTGGCGCGGTCGGCGTACACGCGGCGTTGAGCTTCGGTAATCCAGTGCACGGCCTGGGGCGTGTGCCAGCCGGCTTGCCGCAGGTCGTAGAGTTCCAGCATCTGTAGCATTTGCAGCAACGCCACGCCCCCGGAGCTGGGCGGCGGAAATGTCAGCACCTCGTAGCCGCGGTACTGGCCGTGCAGGGGTGTGCGCCACTTGGGTTGATAATTGGCTAGGTCTTGCTTAGTGATAATACCTTTGCCGCGCTGCATTTCGGCCACGATGAGGTCGGCCGTTTGGCCCTCGTAGAAACCGGCGCGCCCCTGGTCCCGGATGCGCTCCAGAGTGCGGGCCAGGTCGGGGTAGCGCACCACGTCGCCGGCCTGCCAGGGGCGGGTGGCACCATCGGGGCGCACGTAGGCCGGGGGCGTGCTGGGGTTGTACTTCAGAAAGGCCTCGCGCTGGCGGTTGAGGCCGGCGGCTTCTTTTTCCGTCAGCTTGAGCCCTTGAGCGGCTAAGTCCACGGCCGGTTGCACCAACTCGCGCCAGGGCAGCTTGCCCAGCTTCTGATGCAGCGCAGCCATGCCCGCCACTGTGCCCGGCACCCCGGCTGCCAGGTGGCCCAGGGTACTTAGGTCGGGGATGATGTTACCCTGCTGGTCGAGGTACATGTCGCGCGAGGCGGCAGCGGGGGCGGTTTCGCGAAAGTCAAGGGCGCCTTCCCGGCCGTCGGCAGCCCGGTAGAGCACGAAGCCCCCGCCCCCGATGTTGCCGGCGGTGGGCAAGGCCACGGCCAGGGCAAACTGCACGGCCACGGCGGCATCCCAGGCAGTACCGCCCCGGCGCAGCACCTCCACCCCAATGCGCGTCGCCTCCGGGTGCGCCGACGTGACCATGGCCCGCTCGGTAATAACCGGCGTAACGGCTGGCACGGGAGCAGCCAGAGTAGCCGCTGGAGTGGAAGCCGGGCGCGTGGCAGTAGTGGAGCAGCCCAGCAGCAGGGCCAGGGTAAGCGGGTAGAGCAGGCGTTTCATAGAGGTGAAGATAGCAACCCTGGCGGCAGACTTCTTGCCTTTGGCGAGGCGTCTGCTCGCCGGCCCATGGGGCAAGTCTCCGGACTTGCGGCCGCGCAGCGGCCAGCCGGTACCGCGCCGTATAGACCGGTAGGGAAGAAAAATGTAACGCGAAGTTCCACTTCGCGAGGCGCGTTGACGATTGGTGTGGCATCGTTCCAACGCCTCGCGAAGTACAACTTCGCGTTACAGTCTTTTAGCTGAGCGACAAATCCACGCGGCGCGGTTCCGGCTGGCCGCCTGCGGCGGCCGCCAGTCGGGAGACTGGCCCAATTCCCCGGCAGGCCGACGCCTCGCCAAAGGCGAGAAGTCTGCCGCCAGCCTTACCACCTCGCGTAGTAAACGTTACAGCCAATCCCCGTAGTTTTGAGCCTGACCTGAACCGTGCTGCGCCATGACTACCGAACCAACCGCCTCCGACTCATCCGCCGCCGTGCTGCCGCTGGTGCAGCAAGACTCCTGGCTCACGCCCTACGAGCCCGTGCTGCTACGACGCCAGCAGCGCCTCGCTCAGCGCCTAGCCGACATCACGGCTCAGTGCGGGTCATTGGGCCGGTTTGCGCTGGCTCATCAGCGCCTGGGACTGAACTACGACGCCCGCCGCCGCGGCTATTGGTTTCGGGAGTGGGCGCCGGCCGCTGAAGGGTTGTTTCTGGTGGGCGACTTCAACGGCTGGGACCGGCAGGCTACGCCCCTGCGCCGCCTCGAAGACGGCGTGTGGGAAGTGTTTCTGAGTGACAAAGACTACCAGGACCGCCTCACGCCCGGCTCCCGCTACAAGGTGCACGTCGTGACCCAGCACGGGGCCAAAGACCGGCTGCCGGCCACCCTGCGCCGCGCCGTGCAGGACGAAGCCACCAAGGACTTCGCCGCCCAAGTGTGGCGCCCCGACACGCCTTTTACCTGGACCGACCAGAAGTTCCGGGTGCCCAACGCCGTGCGCGAGCCGCTGATTTACGAAGCTCACGTGGGCATGGCCCTGGAGGAAGGCCGCGTGGGCACCTACCGCGAGTTTGCCGACCATATCCTGCCCCGCATCCAGGCTGGCGGCTACAACTGCGTGCAGCTTATGGCCGTGATGGAGCACCCGTACTACGGCTCCTTCGGCTACCACGTGGCTAATTTCTTCGCCGTATCCTCCCGCTTCGGCACCCCCGACGACCTTAAGTACCTCGTCAACGAAGCGCACAATCGGGGCTTGGCCGTGCTGCTTGATGTGGTGCACTCCCACGCCGTGAAGAATGAGGCCGAAGGGCTGGCTGACTTCGACGGCTCGGGTGGGCAGTACTTTCACCCCGGCCCCCGCGGCAACCACCCCGGCTGGGACTCCAAGCTATTCGACTACGGCAAGCCCGAGGTGCAGCAGTTTCTGCTCAGCAACCTGCGCTACTGGCTCGAGGAGTTCCACTTCGACGGCTTCCGCTTCGACGGCATCACCTCCATGCTCTATCATCACCACGGCGAGGGCGTGAGCTTCGGGAGCTACGACCAGTATTTCGGGCCCGAGGTGGACGAAGACGCAGTGCTGTACTTGCAGCTGGCCGCCACGCTGACTCGCGAAATCAAGCGCAGCGCCCTGCTTATTGCCGAAGACATGAGCGGTATGCCCGGCCTGTGCCGGCCCATCCGGGAAGGCGGCATTGGTTTCGATTACCGCCTGGGCATGGGCATCCCGGACTACTGGATCAAGCTGCTCAAGCACACCCGCGACGAAGACTGGAACCTGCATGACCTCTGGCACGTGCTTACCAACCGCCGCCCCGGCGAGAAAACCGTAGCCTACGCTGAAAGCCACGACCAGGCCCTGGTGGGCGACAAAACCCTGGCCCACTGGCTGCTGGACCGCGCCATCTACGACCACATGCACCGCGACGACCCCAGCCCCGTCGCGGCCCGCGGCGTGGCCTTGCACAAGCTCATCCGGCTGGCCACCCTGAGCCTGGGCGGCGAGGCCTACCTCAACTTTATCGGCAACGAGTTCGGCCACCCCGAATGGGTGGACTTTCCACGGGAAGGCAACAACTGGAGCCACCACTTCGCGCGCCGCCAGTGGAGCCTGGCCGATAATCCCGACCTGAAGTATCAGTTTCTGCTTCACTTCGACCAGGCCATGCTGCACCTGGCCCGCACCACCCGCCTACTGGCGGCCGGCCCCGCCCGCCTGCTCAACCTCGACCCCACCAACCAAGTCCTCATTTTTGAGCGCGGCGGCCTGGTGTTCGTCTTCAGCTTCCACGTAGACCGCAGCGTGCCCGACTACCGCTTTTTCGTGCCCCAGCCCGGCCGCTACCGCGTCCTGCTGTCCTCCGACGCCACCCGTTTCGGCGGCTTCGGCCGCGTGGATGAGCAGTTTGTGTACGAAACCTTCCGGGAAGATGGAGTGGACAAGCTGAGCCTGTACGTGACGAACCGCACGGCGCTGGTGCTGGCGCGAATGTAGCCGCTGGCGGCAGACTTGCCAGCAGAGCTGGCGCGTCTGCCCGCCGGTAGATGGGGCAAGTCTCCCGACTTGCGGCCGCCGCAGGCGGCTAGCCGGCATGGCGCCGCGTGGATTTGTCGCTCAGCTAAAAGACTGTAACGCGAAGTTTCACTTCGCGAGGCGTTGGAACGATGCCACACCAATCGTCCACGTGCCTCGCGAAGTACAACTTCGCGTTACAGTCTTCTGTCCCACTCCTTGTTCATGCGGCGCGGTACCGGCTGGCCGCTGCGCGGCCGCAAGTCGGGAGACTTGCCCCATTCCCCGGCGGGCAGACGCGCCAGCAAAGCTGGCAAGTCTGCCGCCAGAAGTCTGCCGCCAGTAATTACTGCTTTGTCTTTCGGCCGGAACGGGCTATTTCCAGGGCGTCTTCGATGCGCTGGGTGCGGGCATCGGGTTTTTTGGTGCGGGCAATGCGCTGGGCTAGCTCTTTGCGCTTGGCGTAGGGCAGCTCGTCGAAGCGGGGGCGCAGGCCGGCCCGGTCCAGGGCCCGGTCCAGGTCGTCGGGGAGTTGCAGGCCGGTGGCGTCGGTGTCGCGCTCCAGCACCACGCGCACGGTTTCGGTCCAGGTCTTGCCGATGGCGTTGCGGATTTCCTTTTTCACCGGCAGCACGTGCTGCCCGTCGCCCAGGGGCGTCAGGTTGAGGCGGATGGGGAAGCCGTCGATGGTGCCGCGCACGGGCAGCACGCCCTTCACGCCGTACACCTCGGGCACGCTGAAGGGCACCAGCAGAAACACGCCGCTGTCGGCGCCGTCCATTTCCAGCGCGGCCTCAAACTCGTGGCGCGGCGCCGCTACAGATTCACTCATGAGCTAGAAAAACGAAGAGAAAACAACCAGCTAGCGGCCGGCAAAAGATGATTCCAGGCGCTGCAGAGCCGCGTGCACGGCCTCGGCATCGGTGGCGGCGGCCACCCGCAGACGGTGGGGCGGCAGCGGGTAGGTGGCGCGCAGGCGCTGGGCCAGCTCCTCAGAAGAAGCCAGCACCAGGTCGGCGCGGCGCAGGGCCAGGCGCTCCAGCTCCTGGCCCCAGCCCCGGTCGGCGGGGGTGGGGCGGTCCTGGGCCAGGGAGTGCACGTGCAGGGCCAGGGGCCGGCCGGTTTGCTGCCGGATTTCCAGGGCCGCCAGCCAGGTAGGCCACTCGGTAGCATAAATCACGGCAAACTCCTCCGCCAGCGCCCGGCGCGTAGCCAGGCGGGCGTACTGAATTACCTGCCGGTTGAGGTCGGCGTCGGGGGAAAGCTCAGCGGCCAGCGCGGCGGGCACCGCCGGCACCGGCTCGGCCGCGGTTGGCGCGTCCGGCACCAGGTCATCGGCGGGTTGGCTGAGGGCGTGGGCCTCGGTAGCGGCCGGCTCAGCGGGGGTGGCAAAGTCGTCCTCGTTGAGCAAGAGTTCCGCGGCTGGTGCAGCAAGAGTAGCCAAAGCGGCAGCCGTTGTCGGCTCCCCCTGTTCGGCATCATCGGCTGGCGAAGCGGCCGAAAAGCCGGGTCCGGCCTCCGCGTTTTCCCCCGTGCTGCTGGCCGCCACTGGCGCCGGCGTGCTGCCCAGGTACGGGGCCGCGGGCACGGCCCGGCCGGGGCGGGTGCCGGGCGCCTGGGCCGCGGCATCGGCGCCCTGGTACGGGGCGGCTGGGTGCTGCCAGCCGGCAGGCCGGGCCGGACGCGCCGGAGTAGGCAGGTCAGAGGGCGGAAAGCTGAAAACAGCAGTGGCCCAAATGCCCGTCGCAGCCAGGGCGGGAGCCGCATGAGGCAGCAGCACGGTCAGGGCGGCGCGCGAAGTCAGGCCCCGCAGCAACTCAGGCAAGTGCGCCGCCGGAGCCCCGCCAGCTAGGGGAGAAGCGCCGTTCCAGCCAAGCAACAACACAGGAACAGGAGCAGATATCATAGTGAAAACAGTACGGGCCAGCTGTGGCAAGGTAGAGAAAAATGCGGCCCGCCGTGCCTCTGATATAGTATTTAACTGTTGCTGAGCTTGTTTGGAAGCAGAAGCTAAAAGCTAGAGCTGGTTGCTTTCCTTGTCAACTGTCGCGCATCAAGCGAGGGTGGGCTAGAGGTGGTTGATAGATGGCAGAACGTCAACTAGAAGCTAGCGCTAGAGCTCCTCTCCTTTTCGGAGAGGGGTGGGGGTGAGGCAACCAGAGCTAAAAATTCGCCTTAGCCACATTCCTGCTACCTCCACCGCAGGAAGTGGGTCGAATCGTTTTTACCTTGCAGTCTTTCCGCAACAGCATCCGGTGTGGCCCGAAGTTGTTGCCTTCTCTTTCCCGCATTCTTGCCGTATGGCCGACTCTTTCCAGGAAAACAATTACATGGTCAACGACCTGGCCGCGCGTTCCAAGCAGGAACTCGTCCCCGGCCGGGTTCTAACAGGCGAGCAGCAGGGCGCCGACTTCCTGTTTCGCTGCGACAATGGGGCGCAGCTGCTGCTCCAGGTTATTTCCGATAAAATTCTGCGCTTCCGCTACGCCACGGAGGCCGGTTTCGCGCCCGATTTCAGCTACGCCTTCCCCGAGGGCGTGCCCGCCCGCCAAGCGCCCGAGTTTCTGGAGTTCCGGGACAAGGCCGACCACTTCCGCATCACCACCGACCGGCTTATCTGCGTGGTTGACAAGGAAAACCTGCGTACCCGCGTGCTCAACCGCTCGGGCTTGGTGCTGAGCGAAGACGAAAAAGGCTTTCACTGGGAGTACGAGTACGAAACCGGCAACGACATCGTGAAGATGAGCAAGCTGGTGCAGAGCGGCGCCCACTACTACGGCCTCGGCGACAAGCCCGACAACATGAACCTGCGCGGGCGGCAGTTCACCAACTGGGGCACCGACACCTACGGCTACCAGAAAGGCTCCGACCCGCTCTACAAGAATATTCCCTTCTTCCTGGCTCTGCACCAGCGCATTGCCCACGGCATCTTCTTCGACAACTCCTTCCGGGCCGGGTTCGACTTTGCGGCCGAGCGCGCCGACGTGGCTTCGTTCTGGGCCCAGGGCGGGGAGATGAATTACTACTTCATCTACGGCCCCTCGCTGCTGGAAGTCACCCAGGAATACACCCGCCTCACGTGCCCACCCGAGCTGCCCCCGCTCTGGGCCCTGGGCTACCACCAGTGCAAGTGGAGCTACTACCCCGAAAGCCAGGTCAAGGCTATTGCCCAGGGCTTCAGGAGCCGGCAAATTCCCTGCGACGCCCTGTATCTAGACATCGACTACATGGACGGCTACCGGTGCTTTACCTGGAGCCCCACCCACTTCCCCGAGCCCCGGCGCATGGTGCAGGAGCTGGCCGAAGACGGCTTCAAGACCATCGTCATCATCGACCCCGGTATCAAGATTGACCCCAACTATTCCGTCTACCGCGAAGGGCTGGAGCACGACTACTTCTGCCGCCGCGCCGATGGGCCGCTGATGAAGGGCTCGGTGTGGCCCGGCCTCTGCAACTTCCCCGATTACACCCGCCCGCAGGTGCGAGAGTGGTGGGCAGGTTTATTTAAAGGCCTGATCCAGGAAACCGGCGTGCGGGGCGTGTGGAACGACATGAACGAGCCGGCCGTGTTCGAGAAGGGTACTTTCCCCGATGATGTGCGCTTCCACTACGAAGGCCACTCCGCCTCCCACCGCAAGGCCCACAACATCTACGGCATGCAGATGGCGCGGGCCACGGCCGCGGGCGTCAAGCAGTTCAGCTACCCCAACCGGCCCTTCACCATCACGCGCAGCACCTACGCCGGCGGGCAGCGCTACTCCTCCGGCTGGACCGGCGACAACATCGCCAGCTGGGAGCACCTGTGGCTGGCCAACATTCAGTGCCAGCGCCTGAGCATCAGCGGGTTCAGCTTTATCGGGTCCGATATCGGCGGGTTTATCGACACGCCCGACGGCGAGCTGTACGTGCGCTGGGTGGCCCTGGGGGCCTTCCACCCCTTCTTCCGCACCCACTCCTCCGGCGACCACGGCGACCAGGAGCCCTGGAGCTTCGGCGAGGACTACATGGCCCTGGCCCGCAGCTTCATTGAGCTGCGCTACCGCCTGCTGCCCTACATGTACACCACGTTTTGGCAGTACGTGCAGCAGGGCACGCCCATGCTGCGCCCCCTGGCCTTCCTCGACCAGACCGACCCCGAAACCTACCTGCGCATGGCCGAGTTCAGCCTCGGCGACCACCTGCTGGTGTGCCCCATCACCCAGGCCGGCGCCGATGGCCGCTGGATGTACCTGCCCAAAGGGGAATGGTTCTACTACTACACCGACGAGCCCAAGCAGGGTGGGGCCGAGGTGTGGGCCGCCGCCGGCCTCGACCGGATTCCGCTGTTTGTGCGGGCCGGGGCCGTGGTGCCCATGTACCCACTCATGCAATATGTGGGCGAGAAAACGGTGGATGAGCTGACCCTGCACGTCTACTTCAAGCAGGGCCAGCAAACCAGCGTGCTTTACGACGACGGCGGCGAAGGCTACGGCTACGAGCAGGGCCAGCACACCACCCGCCACTTCCGCGTCACGGGCACAGAGCAGGGCCTGTTGCTGCAGCAGGAAATCGAAGGCCCGTACCAGCCCACCTGGACCGCCTACCGCGTGGTGCTACACGGCTTGCCCTTCGCCGCCACCGCCTTCAGCACCGACGGCCAGCCCGCCGAAGCCACCGAGTTCACCACCGAAACCGGCTTGATGCTGCCCGCTGTGATAGTAGGGGCTGACTTCACGGAACTGGTGGTGGGGTAGAAAGGACTAGAAAAAGAGTTACGCCGTTCAGCAGGGTATAATGCCCGCTGCTGAGCCTAGTGCGGGCGCCCGTTAGCGACATACATCACGAAGTTGCCATCGGTTTGCTTGGTGCAAAACGCGCCGGGTTGCTTTGGATGCAAAAACTCCAACGCACGGAACCATCCGACTGGCGATGCATCACCATGTTGCCGCCGCCTTACATACACATCCAGTACTGGCCACCGCTCAATTGCAGGTACTGGCCGGCCTTGCGCCGCTCGTTGATTCACAAGGCACTTTCGCCGTTGGCATCGGCGGTAGCGGAAGCAGCGACGGGTGCCTTGGGGGTGGTAGGCTCTTGTTTGGAGCGGCCGGTGGCCAGCACGGCCAGCAGCGAAAAGGAAAAGAGGCTTTTCCATTGGCGGTACAAAGCGAGGTAACAGTTCATTGTCCGCGCTTCGGTGAAACCAAGCTTAGGCAGCTACCGAAACCGCTTTTAGAGCCAAACTGCAGGCAAATATCACCTTATCTTATACCAGTGCTTTTCTCTACGCCCACTGCAAGCAAAATTACAAAAGCCACTCAGGTATTGATTTAGCTGGTCGCGGGTAAACTTTCAAGTCTTGTTTGTAGAGTGCAATCGGTATGGGTTCTTCAAATGCGGGCTGGTTGTAATAATCATAGCGCACTGTTGGCGTTCTGCCGTCCTTATAAAAACGTATTTCTATTGTATACCACGCACCCCTTGTAGCGTCATATGTTAACTCTCTTATCTGCTCCAGAAAGTTGCCAATTGCATTGTTGTCGCTATCTTCATTGATATAATCCAAGTCAAATGTGCTATACTCAATTTCCTCATCATTGTTTGATATTGTATACCACGATCTTGTTTCAGTTACGGAACCTACAATGTATCCTTCAATTCGGAGCAAATTCCAATTTTTCTCCGGCACTAATGTAGTGGCAATACGAAGTATTTGAGTTAAGCAAAAATCTATTTCCTTTTGCATGTCTTAAGCATTAAGATTCGTTAGGCTGTAGTAAATGTACAAATTCTGTGAACGAATCAGCTATATGAGTTAAATTTTCAAAGTAATCGGAGCCATTTTCTTCTGCTTCTTCTTCATGTCTCCAAAACGCAATCACTCCTTTATTTTTCTTATACAAAGACATAATATACAGGTTGCCGCCAGAGTCAGTGCCAATTGGCATGTACCACGATGGTATACGCCCTTCATAAACATCCAGCGCATTAAACAAACTAGCCCAGGCGGGTTCTTCTATCATACTATACAACCATTTCACCTCCACATCAGTACCGGCTACCTTGCTATACAAAGGCCGGCCTCCATTATGTTGAAGTAAGAAATCTTTGTAATCACTGGGTAGTGTAATCTCATTTGTTTCCTCAAATTCAGCAATGTCTGCTGGATTTACTGGGCCAAAAGGGTTGCTGTTCTCAAGTTGCATGACGAGGCAAGTTAGGTTACTTTTTATCTGTAAGCTTTAGGGTTTCCCGTTAACTGGCGGAACAACTGTGATCCGCCCGAGTGCCGGGCCGCATCGTGAGGTCCAGATTCTACTAATATTATTTTATTATAATACTTAAAAGTACCATCTGGCATCTTTTTTTTCGTTACTACCTCAGTATGGTGCCAAGTATAATTAGCCGGCTGTTTACTAAACCCAGCTGCTTTTGTAGCTGCCGTAAAATCATCATAGTACTTGCCGGTCATTTCGATAGTCACTGTGTTTTTTTCAGGACCCTTATACAAAAAGTTTCTGAAGTCAGGATAGCCGTTTTTCTTTACGGGTACGTTGTATCCCTTCTTTTTCGCCTCCGGATTTAGCCGTCCTCGGTGCTTGCTATTCGTAATTACCTTGCCACTCGCCGTCCTTAGGGGTTTCTGATTGTTGTTAGCGCACGCGTTATGCACGACAAGCATCCACTCCCCAACCAAATAAGTATGCCAGTCGGCCACCTCTACGTTGTAGACGGGCACTGGTTCGCCGATGCGGTGCTCGGCCTCGTGCAGGCCCACTAGCTGCCCGTCCGAGCGCAGCACGCGCGCGTCTTCCTCCAGCCGGCCCGCCTCCACCCAGCCGGCCGGCGTCCAGAACGGGTGCTCCGGCGTGGTCACGACGGAGGCGGGCCCCACTTGCAGCTCGACCAGGGTGGTGGCCTCATGCCGCATGGTTTGCAGCACGGGCTTGAGGGCCAGCTCCCCCGTCTCCTCGTGCCACGACCACACCAGGTCGCCCACGCGCACCTCCTCGATGTTCTTATAGCCGCCTTCTACGGCTACGGGGGTGCCCGCCACAAAGCACCCCGTTACGGGCTTATACTTTCCGGTGAGTCGTTTTACTACGTTTGGCAGACTCTTACTCAAATTCTGAGCCTTGGTTGCTACGGTCAGCAGCTGTTTCTTGGCTAAACCCAGCGTCACCTTCGCTCCGGTAACTCTGGCTGCTGCTGTAGTTGCTCCTTTCTTCACTATTGTTCCCGTACCCAATGTAGCAACATCAAGTGCGAGAGAAAGTGTGTTGAATACCCCTTTCTTCTGATCTCCATCCCGTATTGCCTCCCCTACTCCTTGGGCAGGTCCTAGTATAGGAATCCAGCCCAGGATACTGGATTCGCCTTGAGATTTTCTTTCTTCGATCCCCTGTCTGACAGCTGCGAATGCTTCCTGCTTTAATTGGTTGACTTCGTTAACCACTTCGGGTGGCACTGGTGCCTGCCCTGATGTTACAAAGCTAATTTTGCCTTTACCCAAAGGACAATTAATGCAAGATTGAAACACCAGTGCTTCGGCTCCACCTACTTTCACCGGGGAGTAAGCTTTCTGCCAGGTCTCGGGCTGAGGAAAACAAGGTTGCGGTACTCCCTTCGCCCTCTTAGTCAGGCTCTTACACACGGCAAACGTATGAATGTTGCGAGCTGCCCTGTTGTCCGTGATGTTTCCTATCAGAAGCCCCTGAACCTTGGTGGTGCGGGGAGTGGCTTTGAATGGGGACGGAATCAAGCCCTGGCTGCATTGCAGCAACGCCCCGGAAATAACATATTCGAGTGGATGTGGCATGGCAGAACCTATACGATGTCGGTGTCGCGCGAGCTCATTCTGATTTTGTTCTCCGCCTTCATGGTGTATTTCTTCGTCTTCATAGAAATTTTCTGCTGGGCCTCGAACGAGATACTTTTAGCGTGCATTTTGATTTCTCCTTCATCACCCGCTTCAAGTGTTATATTTCCTTTGGTTTTAAGGGAAATACTTCCATCGCCTTTAAAGTTAATTTCTACAGATGTATCCTCTTTATTGCCATTAGAAATAAGGATTTTTTGTTCACCAGGTGTATCAGTAAATACAAGTTTATTTCCGCCTGCCGTTTGAATTCCCTTGATATCAGGAGAATAAGTTGCGTTTTGTTTGTTATGGACGTGGAATAAATTGCCCATTATTAATGGATATTCAGCACGGTTATGTTCGTAAACCACAAGCACCTGCGAGCCTACTTCTGGTATACATAATATTCCTTTACCATCACCGCTGTATGGAGTTACGTGCCTGATCCATACACTTTCAGCATGCTGAGGCTTCTTAACTGGCCAATGATAGCGCACTCTGACGCGACCGAGCTTAAGTGGATCTTTTATATCTATAACATCAGCCAACTCAGCTTCCGCAACCGGCGGAATCACTGTCGGATTAGCAGGTGGTGTAGATAAGGAATGTAATATAGCAACAAACATATTTTCATAATTATGTTGTTGATCTACATAGTGACTAATAGTGATAACACGGTATTTTCCTACCGAAATAATGCCAGAATGGTCGCTTCCTAAGCCCGTAGCTGTAACTTCAATGAGCATACCGATTTGAATATTCGGATTACCACTTCGGCCATGGAAAGTTAGGTGAGCACCGGCGCGGGAAAGATCAGATGTTTGGGCAGCTTGAGTTAAGCTGCTTTGGCTAGTAGCAGGAAGTACTGGCTGGCTATATGATGTTTGTCCATATAATTTATTTGAAACTTCATAAGTGGCTTTAGCCAACGGATTTACATTTAACTCTTTTGTGTCTACACTATTAAAACTTAGCCAATGCTCATGATACAGAGGATTATAATATGATAGCTTTTGCTGAGGAGGATGAACCTTTGTCATTAATTGGTAAGAACCCCATACACCATCCAAAAATAAAAGTTCCGTAGATTCTTGAGTGGGTGAACCAATCTGTAATCTTTGTCCATCATAATAAAACCATTCATGATGTTCATGCAATAGTCTATTTAGAAAATCAAAATTATTTTCTTTGTACTGTACAACATATTCTAATGGTTTATCAACCAAATTATTACTACGGTGCAATATATTGATAGGGTATAGTTCTAATATTTGGTTTACAATATCAGCTAGTGTTTGATTGCAAAATGCACGCTTATGTACGCTGTCTACTAATAAATAAGTAGGGCTTTGTCCTTTAATAAGAATGCTACCAGTATAATCATTGTCGCTAGTAATTATAAATTCTGTAATTATACCTAAAAAAGATAATTTATGAGGTGTATATGTAAGATAATGTAAGGCGGTTATTTCAATTGTACTGCCAATTAATTCGCGATGAGTGTTTGTAATAAATCCAAGTTCTCGATTCTCCAATAAGTCGAATGGAATATTGATTTCAAAATTATGATGTGTGTACACACTTTGATGAATACTCATGTAGTTTATTCCGCGAACAGGCAACCTACGGCCGGCGCAGTGAATATGTATGTGCACTTGTCGTGTCATAAGAAAAAACTTAATGGTTTATTTGAGTTGAGCTATTACTAGTAATGTCCTCCGTCATAGTGGGGTAATAATGATTATGGTGTAAATAAATAATGTATAAAGTTTTTAGCATACCAATTATAAAAAATAGCTTAGCCATCACTTTGTCAATCACTTGTATAGTGTAAAAACAAGGTATATTTATATAAAAGTTAAAAATCAGCAGATTATTAATTAAGGCGGTGGTATATAGCGAAGTATGACGGTTTCGGGAACGGTGTGGCTGGGATGTAGCGCAAACGCGACTCTTCGCGTCTGCGCGTTGCTCGCCCGATTAATACCGCAACGGTTCCACCGGTGCGCACGAGCAGACGCGCCGGGCCATGTCTTTATACAGAGTGTACACTGCTTTTGAAACCGCTGTAATCCCCCCATGTGTCAGGCTCTGACGAAAAAAGCTTAGGCAATGGAGACCGTTTTCAGAGGTAATTTGGAAACAGAAACCACCTTAAGCTTTACACCACCGCCTTATTTTCGCTAAACATATGCCAAAGCACTATGTAGGCTGCTTAACAAGCTTTAGTTGAATACAAGATTTTGATAATCAGGACCATAATGTAAAGTGCTAGTGAGTGAGCAACAAATAGTCCGATGTAGTAAGCGTCACTATTTCTGTGACTTCTCACAGGGGATATACAAAATATGGTATAACTATAAATCACCTGACAGCCTTTGCAGATGACTACTCAAATAATGTGGGCGCAGCCAAGAATGATGAATGTAAAACAGCTGAAGCAGATAGCATCGCAGCACTCATTGTACCAGTGACGGCAGCGGACGTAGGTGAGCTATAGTAGTTTTGTGCATAGTGTGTCCACCACGCGAGTGTAGCGGCGCGACCCGTCGCGTCTGCTCGTTGACTGAGTAGTGTTCTGACAGCGTGGACAAGCAGACGCGACGGGTCGCGCCGCTACCACTGGCTACTCCCTGCTCACCTCCAGCTTCTGATGAAAACGCTGCTCCGGGGTGTGGATAGTAAGCAGGTAGAGGCCTGGGGGCAGGGCCTGCCGGGGAATAAGCAGGCTGGTGCCCCGCGTGGGCGCCTGATGCACGAGCTGGCCGCTCAGCGTGTGCAGGGTTACGTGGGTGGCGGCTGGTGGGAGTTGCGGCAGGTGCAGGGGCTGAGCGGCGGCCGGCCAGGGGTTGGGAAACGGCGCCACTGACCCGGCTAAGCCGGCGGACTGGCTGCTGAGGGTGCGGCTCCAGGCGGCCAGGGGCTGCACCGGGGGCGCGGCGGCCGTACTGCCAGCCGGCACGAAGCGCACCGCAATAGTAGTGTTGGTAGTGCGGGCCGGGAACTGCACGGTGAGGTTTTTTACACCAGTGTTACGCTCCTCGGGCTGAGGCGGCTGGGCATCCACTACTACAAACTGCGCCCCGGCCGGAGCCAGAATGTGCACCCGCATGGTTTCGCCGCCCTGCGTAAGCGTGGCGGTAGCGCCGCTGATGGCAATGGCGGCTTTGGTGTGGAAATTCCAGATAACCTCGACTGGACTGCTGGCCTGCACTTCATCCTGCACCAGCACCTGCTGGTTGCCCAGCAGCCGTATGCCGCGCTCCACGCGCGTGAGGGCACGGGCGTCGGTGGAGAAAGGCAGGTAGGCGTTGGTCATGTTGGTAATGGCGAAAGGCGCAGCGGCGTCGAAGCGGGTAATGCGGGCCGCGCCCTGGGGGTGCTGGTTGGCGAAGCGCAGGGGCTGCTGGTCGTTGGCGCTGATGGTGAGCGTGTTGTGGCCCTCGGTGCGGATGCGGTAGTAGGTGTTGCGCCGGCTGCCGTTGGCAAACTTGTACGTCTCCTGCTCGATGCCCAGGTCGAGGCCCCACCGCTGGCCGTTGGCGTCCAGCACAAAGCTGCCAATGTCGAGGTGGGCGTGGTTGGCCTGGTTGTCGCCGGCCTTGAAGCCCACATACCAGGCGCGCGGGTCGGTCCAGCTGCTGCGCAGGGTCGCCACGTCAATCCGGTCGAATCTGGCGTTGAGCGGCACCACGTTGGGAGTGGGCTGGCCCAGGCTGGGCTCGTACCAGAGCAGGGCCAGCACGCCGCCAGCCCCGTTGCGGTCCAGCTCGGCGCGGGCGTAAAAGCGGTTGTTAAACTGTCGGGCCAGCCACAGCATCACGGGCGCGCCAAACACCGACTCGTTCTGGTCGGCGTAATTGAAGCTGCGGTCCAGGGGACCAATCATGTGCAGGCGGTAGTCGCCGGTCTGGCTGAAGCCGGGGCGCTGTAGCAGGCCCAGGTCGGTGCTCAGCGCCGACTGCGCCGCCGCAATAAACAGGCAGTTGTAGCGCGTGCCGTAGTTCCAGTAGGTCAGGCCTTCTTCGGAGCCGCCGTCGGGGGCGTACAGCTGCATGGTCACGGGCAGGTTGCGGGCCACGTAGGTCAGGATAGAGTCGGCCAGGGGAGGCTGCTCGTCGGCTATGGCCAGGGCCGCCGTGCCCAGGCCGCCGTTGCACACCTGCCCCCAGTTGCTCTGCTTATTGGTCCACCAAGTGCCGCGCTGGTAGTGGCGCTGTCCGGGGCGCAGCCCTTTCTCCACCAGGGCTCGCCGGATGGTGGCGCGGTCGGCCGCCGACAGCCGGTCGTACACCCAATCGTAGCCCAGGGCCACGGCTAGGCTCATTTCGCCGGTGTCGAGGAAGTGCGCGGGGTGCCAGTCAGGAAAAGCCGACACCGCCAGCAGGTTGGCACGGGTGGCCTCGGCCCAGCGGGCTTCGCCGCTGAGCTGGTACAGCAGCCCCAGCGTGGTAAGGCGGTTTACGGCCTCCCGGCTCACGTCGAGCAGCCGGTCGTTGGTGATGACGTACTGCAGGGCCGGCTCCTGCAGCAGCGCCGTGCCCCGGCTAACCAGGCTGGCGTACTGTTGCCGCAGAAACGGGTCCGTCACAATCAGGCCGCGGCGGGTCTGCACCTCGGCTGGCGTAAGCAGCAGGCGGGGATGCCCGGCTCGCAGGGAGGCCAGGTTGCCTTGCTGGGCCCGGCCCGGCAGGGCGGTGAGCAGCCAGCCGGCCGTCAGCAACCAGGCCAGCAGGCGGCGGGAGTTCTTCTTCTGGGAAGCGTTGCGTAGGTGCATGGCGAAAAAGCGGGGCTAACGTTCAGAGAATAACATTCTTCCAAATATGTCAAGTGGAAGTTAGAAACCTAAAGTCAGCCCCGCACCCCCTCTCCTGGCCTGGCCGGAAGAGGGGATGCTGTTGCAGCGCGTGCCGCAGCGCCTAGCGCTTATCCCACCACCAGACTATTCCACCACCAGGCGCCGGGCCTGCCCGCCGCCGCGCACCACGTACACGCCGGGAGCCAGCCCGGCGGGCAGCTCAAGCTGGAGGGAGCCGGTGGCGGGGAAGGTGGTCGTGAGCAGGACGCGGCCGGCCAGGTCGAGGAGCTGCACGGGCTGGCCGGCCGCCAGGCCAACTGCCGTAACGGAGCCGCGGGTGGGGTTGGGCCACAGCCGCAGGGTGGCGGCCAGGCCGGTAGGCACCACCACGGCCCGCACCGGCGACAAGGTTTCGGTGCCGTCGGTGTCGAGCTGGCGCAGGCGGTAGTACACGGTGGTGGCCCGGTAAGAAGCCAGGGCGGCATCCTCGAAGCGGTAGGTGCTCGGCAGCGGCGTGCTGCCCTGGCCCGGCACCCAGCCGAGGCGGCGGAAGTCGGCGCCATCAGCCGAGGCTTCCACGGCAAAGCCGCGGTTGTTGCGCTCGGCGGCCGTGGTCCAGGCCAGGTGCGCCACGGCGCCGCGGGCTTCGGCCGTAAAGGAGGCCAGCTCCACGGGCAGGGGCGTCAGGGGGCCGCTCAGGGTCAGGTTGGCGTTGTTGATGGCGAAGAAGATGTTGCCCACAGCTTGTACTTTCAGGCGGCCTTTGGTGGTGAGCAAGTTGGGCAGCCGCACCGAGGCCGAGCCGTCGTTGGGCGTGCTGGCCACCAGCACCGTGGGAAAGGTGAGGCCGCCATCCTCCGAAAACAGCACCTGCACATTGGCGCAGCTTACCGGCGCCTGGTCGGTGCCCAGCACGTCCCAGGTTAGGGTGTAAAGACTGCCGGGCGCGGCCGTAAAGGCTTCATTGGGAGCCGTAATCCGAAACGGACCGGCTTCAGCCACGGCCACCGCTACGTTAGCCGCCGCTACACCGCCCCCTCTGTGGTGGTTGTCGCGCACGGTGAGGCGGAAGTTGAGCTGGCGGGCCACCAAGGGCAGAATCTCGCCCACCGAAGCAGTATTGCTCAGAATAGCCGACAGCGCCGGAAATGTGCGCACCGGAGTGGCTACCGGTGCAAACGAGCGGAACAGCGGCGGGCCCGTGGGGTCGGTGGCGGCGTTGGCCAGGCCGGTAGGGTCGCCGCGGTCCAGCTGCTCCCAGGAATAGGTGAGGGTGTCGCCATCCAGGTCGGAGCCGCGGCCGGCCAGGCTGAAGGGCGTGCCTTTAGGAATGGTGTAGGTGCTGGGCGGCACGCTCACGCTTGGCGGCCGGTTGCTGGTCGGCACCACGGTGCCGCAGGTTTGGCTGATGCGGGACAGGATGGCGCTGATGCTGCCGGCGTGAAAGTAGTCGATGCCACCGCCCACGTTGTCGGGGGCGCACCGCGAGTCGTACGACATAATGGTGTTGCCGGCGCCCGGCTCGAAGGCCAGCTCAGTGCCGCGGTTGCCGTTGCCGCAGTTGCCCTTGTCGCCATTGAACGTGTGGCCGGAGCCGAGCTGGTGGCCGATTTCGTGCACCAGCACATCAGCCATACTGCGCGCCGACGAACCCGTTGAAGAGCCCCCGCCTTTGTGGCTGGCTCGGCACGTAACGCCCACGTAGGCTATGCCCGAGTAGCCGTTGCTGCGGTAGCCCAGCACGTGGCCTATGTCGTACGCATCCGAGCCCAGCACGGTAGTAACCTGCGTGCGGTTGGTTTCCATCAGGTCCGAAGGACTGGCATTATCGTATGGGTCGGTGGCCGGGTCGAGGTAGATGAGCTTATCGGTGCCAGCTACCAGCACGAGCCGGAGCGCCAGGTCCCGCTCATAAATGGCGTTCAGGGAGTTGACCAGCCTGTTCATGCTCTCCACGGTGCCCTGTACACTGTTGCCCCCCAGCTTCTGCACGTACTCGCCCGTAGCGGCCAGGGCCAGGCGCAAAACCCGAATCTGGGAGCCGTAGGGCGCTGGCGCGGCGGGCGGAGTGCCGCCCTGGGGCCGCTGGGCCTGGCCCGGCACGGGCAGGGCCAGGCAGGTAAACTCCGGCCGCTCCTGGGGCTGGCTCTGATACAAGGCGGGGTTAGCGGCGTCGGCCTGCACCTGCACGGTTCCCGTAGCTGTCAGGATTTGGGCGTGCAGGCCCTGAGACGTCCACTCCAGCCGGGCCGTGGTGGCAGGCTCGTCGAGGGCACGGGCGGCGTAGGTCCGGATCTGAGGGTAGCGGGCCGCCAACGCCGGGGCCATTACCGGCACTTGCGTCACCAGAAAGCGGTGCAGGGTGCCGTCGGGGTAGGGCAGCTCCAGCGGTACGGCTTCGGTGGGGCGGGTTTCGGGCGGGGCCTGGGCCAGGCGGGCCGTAAGGCGGGCGGCATCCAGCCGAAACCACTGGCCCGGCGCGGCTGCGGTGCCCCGCGCCGCCGGCCCCGGCACCGCCCGCCACAACGGCTGCTCGTCCGATTGGCCCCAGCCGGGCCTGGCTAACAGAAATAATCCAACAAGCAGCGTAGTAAGCCGGTAGTTTCGTTTCATAGCGTGGTAAGTGGGACAGAAGCAACTGCTCACGGCCTGTGGCCGTAACTTGCTGTCGGCCAAGTTGGCAGTGAGAAAGCAAAACAAGCAACCAACGAGGCGCTGGTTCCCCACCAGTGCAGCCCAGGCACGGCTAATCACGAGTAAGTATAAACGAGTATTGGAAATGGTAAATCGTCTTTAAAAAATCTTGCTTTTAGCAATAAGCGGTATTGGTATTATACCATACAAGATTTTGGCCTCGGTGCAACTACTGTATGTGCACAGATAGAAAGCTCCCGCTGTGCTCGTGCCTCCTCAAGCCTGCACTGAATAAATAGACGATTTTGCGGCGCCGGCCGAAGCATCTGGCACCCTGACGCTACAGTTACCAGTACACGTGAGTGCCTGAACAAGCGCGGCAAGACGATGTATCTGCTGCTCCTCGCTGCCTGTCGACGTAGCTTGGTAAGGTTGCAATTATGGTGTGAGGGCGGCGTGGAAAGCAAGTAAGCAAGCTGACCCCGCACAAATTATTTGCGCTCTTATATATTATATAATATCAATGTATTCTGAAATTCGCCCAACTTTCCCCAATTTTGACAATTGGTACAAACGTGTCCTCAACCTACTATTCAGGTAGCCCAAACGGATTTAACTGCCGCAATCTGCCTGAGTTTCAATTTCGTTGTTAGGACGGTTTGCCCCGGTGCTGCTCACTACCTCTGCTTCTCACACCAGTATTGCTCATGAAATACCCGTTACTCAAGCGCAGTAACAGCCTGATTCTGGGGGCGCTGCTTAGCGGCTGCAACCAGCAGTCAGCTCTTGCGCCTGCCGCTGCCGGCTGGCCGCAGCTGCTCCCAGCTTCCAGGCCGTGAAACACGCCGTAAGTCAGGGCGAACTAGCCGGGATGCTGGTATCTGAGGCGTGGAGCGAGTACGCCGCTTTACTTTCCCAAAGCTGCCTCTGCGCAGCCGGGCGGTACTCGGGTGCCTGACTGCCAAACCTGCAAAAGTCCTGTTTGGCTGCTACCCCCTGCCCGATAACCCACGGCAGCCGGGTTGGCACTGAGTTGCGGCCCTGGCTTACCTTTGGCAAGTGTAGCCAGCCGGCCTGGTCTGGTCCCGAGGTATTCTGACGGGATACCAGCTCTATATTTTCGCTTCTACTCTCTTACTTCCTTACTTCTCATTGCTCATCTTACCCTTTTGTTTTTTACATGAAGATCTGTAAACAGCAGATTGACAATAGGTTGTCTACGTGCATGATTCTTGCTTCTTCTGAGTTGGTTTTGAAAAAGCCGGTGCGTGGCCTAGGGTGGCGCGCGGTGCTGGCGCTGCTACTGGGTTGGCTGGCTGCTACGGGCGCGCAGGCGCAGGCGCCAGCGGTGCCGCGCCACTCCCTGGAGGGCCAGTGGCGCGGCGCCCTCACGGTGCCCGGTGGCAGCCTGCCCCTCATGATTACCATAACGGAAATGGCCGACGGCAACCGGTTTGCCGTGCTCGACGTGCCCATGCAGCGCGTCAACCGGGAGCCCATGACCATGACGTCCCGCGGCGATACGCTGGTTTTCGAGACCAGCCAGGCAGGTTTCCGGTTTGTGAGCCTGCGCTCCGCCGACGGGCTGCAACTGCTGGGCACCTGGCAGCAGCCCGGCTATACCGTGCCGCTCACGCTGTCGTTTGTGCCGCCGGCAGTTGCCCCCAAAGCCTTCAAGTTTCCGCCGCCCTACCGCGTTGAGGAAGTAACCGTGGCGGCCGCCGACTCGGTGAAGCTGGCAGGCACCCTCACCATACCCGCCGGCACCGGACCCTTCACGGCCGTGGTGCTGCTCTCGGGCCAGGACCCGCAAACCCGCGACGCCGTGTATGGCGACTACCCCTTCCTGGGCAACCTGGCCGACTACCTCACCCGCCACGGCATTGCCGTGCTGCGCCTCGACGACCGGGGCACGGGCCAGTCGGGCGGCGACTCCACGGCTACCACCATTGCCGACCGGACGCGCGACGCGCAGGCGGCGCTGGCGTTTCTGCGCACCCGTCCGCTGATCAACGCCAGCAACCTGGGCCTGGTGGGGCACGGCGAGGGCGGCAACGTGGCCTTGCTGGCCGCGGCCCAGCCGCTGGGGCCCAAGTTTGTGGTAACGATGGGGGCCTCGGGCATGCCGGGCCGGGAGCTGCTGACCCAGCAGCGGCCGTCGCTGCTGCTACGGGCCGGCACCCTCGATACGGCATTGCTGAACCGGGCCCGGCGGCAGGGAGAGGCCTTGCAGGCTGCCAAGCGCCAGGCGGACAAGATGCGGGCCGCTGGCGCTACCACGCTGGAGGTCGAAACCTTCCTGGCGCAGCAGTACACGCGCCAGAAAGCCGACGACAAACGCTACACGGAGGCCCAGCTCAAGCGCCGCCGCGCTATGTTCGACATCATTGCCACGACGCCGGATAACACCCAGGCGCAGGCCGGCATTGCCGACATGCTTCGGCAGGAGGCGCCCGGCCTCGATGCCGCCGCCGTGCAGGCTGCCGCGGCCCGGCTGACCACGCCCGCTTACCGTTCCTACCTCCGGCTTATTCCGCAGGCCGAGCTGCCGAAAGTGCGGACCTCCGTGCTCCTGCTCCACGGCACCGCCGACGACCGGGCCGATGCTCAAACCAACCTCGATCTGCTGACCAGCGGCCTCAAGGGCGCCCGCCTCACGGTGCCGAAGCTGGCGGGCATCAACCACTTATTTCAGGCCCCCACCACCGAGTGGCCCCTCATCAACGGCCAGCCCCGCCCCGTGGTGTCCCCGGCTGTGCTCAAGCTTATGCTGGAGTGGATGCAGAAAGAAGCCAAAAAGTAAACCGGTCCCGCGCCTGACACGCACAAGTCAGGAGGTAGTAGGTGCAGGCAGTAAGCTGATATCGAAGCAGTTCAACAACGCCTGAACCGCTTCTTCAGTCCCTAAGAAAACCGCTCAGCGTCACGCTGGGCGGTTTTTTTATGCTGCCAGCTGGTCGCGCAGGTACTGGTACACCTCGGGGTTGCTAAGCAGGGTGCCGTGGTGGAGCTGGGAGAAAACGCGGGTGGTGATGCGCACGTCGGGTGGGGCGGCGGGGTCCTGAAACACGCGGCCCCGGGCGCTGCCCGCCCCCACCAGCCCGTCGCCGAAGTAGTCGTGCAGCACGGAATTGGCCGACTTCAGCAGGGAGCCCACCAGTACGTGGTAGCGCACCCCCGGCAGGGGCGGCACCACCGTGCGCGGCGGAAACAGGTCGTCGGCGTGCTCGTTCTGCCAGTCTTCGTCTACCAGCCGGGCGTGGCGCAGGTCCTTGATGCCATTGCTGCGCTTGTCCAGCAGGCCGCTGATGGCGCGGGTGGGCCAGAGGTTGATTTTGCGCAGCACCAGGGCCGTCAGGTGGCTGTTCTGCTCCAGAAACGAGCCGTCGTTGGGTACGCCCAGCAAAAACACGTCGCGCAGATGGCTAAGCCAGTGGGGAGCGGCGGATGGGTCGGCCCCGGCTGCGGCCTGCGGTTCGGTTGTCTGGTTATCGGGAAGGAAAGCAGGCTGACTGTATTTTTCTGACTCAGCACGGGGGGCTTCTGCGGCTTTGCCCAGACCATTTTTAATTTTTAATTCTTCATTCTTACTTCTCCCGTAATACCCCGCGCTGCGGATAACCAGGCCGCCCATGCTGTGCCCCACCAGGGCCAGCTCGCCCACGGCGGCGGGAAAGGCCCGGACCAGCTCGGTGAGTAACTGGTGCAGCAGGCGGCCATTTTCGGAGATGTGCAGGCCGGAGTTGTAGCGCACGTAGAGGCACTGCACGCCCAGCTCCTGCTGTAGGCGCGGCCCGAAGCGCACATCTTCGGGGCCGCTGCCGGTTTGCCAAATGATTTCGTCGCCCATCAGCCCATGCACAAACACCACCGTTTTGCGAGGCTGGCCCGCGGCGTCCGGGGTTAGGTGCAGGTCGGCCACGGGTACATCGGCGCCGTAGCGGCGGAAGCTCATCCGGATGGCCCGACGGTCGTGGCGGGCGGCCAGCTGGTCGCCAAAGGCGCCGTTGAGCACGGGCAAGGTGAAGTGCAGATTTTCCTGGCCCACCTGGTAGAGAAACTCGGCCCCGGCCAGCGGGGCCCGCGCCACGCGGCTCACCGCTGCCGCCGCCCGGCGCCAGCGCGAAGAAGAATCGGGGGCAGCAGAAGCAGTAGGAGTGTCGTCGGGAGTCACGGCAGAGGTGGTTTAGGAGGCAGCGCGGGCTGCTGCGCAAAAGATACGGCTTACCGCAGCATCAGTTTGCGCGCAGCGGGACCAGCGGCCGTGTCGAGGTGCAGCAGGGGCAATACCGGAGCCGCAGACGCGCAAATGAAAACTGCCGGCTTGTGTGGTCAGCCCAACTTCTGCTCTGCGGGCGGTGGCAGTCGGCGGCTCCGGGGCCAGGCGCCCATCAGCAGGCCCACGAGCAGGCCACCCACGTGGGCGGCATTGTCGGTGGCGTGAGCTTGCAGGCCGGCCCCCAGGCTGCTAAACAGCAAATACACCCCAAACACCAGCAACGAGCGGCGCGCGGCGTGGTCGGGTAAGGTGGCAGGGTACAGGGCCAGAGTAGCCAGCAGCAGGCCGTACAGCCCAAAAATGGCACCCGAAGCGCCGACCGAGTTTACGCCCTGAGGCAGGTGCCACCACAGGCTGGCCACGCTGCCGCCCACTCCGCTCAGCAGGTAGCCCGCCAGCAGGCGGCCCCGGCCTACCAGCGGCTCAGTAAGCAGCCCCAGAAACACCAGGGAGGACATATTCAGCAGCAGGTGGGCCGGGCCGCCGTGCACAAAGCAGCTGGTGAGCAGGCGCCAGGGCTGGCCGCCCAGGCTGAGGGGCGAGAAGTTGGAGCCCCACCGTACCAGGTCGGGACCAGTGGGCGCCAGGGCGTCAACGCCGTTCAAGGCCATCAGCGCGTACACCAGCAGGTTGAGGGCCAGCAGCAGGGGCGCCACGAAGTAGCCGGGCCGGGGCCAGAACACGCCCCGCAACACGGCGCCCACCCCCGCAGCAGGCGCTTCGGCCGGCGGGGCGGGTGGGGCAACCGGCAACTCGGCGGGTGGAGCCGGCACCAGGCCCCGCCGTTGCAGCTCTTGCACAGCGGCCTCCACCACCGGCGCCGGGTAGCGCTGGGGCTGCTGAGCCAGATAGAGCAACTCGGCATCCGTCTTGTGCCGAAACAGCTCGGCGGCGGGGTTGGGCGAGGAGTCGGGAGACGACGACATAGGCAGCAGCCCCGCGACACAGGCCCCGGAGCCAGCGGCGCGGCGTCATAAACCCTGCCAGCCCCGGCAACCTGACAGAATGCAGGTGGCCGGGCCGCAAGCTGCGGCTACAGCTCGGAAAGATTGCCGCGCACTGGGGCCTGCCGCCCGCCGCGGCCGCGCAGGTCTTCCGCAATCAGCTGAGCTTCGTGGCTGTCGGCGCGCATCTGCTTGTCGGGGTGAGGCTTGCCGGTGGCTTCGTAATTCCGCTTGATATAGTTCAGGGAGGTGCGGCGCAGGCCCAGGCCCTTCTGCATCTGCGTCAGGCGCTCTTCCATAAACGGGGTCAGGTGCTGATTATAGGCCTTGGCCCGCATAAACCAGCTGATGCGCTCCTGCGTGAGGTCGACCTGGCCGGGAAGGGTGCCCGTGAGCGAGTCGGCCAACGCCAAGCGGGTGAGGTAAGCGGCCTGGTTTTCGGCCAGCCAGTAGCGGCGGGCCATGCGCAGGTAGCGGCCCGTGGCGGTGGTGTCGGCGCGGTCGGCGACGGGCAGCTGGCGGCGCACTTCCTGCACCTGCTTGGCGGTAAGAGCCTCGAAGGTGGGCAAGGGGCGCGCCACCACGGCCTCCAGCTCGGTGGGCACTTCTACAGCGGCGGCGGGGCTGGCCGGCGGTGGGGGAGGGGTGGGAGCCAGCGCCCACCAGCCCAGCCCGGCTACGGCCACGCCCGCCACGGCGGCAGCTGCCCAGCGCCGGGTGCGGGGCCGCGGGGCTTCTTCCGCGGCCTCATCGGCGGGCACATTGGCGGGCACATTGGCGGGCAAGACCGGGGCGGCGCGGGAGATAGACTGAGGTAGGGCTACCCCGCGGCGGCGCAGCTCGCGCCCGGCCCGAAACACCAGGTCGGGGTGGTAAAACTCGGGATGCTGCACCAGGTAGAGCAGCTCATCATCGGATTTTTGCAGAAGAGAATCGGGGGCAGCGTTGGCGGCCATGCGGTAGACTGGTATAAAGAATAAAATGGAAGCTCCCGACGGCTCGGCGCGTTCGGGTGCCGTAAGGTAAGAGGTCTGGGCCGGAAATGCCTGCCGCCAACCGCGCCGCCGGCTTGGCGTATAGCCTGCGTGAGTGGCCGCGCGCTGCCCTTCGTATCTGCAACCTTCACCTAGTTTCACTTATGGCAACTTCCCAATCTTCTCCTCAGCCGCCTCGCCCCCAGGAATCTACTACTGCCCCTCAAAAGCCCACTACCACCCAGGAAGACCTGACCACCGACGACGGCGCCGGCATCCGGGGCGGCTACGGCGACAGTGACCAAACCAACGGCCTCGAAGGCGGCGCCAACAGCGACGACGCCGGAGACGACGCCGGGCAGGGCCAGTAAGCGGACCCCACCCCCTAGCCCCCTCTCCACAAGAGAGGGGGAGCTAGCAACCCCACCCCAACCCCTCCCCAAAAGGGAGGGGCTCTAGTTCTAGTTCGTTAGAGCTAGAGTCCCTTATTGGAGAGGCTAGGGGTGGTTGATGGTAGTTGAGCAGTAGGCTAATAGAACATCAGCTAAAAACTAGCGCTAGAGCCCCTCTCCTTTTCGGAGAGGGGTGGGGGTGAGGCAACTAGAGCTAATTCCTCCTCTCTTGTGGAGAGGGGGCTAGGGGGTGAGGCCCGGATGTGCCGTACCTTGCCGGGGTATGACGACGAGCTTGCTTCGACTTTTGGCCGCGGTGCTGGCGCTTGGAATATGGACCTCAGAGGCCTGGGCCCAATCCGGGGCGGCGTGGCGGCGGCAGCTGCGGCAAGATTCGGTGCTGGGGCCCGTGCTGCGCCAGCCGGCGCAGCATCGGGTGCAGATTCTCTACACCCGCATCCGCCGCGACGCCCAGGGCCGGCCCCACTTTCGTTCTTTCCGCTACCGGGTGCGGCCGCGGGAGTATTTCTACCCGGCCAGCGCCATCAAGCTGCCCGCCGCCGTAGTGGCCCTGGAAAAGCTGCGTGGCCTGAGCCAGCAGGTACCCGGCCTCACGCCGGAGTCGCCGCTGCGGATTGATTCGGCGGCCTGGGGCCAGACGCGCGTGGTGCGCGACACGAGCAGCGCCACCGGCCGCGCCAGCGTGGCGCAGTACGTACGTAAGCTGCTGCTGGTCAGTGATAATGATGCGTATAACCGGTTGTATGAGTTTGTAGGTCCCCAGGACTTACAGGTTAGCCTGCGCCGCTGTGGCCTGCGCCATACCGTGCTGCGCCACCGCCTGTCGGTCGGTGACCAGGATTCTACGGCTCGCCGCACCAATCCGGTAGCTTTCTACGCTGACACTGCCCTCACGCGGCCCTTGTACGTGCAGCCGGCCGCCACCTTCACGGGCTCCTGGCCCCGGCGC
This sequence comes from Hymenobacter sp. YIM 151500-1, assembly GCF_025979885.1. Classification (NCBI taxonomy): domain Bacteria; kingdom Pseudomonadati; phylum Bacteroidota; class Cytophagia; order Cytophagales; family Hymenobacteraceae; genus Hymenobacter; species Hymenobacter weizhouensis. The sequence continues at coordinate 248,513 of NZ_CP110139.1, forward strand.
CGCTTGCGTGGGCTGGGTATTGGTACGGCGTATATGAAGGGTGAGCAGCGCATCAACGAGCCCCTGGATTTCAGCCAGAAGAATGTTACTTCCCTGCCCGATTTGCAGCGGGTTCTACGGGCGGTGCTGTTTCCGGAGAGCCTGCCGCCGCGCCGCCGCTTCCAGCTGGCCCCGGCCGACTACACCCTACTGCGCGACTACCTGCACCGTCTGCCCCGCCAGAGCCGGCACCCGCGCTACAGCCCCCAGGAGTTTCCCGACAACTACGCCAAGTTTCTGCTGGTAGGCAGCGCCCAGCCCGCACCTCTGCCCGCCGGAGTGCGCATCTACAATAAAATCGGGCAGGCCTACGGCTTCCTCATCGACAACGCCTACGTGGCCGACTCAGCGCGCAGAGTAGAATTTCTGCTCAGCGCCGTGGTGTATGTGAATGCCGACGGCGTGCTCAACGACGACCAGTACGAGTACAACACCGTGGGCCTGCCGTTTCTGCGGCGCCTGGGGCAGCTGGTGTACGAGGCCGAGCTGCGCCGCGCAGGGCGCTTCGTAGCGCAGAAACCCGTTCCGCAACGAGCCGCAGGCGAGTAGCCGGCAGCACTGCCTGGCCTGCCCACTTCGAGCCTCTACTTCTCCATTTCATCAGCTCGCCTTCTCATGTCTTTCACGTATCCGGGGCTTGCGGTGGTGTCGTCGGGGGCGGAGTACCGGCGGCAGGTGGCGGGGCAGCCGGCGGGTGAGCTGGTTGATTTGGCCCGCCATATTCCGGATCTCGTGCTGGATATTCGCTATGCCACCGCGCAAAACCTGCTGGGCCGGCCCGTGTACGAGCTGGCTCGTGCCTACCTGCGCCGCCCGGTGGCCGAGGCCCTGGCCCGCGTGCAGGCTGCGTTGGCCGGCCGGGGGCTGGGCTTATGCGTGTACGACGCCTACCGCCCCTACCACGTCACGGTGCGCTTCTACGAGCATGTGCAGGACGAAACCTTTGCCGCCCCGCCCTGGCGCGGCTCCCGCCACAACCGGGGCGCCTCCGTCGACGTGGGCCTGGTGGAGCTGCCATCGGGACGCCCGGTGCCTCTGCCCACCGATTTCGACGAGCTGACGCCCGCCGCCCACGCGCGCTATGCTCAGCTGCCGGCGCACGTGCTGCTTAATCGTTGCGTATTATTGGCTGCCATGCAGGCCCAGGGCTTTGTCAACTACCCCGGCGAGTGGTGGCACTTCGACCACGCCAGCTGGGCCAGCTTCGGCTTGCTGGACTTACCGTTTGAAGCCCTGGAAAACCCCGAGCCATAACAGCGCAGGTTGTGCAGCAGAAGATGTATTTTTCAGAAAGATCTTTAAGCCTATCAGGCTGGCGGCAAAACGGCTGACCAAAAGCACATAGCCAGAGTTTTTCGGGTGCCCAACTGCGGGACAACGGGACGCAGACTGTCAGGCTCCTGCTACCGCTATTTACTGCTACCCCAACCATTTATAAACGTTCTGTCACTGTTTAGCTTCACTGCCAATGATCATTAAGTCTGCCACAGTGCACGGCCACCTGATTACTATTCGTATCAGCCTCTGAAGCGGCAAAGAGCAGGTGCTTTACGACGACCGAGTGGTGTCCGAGAAGAGCAGCTTTTTATTTGTCACTCCGCACTCTTTTACCATTGACGAGGGTGGGGAAGCAAGTACGTATGAGGTAAATGTGCTGAGCGGCTTTTTTAGCCTGGGCTACATTGTGCGCCGCAATGGCATCATAGTGGCGCATCAGCCGTAAGGAGCGAGTTATTTCGATAGTAGGTCCAAATTTCCAGTCCGCCCGCTCACTTCCCTGCGTACTTTTGGGGCCGATTACCATTCGTGCCAATGCCCCGACTGTTTGCCGCTCTTTGCCTGGTGTTGTTAAGTGAAATAAGCCTGCTGGGGCTGCCAGCGGCCGTGGGCCAGAGCCTCCCGCCCAAGCGGGAGCTGCGGGGCGTGTGGATTGCTACCGTCGAAAACATCGACTGGCCCAGCTCCCGCACGCTTACCCCGGAGCAGCAGCGCCGCGAGTACCGCCGGATGCTGGACGAGCACCAGCGCAGCGGCATCAACGCCGTGTTCGTGCAGGTGCGGCCCGCCTCCGATGCCTTTTACCAGAGCAGCCTGGAGCCCTGGAGCAAGTGGCTCACCGGCACCCAGGGCAAGGCGCCCACCCCGCTCTACGACCCGCTGCCCTTTCTTATTGAAGAAGCCCACAACCGGGGCATGGAGTTTCACGCCTGGTTTAACCCCTACCGCGCCTCCCTCGATTCCGTAACGCGCCGCCTGGCGCCCAGCCACCCGTTTCGGCAGCATCCGGAGTGGTTTCTGCGCTACTCCGGCAAGCTGCTCTACAACCCCGGCCTGCCCGAAGTGCGCCACTACATCACCCGCGTTATCCTGGACGTGGTGCGGCGCTACGACATCGACGGCGTGCACTTCGACGACTACTTCTACCCCTATCCGGAAGGTGGGCAGGTGATTCACGACGAGGCCGCCTTTGCCCAGCACAACCCCCAGAGCCTACCCCTGGCCGACTGGCGCCGCCAGAATGTCAACCAGCTCGTCCAGACCGTGCACGACTCTATCCGCAGCGCCAAACGGTGGGTGAAGTTCGGCATCTCGCCGTTTGGGGTCTGGATGAACCAGCGCAGCCACCCCGAAGGCTCGGCCACCGCGGCCTTCCAGGGCTACGAGGGCCTCTACGCCGACGCCCGCGAGTGGCTGCGCCAGGGTTGGGTCGACTACATCCTGCCTCAGTTGTACTGGAGCAGCACCTTCAAGGTGGCCGCTTACCCTACGCTGGTGGAGTGGTGGGCCCGCAACCGGTTTGAGCGCCACCTCTACATCGGGCACGGGGCCTACCGCATGTTGGAGAAGAGCAAGGCCGATACCACCTGGCACAACCCCCGTGAGCTGCCCCGCCAGATTCGCCTCAACCGCGCCTTCCCGGCCGACGTGAGCGGGAGCGTGTTCTTCAGCTCGAAGTCCCTGCTTTCCAACCCCCTGCACACTACCGACTCCCTGCGCCAGCACGAGTTTCGGTACCCGGCCCTGGTGCCGGCCATGCCCTGGCTTGATGCGGTGCCCCCGCGCCCGGCCCGGCAGCTCACCGTCACGGCCTCGGTGCGGGCCAACACCCTCACCTGGCAGCCCGGTCCCGCCGCCCCCGACGGCGACGCGGCTACCTACTACGCCCTCTACCGCTTCCCGGAAGGCCAGACGCCCACCCCCGACGACCCGCGCCACCTGCTGGCCCTGGTGCGCCCCCAGCCCAGCCGCGGCCTCGCCTACGTGGACACCACCGCCCGCCCCGGCCTAGCCTACGCCTACTACCTCACCGCCCTCGACCGCCTGCACAACGAAAGCCGCCCCGTGCACGTGCGCACCACCGGCCGCCCCGCCGAAATCATTGTAGCCCAGGCCCCCGCGCCCGAACTGCCCGGCTCCGACTCGGCACCCCAGCCCGCGCCGCCCGCCCGCCCCGCGTCACGCCCAGCCCCGCGGCCAGCAGCCAGCGCCAGCAGCGGTGCTGCTACGAAGGTGAAAGTCAAGACCAAGAAGAAGCGCCGCGGCGGCCTGTTCCGGTGGCTGTTTGGGCGGTAGGGCCTCACCCCCCGGCCCCCTCTCCCGTGGAGAGGGGGAGCCAGTCAACATGGTTCGACGCTGCCTCTTCGGCTGAGGGCCTCAGAAGCAGCTTCCCAGCACTAGAAAAGCAAAGCGCCACTACTGAACAGTAGTGGCGCTTTGTGATTGGTAGCCGTTCCGGAGGCGCCAGCCGAAGGGGCGGCGTAGAACGACCTAGCGTCAGGCTCCCCCTCTCCACGGGAGAGGGGGCCGGGGGGTGAGGCCCTACAACGCCTTCACCGCCAGTGTCAGGGCCACGTCCGTGGTGGAGGTGCGGTTGATGCTCGTAACGGTGAAGATGACGTATTGGTCGGCGGCGCGCAGGCGGGCTACTATTACGTCGCCCACCGCTACGTTGTCGAGCGTGGCTACCTGGCTGGCGGCGGCTGTCGTCTGGTAGAGCTGGCGGATGCTGTTGAGCGTAGCGTTGGTGTAGGCCGCCGCGCCGCCCGTGGTCAGGCGTACCAAGCGGGTCGTGTTCAGGGCCCGCAGCTGCACAGCGTTGCTGGCGGTGCTGCTGATGCTCAGATCCTTACTGGCCGTGGCCCCGGCGGCTGGTACCACCGTGAAGGTGGTTAGGTCAATGGCCGCCTGGTCGCCGCCGCTGGTGCCGGCGAAGCTCAGCGTTACGGTGCGGGGCGTCGCCAAAGGGGTAGCCGTGCCCGGCGTGATGGGTGCCGCCGACACGGTAGCCGTGCGGATGCTGGGCGCGGCCGGCGGGGGCGTGTTCTGGAAGCGCGACTTGGCCTCAAAGCGGTACTGCACTACCTGCCCGCTGCTACCGGCCGGGATGGTCACATCTACGTTCACGCTGCTCTGCGCCCCCGACTGCGCCGCGGGGCTGGCGGCGGGCAGGCGCTGGCGCAACAGGCGCCGCTCGGCCGCCGCGCCCACCTTCACGTAAGTAATCAGGCTGTCGAGGTTGTTGTACAGCGTGCCTGGAGTTGTCAGGGCCGTGGCGGCGTTGATGCCGCCTTCGTTCAGCAGCACGCTGTAGCGCACTACATCGCCGGGCACTGGGGTGGCGCCGGCCGGGGCCGTGAGGGTGGTCGTCGAGTTAAGCTTGATGGTGGGACCGGGGTCGGCCAGGCGAAAGGCAAACGAGCGGGTTCTCGTCTGGCTGTTCTCGGCCACGATAACGGCATCCACGCGCACGTTGGCCTTGTTCTGGCCCGCTGGTACGGTGTAGTTCACCACCAGCGTATCGGCCTGCCGGCGCCGGGAGAAGGCCGCGCGGTAGGGCAGGGTTTGCACCAGCACCGAGTCGCGGCCGGGCTCCACCTTCTGCAAAATCCGGATTTCACGGATGGGCGAGGTCTGCTGGGCAAACTGTAGCTCAAACTGCACCACTTCACCGGTAGCGTACTTGGCTTGGGTGCCCAGCGTGTTGGCCAGCAGGGTCGGAAACTGCCCGCCGCTTTCCTGGTAGTAGGTGTCAAGCTCCTTGTCGCAGCCCGCCAGCAGCAAAACCGCCGCAGCCAGCCCCAGTGCCGGCAGCCGGCGCCGCCCGGAAAGAGAAATATTAGTATTCATTGGAGAGAGTCGTTTTACGATACCTGAAAGTCCGGGCCGGGCTTAGCGCTGGTCCCACCACACGGGCTTGGTGATGTAGTCGTCGGTGCCCGCGGCGCCCACCGCGGCCAGCACGGCGGCCACGTTCTGCGGGTTGTACTGCGTCTCGGTCAGGGCCGGGGGCAGGCGGCGGGGCCAGCGGTTTTTGTAGTCAGCCTGATTAGCCAGCACCGTGTTGGCATTCACCGGGTAGCGCAGGTTCACGTACAAGGCCGGGTCGAAGTCGTGGCGGCGCAGGTCGGACCACGTTTCCGGGTTCAGGAACATCGAAATGTACTTCTGCTCCAGAATCCGGCGCAGATCCACCTGGTCGGGCGTCTGGGCCACGGCGGCGCTGGCCAGGTAGGCATCAATCTGGGCCTGGCTGATGACGGGGAAAGTCACGGCCGGCACGGCGTTGGAGCCGCCCACGCCAATCTTACGCATGTGGGCCGTGATGCCCTCCCGGTAGGCCCGGAAAGCGCGGGCTTTGTCGCCGGTGAGCAGGGCAGCTTCGGCCTCGATAAACTTCAGCTCGTGGAAGGTGATAATCTCGAAGTAACCCAGGTCGCGGGCGTACCAGGAGCTGTAGAAGTCGGTGGCATTGCCGGTAGCCGCCGAAATGGGCGTGCCGCCATTCACGCCGGGGTCGGTGCCGGTGCTGATGGGCGTGGCAATGATGGGAAAGCGCGGGTCCACGACGCCGGCATAGGTGGCGCCGGGCGCGTTGCCGTTCAGGTACTTGATAATGTTCGAAGAGAACGTGGCCGACGTGGAAGCCGTGGCAAATTGAGCCCGCGTGGTGCCGAAGATGTTGGTGGTGCCCGTCAGCGGCGCCACCGCCACCTCAAACTGAATCTGCGCGTCGTCGGCCGACGACTGGAAACTCTCGCTCACCAGCTGGAGCACCTGGGGCGCCACCTGGCCCACGTAGTTGCTTTTCTTGGTAAGATGGTGGAGCTGCCGCGCCTTCAGGGCCTTGGCCAGCCGAATCCAGCGGTCAGTGTTGCCGCGGTACAGAATGTCGCCGCTGACGCTCGGGGCCGTGATATACAGGGGGCGGAAGTTGGCCGAGGCCGGCTTCTGCATTTCCGCAATGCCCTCGTCGAGCAGTTGGCTGATGTTCTGGTAGAGCTGCTCCTGCGGGTCATACTTGGGCGTGAAGTTCTGAGCACCCCGGAAGGCTTCGGAGTAGGGCACGTCGCCCATCATGTCGGTGAGGTGGGCCAGGCCCATAGCCAGCACAATTTTAGCGGCGCCTACGTAGTGGGGCGAGCCTTCTTTCTGGGCCGCGTCGAGCACCTCGCGGGCGTTGCCGGCCGAGTAGAAGTAGAAGTAGTTGAAGGTGTTGTTGCCGTTGCCGGTGGTCAGGAAAAACTGGTCGGTGCTGGCTACGGGCGGGCGCCGCACAATGTACTGGGTGATGTAAGGTGTGGTGAGGGCCGTAAGCATCTGCTGCTGAAACGCCTGCGAAATAGCGCCGGGCAGCAGGAAGTTCGCGGTGGCGTCCACCGGGTTGTTGGGGTCGTCGTTCACGTCCAGGAAACTGTCGCAGGACGTCATCAGCCCCCCACCCAGCAGCAGCCCGAGGGCCAGAATATGTTTTTTCATGGGTACAATACTGTTGAGTTTCGCCTCTGCCCAAAGGCAAGCCGCGGCTCACGCCTGGCGTGCTGCGGCGGGAAGGCGAAATGAAAGCTTAGAAATTGACGCGCAGGGCCATATCCACGCCGCGGGTGCCGGGGATGCTGCCGTAGTCGAAGCCCCCGGAGCCGCCCCCGCGCACGCCGGCACCGGCCGAAGCCGTTTCGGGGTCGGCGCCGCTATAGTCGGTGAGCAGCAGCAGGTTGCGGCCGGTTACGCTCAGGTTCACGCCCTTCACGAAGGAGTCGCCGAGTAAGGCCGCGGGCAGATTGTAGCTCAGCGTCACGTAGCGCAGGCGCGTCCAGGAGGCATCCTCAATAAAGGGCGTGCCAATGGCACCCAGAATGCTTTGGTAGTAGCCCTGGGTCAGCTCCACCGGGCGGGTGTTTGGCACGTAGGTGCCATCCGACTGCCGCACCACCCCGTCGAACACCACCTGCTTGTAGCGGTCCAGGGTCCGCTCACTCAGGCCCGTCGACGTGGCAAGGTAGTCGTTGCCGTTCACCACCTTGCCACCCTTGCGGAAGTCCAGCAGGAAGGCCAGCTCCAGCCCTTTGTAGCTCAGCGTGTTGGTTATCTGCGTAGTAAAGTCGGGGGCCCGGTCGCCGGCGTACACGTAAGTGGAGGTGTTGATGAGCGGGTAGCCGGTGGCGCCAATCAGAATACGACCATCGGGGGCGCGTTGAAAGTCGAGGGCCGCGATAGACGTAATGGGCCGGCCGGGGAAGGCGCTGCCGCGGGCCGCGTTAATCACCCAGGAATCCGCCTGGTTGACCTCGGTCAGGAAGCTGGGCAGCTTCTTGGCGCGGTTCTCATTGTGGAAGAAGTTGGCCAGCACGCTCCACTCGAAGCCGCCCGCCGTGCGCACCGGCGTACCATTCAGGGCCAGCTCCACACCTTCGTTCACCACAGTGCCACCGTTCAGGTACTGAAAAATAAAACCCGAAGCCTGGCTTACGCGCGGAGCAATTAGCTGGTCGTCGGTCTGCTGGTAGTAGTAGCCCGCGTTCAGGCCCAGGCGGCCCTTCAGGAATTGCAGGTCCACGCCGGCCTCGTAGGCCGTCACCAGCTCCGGCTTTAGCAGCGGGTTCGAGCCAAAAAAGCCCTGCCGAAAGCCCCCGCCGATGTAGGTGCTCTGCGCCAGCGGCGACAGTACCCGGTACGGGCCCGTGTCCTTGCGTACCTGCGCAATGGAGCCGCGCAGCTTACCGTAGCTGAGCCAAGGGTTATTGTCGAGGCCCAGCGTGCGGGTAAACTCGTAGCCCACCGAGGCCGACCCGTAGGGAAACCATTTGCCGTAGTTCTTGCCCTGGTCGGGGCGGGGCAGGGTCGAGGAGCCGTCGTAGCGCCCAGCCAGCTCCACCGTCACCTGCCGGAACAGGTCCAGGTTCAGGCGGGCCACGTTACCGATAATGCGGCGGGTGGTGTTGGTGGTGAGGGCGTTGCGGTTAACCGTGTTGTTGATGCTTACGAAGTCGGGGTTTTGAAAAATCAGCCCGATGACGTCGGTGATTTCGCGGGTCTGCTGCTCCACGGTGTTGCCCAGCAGCAGCGTGGCCCCTACGTTTTCGCCAAACTGCTTGGTGAACTGCACCAGCAGGTTGGAGGTGAGGGCGCGGCTGAGGGTAGTGCTTTCCGAGATGCCGCCGTTCTGGTTGTTGGGCTGGGAAGTGCCTACGGCCCGCACCGAGCGAAACCGGTCGGTGTACAGGTCGGAGCCGATGTTGTAGCTAATGCGCAGCCAGGCCGTGGGGTCGTAGGCCAGCTGCACGTTGCCCAGGAAGCGGTTGTTCCGGTCGGTCTGCGGGTTGTTGTAGGCGGTCCAGTAGGGGTTGTCGGCGTCGGCCGAGCCCACGGAGGCCGGCGTGAGGCGGCGGCGCGAGCCGTTGGGGTTGAGGTAGTTGCGGGCGTCGTCATTGCGGGGCCAGTTGAGCAGGCTCACGAAGAAGCCACCCGAGCCGCCAAACAGGCCAGGCCCCTGCAAGGGCCGTATTCCGCCCGAATTGAAGTACTGGGCTGAGCCTGAACCGCTGATTTTGGGCGAAAACTTCATGGTGCCGGCCAGGCGCACCGTGGTCCGGTCAAACTTATTTTCCGGCGTTACCCCGCGCGAGTCCAGCCGCGACGACGATACGACGAACGTGCCCTTCTCAGTGCCGCCCGACAGGGTCAGGAAGTTCTGGTAAGAATAGCCTTTGCGGAAGAAGTTGCCCAGGTTGTCGTACACCGTCTCGCCCGGCGCAAAGCGCGGCCCCCAGGAGCCCCGCACATTCGGGTCGAACACGCCCCCGTTGCCCTGCTTATACTGGTCTTGGAGCTTGGGCAGGCGGTTGACTTCCTCCACCGAAACCTGCGTGCGGAAATCGACGCGGGTGGCGCCGGCCTTGCCTTTTTTGGTGGTGATGATAACTACGCCGTTGGCCCCGCGCAGGCCGTAGAGGGCCGTGCCGGCTGGGCCCTTAAGCACGGTCATGCTCTCGATATCCTCCGGGTTCAGGTCGCCGGCGCGGTTGGGCGAGCCCACCGAGCGGCCCAGAATGCCGTTGAAGGCCGAACCCCCGCCGGGCGCCGTGCTTTCCGTGAAGGAGGAGTTGTCCATCACAATGCCGTCGATGACGAACAAAGGCTGGTTGTCGCCGTCGAGGGAGCTGCCGCCCCGGATAACAATGGCGGCGCCTTCGCCGGCCCCGCCTCCCGAGGAAGTAATCTGCACGCCGGCCACCTTGCCCTGCAAGGCATTCACGATGTTGGGCTGGCGGGAGTCAATCAGGTCCTTGGCCCGCACCTCCTGCGCCCCGAAGTTGATTTGGCGGCGCTCCTGCTGAATACCAAACGAGGTGGTTACCAGCACTTCCTGCAGGTTCTGGGCGTCGGCGGCCAGGGTCACGTCCTGGGTGTCGGCGGAGGCGGGGCGCTCCACGGTGGCGTACCCGATGAAGCTGAACACCAGCGTGGCACCTTCGGGCACGCCCGCCAGGCTGTAGCGGCCGGTGCCGTCGGTTTGGGTGCCCTGGCTGGTGCCTTTCACCAGCACGTTGACGCCGGGTAACGGGGTGCGGCCGTTGGCGTCGGTTACGGTGCCCTGCACCGTGCGAGTCGCCGTCTGCTGGGCCTGGGCCGGCGCGGCGGCCAGCACGGCACTCAGCCAGAGCGGCGAGGACCATAAAAGTTTCTTCATAAGCGGTGGGAGAAAATGAAGGAAATAAGCCGCCGCGGCAAGGTTAGGGTCGCCGGAGCGGAGTGGAAAAAAGTGACTTTTACCGGAAAACTGAGCGAGAGCCGTCGGTAAGAAAAAGTGGGGGCCAGTGCCGAAAAGCCGGACCACGGGCGCAAGTCAGAAGAAATAGTTGTACTGAGCGTCGGGCGAAGCCACTTTCTGGGGGCAGGCTAGCAATTTTCTGGCAGCTAAAGCTACTTCGCACGCCAACAGAAGTCAACTATATATGGTATTTTCTAAAGGCGAGCTTATCTTTTGTTTTCGGAGCGGCGGCTCCAAAATTATTCTCAATTTGGCGGCTGCCTTTCAGCCCCAATCCGGGCTCCTACTTTCCTTTCTTTCGACTGCCAGCCGCATGCAAACCACCACCCAAGCTGCCGGGCGCCCCGCCGGCGCCGCTCCTCTGGCCGAACCGGGGAGAAATGCCGCCCAAGCCGTCCCGCCCGGCCGCCTCGTGTCGCTCGACGTGTTTCGGGGCCTCACGGTCATGGCCATGATTCTGGTGAACAACCCCGGCGACTGGGGCCACATCTACGCTCCGCTCAGGCACGCCCGCTGGCACGGCTGTACGCCTACGGACCTGATTTTCCCGTTCTTCCTGTTCATCGTTGGGGTCAGCATCACCTACGCCCTCGACGGCGCCCGGCGCCAACCCGCTACCCACGGCCGCACCCTGCGGCGCGTGCTGAAACGAGCGGCCATTCTGTTTGGGCTGGGGCTGTTTTCGGCCTTGTTCCCAACGTTTGATTTCAGCACGGTGCGCATTCCGGGGGTGCTGGCCCGCATTGCGGTGGTGTTTCTGGTGTGCGGGGTGGTGTTTCTGAAAACTTCGCGCCGTCAGCAGCTTGGGCTGCTGGCGTTTCTGCTCGTCTTCTACAATGTGCTCATGCAGCTGGTGCCCGTGCCTGGCTTCGGCCCCGCCAACCTGGAGGCCGGCACCAACCTGGGCGCCTGGCTCGATAGGACCGTGCTGGGCGAGGCCCACCTCTGGAAGCAGAGCCGCACCTGGGACCCAGAAGGGCTGCTGAGCACTCTGCCCGCCATCGGGACGGGGCTGCTGGGCCTGCTGGCCGGGCAGTGGCTGCGCCGCTCCGACGTGGACGCGGCCACGCGCGTGGCCTGGCTGTTTGTGTGGGGCGGCGCCTGCGTGCTGCTGGGCCTGGGCTGGAACAGCTGGTTTCCCATCAACAAAAGCCTGTGGACTAGCTCTTACGTGCTCTACACCGGCGGCCTGGCCCTGGCTACGCTGGCCGGCCTCTACTGGCTGACCGATGTGCAGGGCCACCGCGGCTGGATCAAGGCCTCGCTCGTGTACGGAGTCAATGCCATTACCGTGTTCTTCCTCTCGGGCCTGATTCCGCGCCTGCTCCAACTACTCAAAGTGCCCGGCGCCAACGGCCAGGAAGTAGGCCTGCGCACCTGGCTGTACGACACCTTCTTCGTGCCCTATTTCAGCCCCATCAATGCTTCCCTGGCCGGCGCCATCGTGTGCGTGCTCATCTGGCTGGGTATTTTGTGGTGGATGTACAAAAAGCAGATTATTATCAAGGTGTAGTGAGGAGGTAAGAAGGTGAAGGTCAGTCCCCACGGGGCGGCACCCAACGTCGGCGGACGGTAGGTGTCGCCCCGTGGGGCTTGGTTTCAGTATTGGTGTCTGTTGTCTACCGATATGCCGCCCCGCTGGAGCTTGTCGTTCACCCCTACATTCACTCATTCACTCATTCACTCACCCACTCATTTACTCATTCACTTATCCAGAATGACGTTCTTTGTGGTCTATTCCTGGCTCAATTCATCCCGTTTCACCTCGTTTTCCTTTGTGTATATGAAACACGGCATCATACTGGCTGCGGCGCTGCTGCTGGCAGCTCCGGCGGCCACCGCCCAGTCTACTACGGCAGCGGCGGCACCTGCCGCGTCCCTCTCGGCGGGGCACCGCAAGGCTGCCGAAGACCTGCTGCAAGCCTCCAACGCCGAAAAGAACATGGCCGAGTCCATCGACCGGATTCTGACCATGCAAACCACGCAGAACCCCGCGCTGAAGACCGTAGAGCCCGAGATGCGCGCCTACCTGAACAAGTACATGGGCTGGTCCGTGATGAAGGAAGACCTGGTGCAGCTGTACGCCCGCGAGTTCACGGAAAAGGAACTGAAGGAGCTAACCAAGTTCTACCAAACTCCCGTGGGCCGCAAAACCATGGAGAAGATGCCCCAGCTGCTACAAGCTGGCATGGAAATCGGGCAGCGCCGCACCCAGGAGCACCTGCCGGAGCTGCAACAAGCCATTGCCGAAAAAATGAAACAGCAGGAAGGCAAGCCAGCGGAGAAGTAGCCTGATTGCCCCACTCCCCGGCCTCAAACAGAAAGCCCTGTCGGTGCGCCCGGCAGGGCCTTCTGTTTTCTGGAGCAAGCAAAAACAGCTGTCAGACCCCAATTGCACATGTTGGAATATGCAAAAACAGGTGTCAGGTAGCATGCCAATTTGCGGAACATAGAAAAACGCCCGCCGAAGTTCATTCCGCGTTTTGGAAGGTAAGTTGACCGCCTCACCCTAGGGTGTACCCGGCAAAGTCTTTCCGGATCTGGGTTTTGAGCAGCTTGCCGGTGGCGGTGTGGGGCAGCTCCGGCACAAACTCCACGGCGTCGGGCTTCCACCAGGAAGCTACTTTACCGTCGTAGAAAGCCAGCAGCTCCGCGGCCGATACGTCCTGGCCGGGCTTGCGCACCACTATCAGCAGGGGCCGCTCACTCCATTTGGAGTGGGGCACGCCGATGACGGCGGCTTCGGCTACGGCGGGGTGAGCCACAGCCAGGTTTTCCAGCGCTATGCTCGAAATCCACTCGCCACCCGACTTAATCACGTCCTTGCTACGGTCGGTAATCTGCATGAAGCCGGCCGCGTCGATGGTGGCCACGTCGCCGGTGCGAAACCAGCCGCTGGCCGTGAGCTGGCCCGGCTGCTCGGCTCCGTAGTAGTCGGCCACCACGAAAGGGCCACGCACCAGCAGGTCGCCGAAGGCTTGGCCGTCGTGGGGCAGGGCGCGGCCCGCGTCGTCCACGATTTCCATGTCGATGCCGAACAGGCTGCGGCCTTGCTTGGTCTGGATGGCAAACTGCTCGTCGGGGCTGAGCTGTAGGTGCTGGCTTTTGAGAGTGGAGACGGTGCCCAGGGGCGAGGTTTCGGTCATGCCCCAGGCGTGGCGAATTTCTACGCCCAACTCCTCATCAAACGCCTTGAGCAGGGCCGGCGGACAGGCAGCTCCGCCCACAATCATGCGGCGCAAAGTGCTGAAGCGCCGCTGCTTTTCGCGCATAAACTGGAGCAGGCCAAACCAGATGGTCGGCACGCCGGCCGAAAAGGTCACGCCTTCCTGCTCAAACAGCTCGTAGAGGCTGGCCGCGTCGAGGCCGGGGCCGGGCAGCACCAGCTTGCAGCCGTTCATGGGGCCCAGGTACGGAATGCCCCAGGCGTTGACGTGAAACATGGGCACCACGGGCAGCACCACGTCGCGGGCCGAGCAGTTGAAGCAGTCGGGCAGGGAGGCGGCGTAGGCGTGCAGCACCGTGGAGCGGTGGGAGTAGAGCACGCCCTTGGGCTGGTCGGTGGTGCCGGAAGTGTAGCAGAGCGAGGCGGCCGTGTTTTCGTCGAAGGTGGGCCACTCGTAGCGGGCACTTTGGGCGGAGAGCAGGTCTTCGTAGGTGAGCAGGTTGGGCAGGGCCGAGGTAGCGGGCCGGTGGCCGGGGCCGGTCAGCAGCACCCAGCTTTCCACGGTGGGGCAGTGCGGAGCCAGCTTTTCTACCAAAGGCAAAAAGGTCAGGTCGAAAAACAGCAGCCGGTCCTGGGCGTGGTTGATGATGTAGATGAGCTGCTCCGGAAACAGGCGCGGGTTGATGGTGTGGCACACCGCCCCGGAGCCCGACACGGCGTAGTACAGCTCCAGGTGGCGGTGGGTGTTCCAGGCCAGCGTACCCACCCGGTCACCCTCCCGGATGCCCAACTCAGCTAGGGCATTGGCCAGCTGCCGGCTGCGGTAGCCCAGGTCGGCGTAGGTGTAGCGGTGGATGCCGCCCTCCGGCAGGCGGCTGACGATTTCCGTGTCGGCGTGCCATTTCTCGGCGTGCTCCAGCAGCCCCGCAATGCGCAGGGGCGTGTTCATCATGAGGCCTTGTAGCATTTTCACGCAGTGTTTCGCAGTGGTAAGCCGCAGTGGTACGCAGTGTTGTTCTTACAAGCCGTTCACGAGGCGGTGCATGTGGTCTTTGAGGTGAACGACGTTGAAGTTGATGAGCTGGCCGAGTTTGAGGCCGGAAAGTTTAAGATAAGTCAGAAGCTGCTTAAAATGAACTTCCTGTAGTGCTTCAACTGACTTTATTTCTACAATCACTTTACCAGCTACCACCAAATCCAGACGAAATCCTGCGTCTATATGGAGCTGGACCCCGGCATACATCATCGGCAGCGAAAGTTGCCGCAGCACCTGTAGGCCCACCTGTTGCAGCTCATGCGCCAGCGCCACTTCATACACCGATTCCAACAAGCCCGGACCAAGGGTAGTATGCACCTTAAATGCTGCTTTTCTTATCTCAAACGAAATATCATTCTCATGCATAAATCATTTAGTTTGTCTGGAATACAAGCACAACACTGCGAACCACTGCGCTTTTCCACTGCGGAACACTGCGAGAAAACCGGATCAGACCTACTCTTCCACCGTCGTTTCCACCTCCTGCTTTACCGGCTGCCGCACACTCTCCAAGGCTATTTGCAGCACCCGGCTCCGCACGCTCAGGTCGGAGATTTTATTGTTGCGGCGGGTGGGGTTGACGCGGTTGGTCAGCACAATGCAGAACAGCTCCTCCTTGGGGTCAACCCAGAAGTAGGTGCCCGTGTAGCCGGTGTGCCCGTAGCTAAGCTGCGACACGCTTTTGGCCGAGTTGACGCTTGGGTTCTGGGCGGGTCTATCGAAGCCCAGGGCGCGGCGGTTGTCGGGGCAAAACTGGCAGCGGGTGTACTCCTGCAAAGTTTCCGGCTTCAGGAGCTGCTGCCCGCCGTAGCGCCCGTTCCAGGCGTAGAGCTGCACCAGCTTGGCCAGGTCGTTGGCGGAGCCAAACAGGCCCGCGTGGCCGGAGAGGCCGCCCAGCAGGGCCGCGCCCTCGTCGTGCACGGTGCCGTGCAGCTGGCCGTGGCGGAACAGGGAGTCGTATTCGGTGGGGGCAATGCGGCTGAGCGGGAAGCGGCGGGTAGGGTTGAAGCCTAGTGTGGCAGCGCCCAGGGGCCGGTACAGCTCGTCGATCACAAACTGGTCGAGGCCCTTGCCCGTGGCGGCCTCTACAAAGCGCGGGTACAGGATAAACGACAGGTCGGAGTACACGTAGCCGGGCTTCTCATTCAGCGGCGACTCGGCAATGGCCTGGAAAATCAGCTCCGGAAAGTCTTTGCGCGCCCACAAGTTGGTGGCGGCCTGGTACGGGAAGCGGGCCGAGGAGTCGGCGCGGAAGTAGCGGCGGTTCAGCTTCGCGGGCTGGTTCACGGGCACATCCTGGGCCTCGGGGCTCTTGCCGAGCAAGGCGTTCAGCAAGCCGCGGGGCTTGGTGTAGTCGCGCCAGAACGGAATCCAGGCCTTCAGGCGAGCCTGGTGGGTGAGCACGTCGCGCAGCTTCAGGTCCTGCTTGTTGGTGCCTTGCAGCTCGGGCAGCAACTGGCCCATGGTCATGTCGGGGTTGAACTTGCCCTGGTCTTGCAGGCGCATCAGGGCCGGCAGCGCCGCCGATACCTTGGTCACGGAAGCCAGGTCGTACAGGTCGGTGTCACGGACGCGGCGGGCCGGCTTGCCGGCCGCGGGGTAGGAGTGGGTGCCGTAGCTTTTGCGCAGCACCACCGTGCCGCGCCGGGCAATCAGCACCTCGCCACCGGGAAAGGCGCGGGCCGCAATAGCCGCTTCCATCAGCGAATCGATGCGGCTTTCCAGGTTATTATTCATGCCCACGGCTTCGGGGAAGCTGTAGCGCAGGCGCAGGCCGCCCTGGGTCGTGAGCCCGGCGCCGTACGAGTATCGGTCACTTACCGTCACGGGTAGCTTACCGCTGGCCGCCAAGCCTCCAAACAGCACTTCGGCGGCTACTTCCTGGGCATTTTTGCTTTCCTGGTAGGCCAGCACGACGGCGTCGGCGCGGTCCAGGTCGCGGAGGCGGGCCACGGCGTAGGCCGAGCCGAACACCGTCACCACCAGCTTCTGCCCTTTGCCACCCAGCTCCCGCAGCAGCACGTTGGCCTCGGGACTCACGCCAAAGTTGGTGGCCGGCGCCCGGCCCAGGTTGTTTACCCCAATCAATACCAGGTTATACGGCTTCAGCGTCTCGCGCATCCGGGCCAGCTCATCCAACGAAGGCGAAGCCGGCAGCCAGAAATGGCGGGCCGGGGCGTAGTCGGCCACCAGGCGCTGAAAGTCGGTGGTGTCCTTGGTGCCAATGGTGAGCGTGGCCAGGCGCAGGGTATCGAGGCGCTGCAAGGGCAGCAGCTGGCGCTGGTTGCGCAGCACCGTCACGCTCAGCTCCGACAGCTGCCGGCTCAGGTACTGGGCGTGGGGCGTGTTCAAGTCCTGGGTGATATTGCGCAGGTCGATGGGGCGGTACCGGTCGAGGCCGGCCCACTGCTTCAGTGCCAACACCTTACGGCAGCGCCGGTCAATTTCCTCCTGCGTAATCTCGCCCCGGTTAATGGCCTCGCGCACCATTTGCAGGGCCAGCGGAATGTTTTTCGAGAACTCCAGAATGTCGTTGCCGGCCAGCAGGGCGCGCAGGTCGGCCTCGCCGGGCGGGTACTTCGAGATGACGCCCTTCATGTTCATGGCGTCAGTGAAGATGATACCCTCGAAGCCCAGCTTCTGCTGCAACAGCCCCTGGATAATCGGCTTGGAAAGCGTAGACGGTACGCCCGTGGTATCCAGAGCCGGAATGTTGAGGTGGGCCACCATCATGCCCCCGATGCCGCGCTGAATTAGGCTCTTAAATGGAAACAACTCCAGCGTGTCGAGGCGCTTCCGGTCGATGCGCAGCAGGGGCAGGGCCAGGTGGGAGTCCACGTCGGTGTCGCCGTGGCCGGGAAAGTGCTTAGCTACGGCCAGCACGCCCGCGTCCTGCATGCCCTTCATGTAGAGGTAGCTCTTTTCAGTGACGTTCTCACGGTTTTCGCCCCAGCTCCGGAAGCCAATGACCGGGTTTTGGGCGTTGTTGTTGACGTCGATAACCGGGGCGAAGTTGACGTGCATACCCAGGCGCTTGAACTGGGCCGCCACCTCCGTGCCCATGTCGTAGATGAGCTGGTTTTGCCGGATGCCGCCCAGGCTCATCTGAAACGGAAAGCGCACCACGCTGTCCAGGCGCATGCCCACGCCCCACTCGGCGTCCATGGCCACCAGCAGCGGCACTTTGGCCTGGCTCTGGTAGCGGTTCAGCAGCTTGCTCTGGCGTACCGGCCCGCCCTGAAAGAAAATCAGCCCCCCAATGCCGTACTGCTGAATCAGGGCCGACACCGAGTCCTCGTCCACGCGGGTGCGGTTGGAGTAGGCGGCCACCATAAACAGCTGAGCCACCCGCTGATCGGGCGTCAGCGTCGTCATCACTGAGTCTACCCACCGGGACTGGCCCAGCTGCCCGGCAAACGGTACCGGCAGGTTGCGGCTCTTGCCCTGGCTGGCGGCCTTGGCCACCAGTTTCGGCGCCGTTGCTGGGGTGGTCCGCTTCTCTGCCCTGGCCGGTGCTGGTTTCGGCTTGGGCTTGGCCTTGCCGGCGCTGGCTCGCCAGGCCACCGTGCGCGTCGTCGTCTTAGGCCGCGAGGCGGATTTCTTACGCCGCCGCTGCGCCGAACCATCGAAAGGGCTGAGCAACAGCAAAACCAGGAATGCCAACAGGAGTGGGAGGGGACGAGAGCAGGTCAAGCGAAAAGAAAATAAAGTGGGGTTGCGAAGTTAAAAGAATAGGGTGAGCAGGTGCACGGAGGGGTGGGGCATAGGAAATAAGATGCTGGGCCAGTGAAGCAGCCTGCTTGGCTCCTGCTTTTGCAGGGAAAGAGCCCTAGCTGGAGGCTGAGCCCCGAAGGGTGTAGTTGGTAACAAGGTAGTAGCCGGCTGCTCCAAACGGCGCACCCCTTACCTTGCCTATGCTTCCGACTTTTCTCCTTATGCTCGACCCCAAAATCACGCTCTACGCCATGCTGAACAAGGCCTTGCTGGACCGCCTGTTTTACGTGCCGTTCTGGGACTGCCCCTACGAGTGTTCTTTCTGCTGCGTCGATTCGCGGCCGGGCGCGGCACCCGGCTGGCCCGATGCCGGCGAGGAGGCGCTGTTTGCCCTGGCCCAGGAAATGAGCTGCCGCTACGGCCGGCCCGTGCAGCTGCATTTCTACGGCGGAGAGCCCATGCTGCGGGCCGGCTACGTAGAGCACGTGGCCCGGCGCGTGCGCGAAAGTCCGTTTATCAGCAAGCTGGTGCTGTACACCACGTTGCGCAGCGGCTCCCCGCGCCAGGTGCTCAACATTCTGGGGCCGAAGCGCCTGGAAATCCTCGTCAACCCCGACACGGTGAACGAGCGGGTGACGGCCGCGCTTCGGGAGCTGCGCGGGGTGGCCCGGCTCAACCTGCTGCCCGTGCATTTCGTGACCGGGCGCGGGGCCGTGGAGCTGCGCCCCGACCAGTACCGCTGGCTACCCGTGGGCTGGCCCGGTCACAGTTGCTTTGCTCGCACCTCGGGCCCGCTCGTCAACGGCCCGCAAGGTACTGTGCACGTGTGCTGCCTGCCCCAAAGCCCGCTGCTAGGCTCCTTCGACGACGCGCCCGCCCTGCTCCTGGACCGCTACGACGCGGCTCTGCGCACCGTGCCCCGCGCCCTCAACCGCGCCTGCCGCGCCGAAGGCCTCGTGCACCCCTGCGCCGTGTGCAACCGCTACACCGGCTACCAGTCCCAAGCCGGCCCCAGCCACAACGCCTTTTCTGTGGAAAAGGCGTTGTCACTTAAGAATTAAGAGCGTGTTTGAGAACTGTCCTGCTGAGCTTGTCGAAGCATCTCTACCGGGGGCAACTCTCATCGTGTGCGGACGAGGCGGTAGAGATGCTTCGACAAGCTCAGCAGGACCTAAACCATGTTTTGCTAAATTCCCCAACATGCTCTAAAAATTAGGAATTGGCCGTTCAACAACACCTGCACGGAGTGTTGAACGGCCAATTCCTACTCCCTAACTCTTAAGTGACTCGTCGTAGCGGCGGCCGCACTCGGACCAGTTTACGACGTTCCAGAAGGCTTTTACGTAGTCGGGGCGCTTGTTCTGGTACTTGAGGTAGTAGGCGTGCTCCCACACATCGAGGCCCAGCAGGGGCGTGCCGCGCTGCACGCCGGTGAGGTCCATCAGCGGGTTGTCCTGGTTGGGGGTGGAGGTAATGGCGAGCTTGCCGGCTTTCTTGTCGTGGATGAGCCAAGCCCAGCCGGAGCCGAAGCGGCCGGTGGCGGCTTTGGTGAATTCTTCCTGGAACTTCTCGAAGGAGCCGAAGTCTTTGGTAATGGCCGCGGCCAGCGTCCCGGTAGGTTGCCCGCCGCCCTTGGCCGATAGAATTTGCCAGAAAAACGAGTGGTTCCAGTGGCCGCCGGCGTTGTTGCGGACGGCATCTGGCTGCTTGCTGGCCGAGGCCAGTAGCTGGGCCAGGCTCAGCTTTTCCTCCGGCTTGCCCATCACGGCCTCGTTCAGCTTCGAGACGTAGGTTTTGTGGTGGGCATCGTGGTGGATTTCCATGGTGCGCGCATCAATGTGGGGCTCCAGGGCCGTGAAGGCGTAGGGCAGGGCCGGCAGCGTAAACGGCCCCTCGGCCAGGGGCATGGCGCGGGCTTCGCGCAGCAGCTGTTCTTCATGGGCGGCCGCCAGCACGGCGGGGCTCACCAGGGCACCTACTGCCGCCAGCAGGCTGTTTTTCAGAAAATCTCGCTTGAGCATATACTTCAGAGTGGGAAAGAAAAGTGGAAAGAGGAGCCTGGCCCCAGCCAAGGCGCTGAGTAAGGTACTGCACTTACCCGCAATGGCGCGCCGCTGTTGCGTTTGGGGCTATTTTTGTAGGAACGTATATGAGCCCGAACCGCGTGTGCGTTACCGAATCGGGTGCTCAACTCCGTCTTCCGCTTCTTCCTCCTACTTCATTATGACGTTTTCTGCTTCGTCTTTTTCCGGGCGGTGGTGGCTGGGCCGCCGGGCGCTGGCCGTGCTGGTGCTGCTGCTCGGCCTGGCCCACCTCGGCCGGGCCCAGGTGCAGCTGCGCGGCACCGTGCGCGACAAAGAAACCCGCGAGGTGCTGCCCTTTGCCACGGTGGCCGTGCCGGGCTCCGGCAACGGCACCACCACCAACCTGGAGGGCGAGTTTACCCTCACCGTGGCCAGCCTGCCGGTTACGCTACTGGTTTCGGAACTGGGCCACGTAAGAGATACCATCCGCGTAACGTCGGCCAGTGAGCCGCTGGCCCTGGCCCTGGCGCCGGCCACGGTGGTGCTGCCCGAGGTGAAAGTAGGCAGCTACCCGTTTCAGCTCGTAGACCGGGCCTTCCGCCACTTGCAGCGCAACTACCGGCGCCAGTACTTCGGCAAAGCCTTTTACCGGCAGATTACCCGCATCAGCAACGAGCCCACCGAGTTGCAGGAGGTGGTCTGGAACGTGAAGTCGAACCCGGCGCGCATGGAGGGCACCACCCTGGCCCAGGGCCGCTACGCCGGCCGCCCCGCCATTACCAACTTCAGCAACTTCTCGCTCTACACCCGCTCCTTCGGCCTCTACGACCCGCGCCAGGACAGCACCAAGTCGCTGGCTTTGCTCAGCCCCAACGTGGAGAAAAACTACCTGCTGGAGCTGGTGGGCATTGTGGGCCAGGATTCCACGGGCGGCGTGGCCGAAATCAAGTTCGAGACCCGCCCCGAGCTGACCAAGTACCGCGCCGAGGGCACCGTCTGGATTGATATCAACACCTATCAGGTGGTGCGCTACCGCATGAGCACGCCCAACTTCACGGCTACCACCAACAACCCCAGCCAGCAGTACCGCAACCCCAGGCTCAACATCGAAATGGACTTCCAGGACGGCGAAGCGGCCGTGGCGCCGCTGGAGCTGATGAAGGTGGACCTCACGGCCGAGTTAACTCAGCCCGGCAAGCCGGCCACGCCCATCAGCGTGTCGTCGTTTACCTTCTTCTACGACCAGGGCACCACGCCCACCGGCCTGCCCTACGCCCGCGTGAGCGTGGACGACCGGGACCTGGACGCCATCCGGGCCAAGCCCTACGACCCGGAGTTCTGGGCCAACAACCCCGTCGTGAAGCGCACCCCCGCCGAAGACGAGGTTATTGCCGCCTTTGAAAAGAAAGGCGCTTTCGGTACCATGGTTAAGAAGCCCGCCCCCAAGCCCGGCGCCCGCCGGTAGCCTCACCCCCCGGCCCCCTCTCCCGCGGAGAGGGGGAGCCAGTTCCGAGTCGTTCTACGCCGCGTCTTCGGCTGAAGGCCTCAGAAGCGGCTTCCCAGCACTAGAGAAGCGAAGCGCCACTATTACTGAAGAATAGTGGCGCTTTCTCTTGGTAGCCGTTCCGGAGGCGGGAGCCGACGGAGCGGCGTAGAACATCAATCGTCCGGCTCCCCCTCTCCGCGGGAGAGGGGGCCGGGGGGTAAGGCTACGGATTCGTGCTCCACATACCGGCTTCTTTGATGAAGATGCGGCGGTTGAGCTTGAGTTGGGCCACTATGAACTCGGCTAGGTCTTCGGGCTGCATCACCCGGTCGGGGTTGCCGTCGGTGAGGTTGTTGCCGATGGCCAGCTCGGTGGCCACGGTGCTGGGCGTGAGGGCCGATACGCGGATGTTGGCCTTGCGCACCTCCTGCATCAGCGACTCGGTGAGGCCCAGCAGGCCAAATTTGGAAGCGCTGTAGGCGCTGGTGGTGGCCGCTCCGCGCTGCCCGGCCGTGGAGGCCACGTTGATGATGTCGCCGGTCTGGCGCTCCAGCATCTGCGGCAGCACGGCGCGCGTCACGTAGTAGGTCCCCAGCAAGTTCACCTGAATTATCCGCTCCCACTCGGCCGGCTCCATGTCGACGAGCTTGGCGAAGGTGCCGATGCCGGCGTTGTTGATAAGAATGTCGATGGTGCCTAAAGCTTGCAGCGCCTGCGCTACGGCCGCCTCTACGGCGGCGCGGTCGGCTACGTCGGCGGCCACCACCACGGCCGTGCCGCCCTGGGCCTCGATTTCCTGGGCTACTTCGCGTAGCTGCTGCTCGTTGCGGGCCAGCAGAGCCACCCGCACCCCTTCCTGAGCCAGGGCTAGGGCCACAGCCCGTCCGATTCCTTTGCCTGCGCCCGTCACCAGGGCCGTTTTTCCAGCTAGTGTTTCCATTGTATCTTGGGTTGGTTCGTAAACAGCCCATCAAGTCCGCAGAATAGGCTAGCCAGGTAAAGCCCCGGCCGCCCGAAAATGTTACAGTGGGCGGAGGCGAAAAGAAGCTGCCTGCTGGACCGGTTGCGGGCCCGGCACCATGAGGCACGCGGACAGCTTCGCGCTACTGGTCGTAGTATCGGCCTTGTGCTTCAACCCGCTACGTCGCTTTTGTGTGGCTTGTGCTGCGGCAATGCGGCGGACCGTGTACCTTGTCGGGGCAAAAAATGCCTTGTTCACTTTCCATGAAAACACTTGCCCTTACCGGCCTGCTGGCCGGGGCGCTGCTGGCTGGCTGCAGCCAGCGCAACACGGCCGCGTCGGAAGCCACCACGGCCACCGCCACCAGCCTAGCCGACGTGAAAGACCTGCCCACGTTGTTTGAAGCCTACTGGGAGGAAAACGCCCGGTTCTTCCCCCTGGAAGCCACCGCCCAGGGCGACAACCGCTACAACGACCAGCTACCCAACGACGGCACCCGCCAGTTTCGGGAGCAGCTGCGCGGCTTCTACCAGAAGTACCTCGACGGCTTGCGGAAATTCGACCGCGCCAGCCTGTCGGAAAACGACCAGATCAGCTACGACATCTTCCGGTACGACCTCGAAAACAAGCTGGAAGGCCTGAAGCTGAACACCTGGATG
Source organism: Hymenobacter sp. YIM 151500-1 (assembly GCF_025979885.1). Lineage (NCBI taxonomy): Bacteria > Pseudomonadati > Bacteroidota > Cytophagia > Cytophagales > Hymenobacteraceae > Hymenobacter > Hymenobacter weizhouensis. The sequence goes on from NZ_CP110139.1 coordinate 271,646, forward strand.
ATGCCGTTTCAGCAGTTCTGGGGCCTGCCCATCAGCCTGGGTCAGTACGGCTCGGGCGAAGGAATCCAGCCCTTTAAAACCGTGCAGGACTACGACAACTGGCTGGGCCGGGTAAAGGGGTTCACGGTGTGGACCGACACGGCCATCGGCAATTTCCGCCAGGGCCTGCGCGCCGGCGTGGTGCTGCCTAGGGCCCTGGTGCAGAAAATGATTCCGCAGCTGCGGGCCATGGAAACCCCGGACCCCACCAAGAACCTGTTCTACGGCCCCATCAACCGCCTGCCCGAAGGCGTGTCGGCCGCCGATAAGCAGCGTCTCGCGCAAGCCTACCAGCAGGCCATCCGGCAGGAGCTGATGCCTAGCTATAAGAAGCTGGCCGACTTCCTCGAAACCGAATACCTGCCCAAAGCCCGCCCCAGCACCGGCATTGCGGCCATCCCGAACGGGCCCGCGCTGTACCGCTTCTACGTGCGCACCTGGACCACCACCGACAAAATCCCGGACGAAATCTATCAGACCGGCCTGAAGGAAGTGGCCCGCATCAGGGGCGAGATGGAGAAGGTAAAGGCCCAGGTAGGCTACAAGGGCGACCTGAAAAGCTTCTTCGAGAGCCTGAAAACCGACCCCAAGCTCATGCCTTACAAAACGCCCGAAGACGTACTCAACGCCTTCCGGGCCATCCAGGCTAAAATCGACCCCAACCTGAAAAAGATGTTCGGCCGGGTGCCCAAAACGCCCTTTGAAATCCGGCAGACCGAAGCCTTCCGGGCGGCCTCGGCTTCGGCCGAGTACAACCAGGGCAACCCCGACGGCTCCCGCCCCGGCGTGTTCTACGTGCCCATCCTGGACGCCACCAAGTTCAACGTGACGTCGGGCATGGAGTCGTTGTTTCTGCACGAAGCCATTCCGGGCCACCACTACCAAATCAGCTTGCAGCAGGAAAATACCGACCTGCCCAAGTTCCGGCGCTTTGCCTGGTACGGGGCCATGGGCGAAGGCTGGGCCCTCTACACCGAAAGCCTGGGCCGGGAGCTAGGCCTCTACCAGGACCCCTACCAGTACATGGGCGCCCTGGGCGACGAAATTCACCGCGCCATCCGGCTGGTGGTAGACGTGGGCATGCACTCCAAGAACATGACCCGTGAGCAAGCCATCCGGTACATGATGGACAACGAAGCCATCAGCGAAGAAGGCGCCACCGCCGAAATTGAGCGGTACATGGCTATTCCGGGCCAGGCTCTGAGCTATAAAATCGGGGCCTTGCGCATCCGGGAGCTGCGCCAGAAGTACCAGCAGCAGCTGGGCGCCAAGTTCAACCTGAGCAACTTCCACGACGAGCTGTTGAAAGACGGCGTAATGCCCCTGGCCGTGCTGGAGCGCAAAATGGACGCCTGGGCCGCCACCCAGAAGTAAACGCCCGAGCCGTACTATTCAAGCCAGCAAAAAGCCCGAAGCGTATTGTTTCGGGCTTTCTATTGGCTTTTGTCTTGTAAGGTCGCCTAATCCAGAATGTAGCGGATGCCCACCTGAGCACGCCAGCGGCTCAGCAGGTCGGTGTTGTTGACGAAGGTTTGGCTGCCCCCGCTGAAGTTGAATACCGGCGCGTCGGGGCTGGTGGGCAGGTAGGCGGCTTCAATCAGGCGGTTGTTGCCCACGAAGCGGCGGATGCCCCAGTCCGGATTCAGCAGGTTGCCCAGGTTCTGCACGTCGAGGCTGAGCTGCAAGGTGTGCTTCTTTTTCTCGCCATTGATGGAGAAGTCTTGGAGCAGCTTCATGTCCAGCTGGGTGTACCAGGGGCTGAGGGCGCCGTTGCGCTCCGTGTACCGGCCACGGCGGCTGCGTAGGTAGTCGTCCTGCTCGATGTAGGCGTTCAGGCGCTGCCACTGCTGGTCGGCGGTGGCCACCACGTTGCCTTGGTCGTCCACGGCGTCCACCAGGTTGATCTGGTCGCGGGAGGCGGGCACAAACAGCAGGTCGTTGCCGGGGATGCCGTCCCGGTTCAGGTCGCCGGCGTAGGTGTAGCTGAAGCGGTTGCCCTGGGCCGCCTCAAAAAAGAAGCTGATGGTGGTAGCCAGCTGGTCGTTGGCATACGCGAAGCGCTTGCCGGCAGCCCCAATAACGCGGTGCTGCAAGCCAAAGTCGCTGAAGGCCAGCTGGGGCTCGTTGGCATTGCCGATTACGGGGTTGCGCTGGAAGGCATCAGCCGCAATTTCGCCGGGGTTCGACGTCACGTCTTTGGCCCGCGAGAAAGTGTAGGCCGCCTGGGCGTACAGGCCGTTGGCGAAGTCCTTTTTCAGCTGCCCGGTCAGGGAATACTGGTAGCCCTTGTTGGTGTTTTCCAGCACAATCACGCCGGCATCCAGGAAGCTGAACTGCTCGTTGGGACCGGTAAAGCCGGGCGTAATGCGCGGCCCGGAGGCCGGGTAAATCAGGCGGTTGTCGGCCCCGGCCAGGCGCTGGGTGGGCACCACCAGGTTGTAGTTGCGGTGAATAGCGGCGTTGCGGTCCTTGGAGTAAATGGCTTCGATGGTGGCTACTAGCCCGCCGGGCAGCTGCTGATCCACGGCCAGGTTGGAGCGCCACACCTGCGGAAACTTAAAGTCGCGGGCCGTGCCGTTGATCTGGAAGGTGTAGCCGTTGTCGAACTGGGCGTTGGAGGCTTGGTTGCTGATCCACACGAACGGAATGCGGCCGGTGAAGATGCCCGTACCGCCGCGCACCTGGGTGGTAAAGTCGCCACCCTCGCGGGAGTAGTTGAAGCCCAGGCGCGGCGACCATAGCGGCGTGGCTTTCGGAAAGCGCGTCACGTCTACCCGCGCCGGCTCACCACTGCCACTCAGCAGCGGGGCATTCAGAATCTGCTCGTTCTGGGGCACGGTGGTGTCGTAGATGGGCAGGTCGGCCCGGATGCCCAGCGTCAGCTTGAAGGCCGGCGTCACGTTCCACTCATCCTGGGCGTACAGGCCCAGCTGCGCCACGTTCACGTCCACGGATTTCACCGGCCGCTGGCCACCTGCGGCGGCAATGGCGTTCAGGTCCACGAAGCTTGGGTTGCTGCGGTCCGTTACCTGAAAGAACCGGTCGATGTCCAGCCCGCCGAAGAAGGGGTAGCCGTAGCGTTGCAGGTTGAAGGCATTCACGAAGCCGAACCGCTCGTAGGTGAGGCCGCCCGTGAGCACGTGGGCCCCGGCAAAGTAGCTCAGGTTGTCCGTGAACTGCAGGATGTTCTGGTCCAGGCGGTTCTCGGCCGAAAACTGCTCCGTGCCCACGCTCACGTAGGTAGTGCCGTTGCGGGTAATGTCGATGAAGGGGAAGAACGTGCCGGAAGGCAGGTCGCGGAAGTCGCGGAAAGCCGAGAAGCTTAGCTGGGCCTTGTTGCTCCACTTCTCGCCGAAGCGGGAGTTCAGCTCGCCCACCACCGAGTTCAGGTTGTTGTTGATGGTGTAGCCGGAATTAGAGTATTGCAGCGTGTTCACGCCCTGCACCCGCGACGACGGCGCAATGGCAATGGGGTGGGGGCCCTGCTCGCGGGAGCTTTTCAGGTAGTTGTAGCGCAGCGAAAAGGTGTTGCTGGGGTTGATATTCCAGTCCAGCTTCACCAGAACCTTGTTGTCGCGGGTGCGGTACACGAAGTCGCGGTAGGTGCCGGGGTCGTAGCCGTACACGTCAATCAGGCGCTGGCGGATGGCGGCCAGGTCACTTTCCAGCACCCGGCTTACCCCGCTCACCTGGCCGTTCAGGGCGGCTTCGGCCTCGGCGGCACTCTGGGCCGGCCGGAACGTCAGGCCGGGGTCTTCGCGCCGGGTGAGTTCGGCGTTGGCGAAGAAGAACAGCTTGTTTTTCAAAATCGGGCCGCCCACGGCAAAGCCGCTTTGGTTGAAGTTGAGTTCGGGGTTCCGCACGCGCACGTCGCCCACTCGCTCCCCAATCAGGTTTTCATTGCGAAAAAACGAGTACACTGTGCCTTTCACGTCGTTGGTGCCGCTCTTGGTTACGGCATTCACGCCGGCCCCCGTAAAGCCGCCCTGGCGCACGTCGTACGGGGCCAGGCTCACCTCCAGCTGGTCGATGGCATCGAGGCTCACGGGCTGGGAGTTGGTTTGGCCGCCCGGCGTGGGCGCGTCCAGCCCGAAGGAGTTGTTGAAAATGGAGCCGTCGAGCGAGAAGTTGTTGTACAGGGCGTTGCGGCCCCCGAAGCTTAGCCCGTTGCTCTGGGGAGTGAGGCGCGTAAAGTCCTCCTGGGAGCGGCTGATAGTGGGCAGCGTCCGGATGGCAGCGCTGCTGATGTTGGTGGAGGCGCCGGTGCGGTCCTTGTTGATTTGGCCGTCGCGGTTGCCCTTCACCACCACTTCACCCAGGGCCTGGGTGCCTTCACTGAGCTGAATGCGGCTCTCAAAAGTTTTGCCCAAAGCTAGCTGTATACCGGTGGCCGTATACGTCTGCGCGCCCACAAACGACACCTTCAGTTCGTAAGGACCACCGACGCGCATGTTCAGCAGGTCGAACTGGCCGTTGTCGCGGGTGGCGGTGCCGTATTGGGTGCCCGAGGGCACGTGCGTGGCAACTACGGAAGCTCCTGGCAGCGGCTCACCCTTTACATCCAACACCAATCCCTTCATTGCGGAGGTGGTTACCCCTTGCGCCAACACTGTGTTGCTACTCGTGAAAAGCACAAAGCCGAGCAGTAAAAACAGGATAATTCTGTTTTTCATGGTAAAGAGCTTTTTTATTTATCAGCGGCACTTCCCCTGACTTTCGCTGTAAAGGTAGATTACAGAATTGTGAAGCAACCTTGCGTAACAGTTTCGTAAAGATTTGGAAACATTAAGATGCCTTAGGTATTAGGTAAACATCTGACAACCACTTGTATAAGTTTAATATTCAAAATATTGAATCCGCCTCAAAGCTGACAATGATTCACTGTTTATAATTTTGTCGATATACTTGAAATATTTTCAGAGAATAGATTTTCTACTATTATCCAATAATTTAAAAAATCCAGATATGATATTAAAATGGATTTGAGTAGCGCGCAAAATTTAAAATAAACATTTTGGCAGCGCTGCTGCATTTCGGCTGCTGCCAGCCGTTTGGCGAATGGTGCGCGTAGCGGGCAGCCACCTGCTCACTGCACACATCGGCCCTGAAACGGCTATACTCTGGCTGCGCTGTGCATCCGGAGTAACTTGGCTACGTTAGAGAGGGAAGACGCTGCCTGGTTTGGGCTTGTCTTGTTGGCGGGGCCTGCTGAGGAGCGTCATACGTCCATCTGTACTCCTAAAAAATATGAGCAAACATCTGTGGCAAACCCTGGGCCTTGGCGCCATTGCCGGCTTCCGGAGCATGACGGCCCCGGCCCTGCTGAGCAGTAATCTGCTTTCCACTACTCCCCAGGCTCTTGCCGGCTCACCGCTGCGCCTGCTCCAAAAGCCGCTGGTGGCCCACGGCCTCAAGCTGCTGGCCGCCAGCGAAATGGCCGGCGACAAGCTCCCGCAGATGCCCGACCGGATTGCCCCGGCCGGGCTGGCGGGCCGCGCTGCCATGGGCGCTTTGGTGGGAGCTACGCTGTATAAAATAAACCGTGACCAGCCGGTGACGGGTGCCTTGTTGGGAGGCTTAGCTGCCGTAGCCGCCACCTACGGCAGCTACTACCTGCGCCAGCAAGCCACCAAGTCGTCGGGCTGGCCCAGTGCAGTGGTGGGCGGCCTCGAAGATGCCCTGACCATGGCTATGGGGCTGGCTCTGGCTAAAGGCACCAACGCCGGCCAGCCCCAGCGCCGGCAGTGGGTATTATAACAACATAACAACTTGCAGAAGCGGGCCAGCCGGGCTTCTGCCCCCTGCTTCGGTAGGGCAGCCTGCTTTCCACGGGGCCAGACACAGCAAAGCCGGCCAGGACTTTCCTGGCCGGCTTTGCTGTGTCTGGTTCGCCCGTGGCTACTCGCGGGCGGTGCTTTGCGTTTGCGCGGACTGCTCGGGCTGGCCGGCGGTGGGCGAGTTGGCATTGCCGGGGGCCGCGTTCAGACCCGCGTCAACCGAGGTTTGCTGGTCAGCAGCCGAGCCTACGCCGCCGGGCTCGTACACATCCTGGCGGCCAGTGATGCTGTCAAGATTGGTTTCGGTGGCACGGGCTGGGGGATAGGTGCTGAAGTCCTGGCTTCGGAAGGGCTCCACGCCGGGGGTGTTGCGGTAGTCGCAGGCAGAAAGGGAGGCCAGCAGCAGAGCCGGCACAAGCAAATGAAAAGCACGTTTCATATCGGGCGTGAGTAGGGAAGGGAGAAGAACAGGCTGCGCCGCAGGGGGCAGCGTACAGGCTAGACGAAATTCGGCCGGCTTCTGTTACGAAGCCCGGCAGCCTACCTTTGCCGCATGCCCGCCTCAGCCCTGATGAACTGGAGCGGGGGCAAAGATTCGGCCCTCGCCCTGTACGAAGCCCTACGCACTCCGCAGCTGCGCGTCGACGCCCTGCTCACCAGCGTCAACCAGCACTACCGGCGCGTGTCGATGCACGGCGTGCGTCTGGAGCTGCTCCGGGAGCAGGCCCGGCAAATTGGGCTGCCCCTGACGCTGCTGGAGCTGCCCGAAGCCCCCGACATGGCTACCTACGAAGCTTGCATGCAGGCCACGCTGGCCCCGTTGCAGCGCCAGGGCATCACCCACGCCGTGTTCGGCGACTTGCACTTGCAGGACCTGCGCCAGTACCGGGAGCAGCAGCTGGCGCGCCTAGGTTGGCGGGCCGAGTTTCCGCTGTGGCAGCGCCCCAACGCCGACCTGCTGCGCCAGTACCTGGACTTGGGCTTCCGGGCGGTGGTGGTGTGCGTCAACGAGCAGCACCTGGACCGCAGCTTCTGCGGCCGCCTGCTCGACGAAGATTTCCTGCGCGACCTGCCGCCGGGCGTCGATTCCTGCGGCGAAAACGGCGAGTACCACACCTTTGTGTTTGAGGCGCCTTATTTCCGGCAGCCCATTCCATTCACAAAAGGCGAAGTAGTGCGCCGCACGTATCCCGCTCCCGCCGGCACCACGCCCGCCGAAGCCGGCTTCTGGTATTGCGACCTGCTGCCGGCCGGGGAGGAGAAGTAAAGCAGCCTTGGCCGTGAGTGTTTTACTCCTTGTTAAGAAGCTATTTAGGTAAGATGCACGAGTGGTCCGACGAGGTAGAGACGCAATATTTTGCGTCTCGTCGTTGAAAGACTCCGCCTCAACAGATAACTGTGCAGACAGCGCGGACGAAGAGACGCAACAGTTGCCTCTCTACCTCATGTTGAAACCGCTGTAAGCTTGCTCTGCGCGCTACAGACTAGTGCCTCTGTAGCTGCCACTTCCCTTCTACAAACCGGCACTCCGAGGCGCGGGCGCCTTCGCGCAGCACCCAGTTGCCGGGGCGGTTCAGCCATTGCAGCCGGCTGTCGTCGTTGCCTGGGGCGTGGGCAAAGTCCAGGGAGCACACGTCAATGGTTTCGGTTTCGACGCGGTTTACGCGCAAATGCTCCACGTACTCCAGCGCCAGCTTGCCCGCGTCGATGCAGGATGGGTGCAGGGCCAGGTTGTGGGCCGGGCTGGGCATGGCCGCCGACGGGTACAACAGTCCGTCGAAGGCCGTGCCGAGCTGGCAGCATTCGGCTACAGCAATCGACAGGCGGTAGAAGTGGGCGGTATCTTCGGAAGTGGCCTGGGTAAACACGCTGGTCAGAAAGCTGGCCAGCTGGCGAATATCGGGCGGCAGCTGTTGCAGAGCGCGGCGCAGGGCCTTGTCCCGGTCGGAGTGGGGGTCGTCGGCGCACACGTCGGCGTACCCGAAGCTGACGATGCGCAGCGGCTGCACGGTTCGCCAGCGGCAAATCACGATTTGGTCGTGGCGTTGCACCCCCGACTCGAAAAAGGGCGGGTGCCACGTGGCGCTGCAGTAAAACATGGGCACTCCGGCCCGGTTGGCGCGCTGGTCGGCCTGCACCCGCTCGGCTGGCGGGTACGACACTTCCCTGACCAGTTCAGGGCGCGCCTGCACCGTCAGGCCCCGGTACAGCACCAAGCCGGGGTTAAACTCCAGGCAGTGCAGGGCCTGGCCTTGCAGCAGCTGGCTTACGCGCTGCACCAAATCATCTACGGAGTGCTTGCGCAGGTCGAGGCGGCGCAGCGAGGCCACCTGGCGCCGCAGCTGCTGTGCGTGGTCCTCATTCTTCTGGGTAGTGGAAGCAGAACCCGGCATAAAAGATTTCAGCTGAAGTTGAGGAAAAGAAAACAGGTGCGCCGGGCCAGCCCAACGCACCTGCTGAACACTACCGCTAGGCTATTGATACTGCGCAAATGGGCGCGGACCCTGGCGCTGGCCGCCTTCCTTGCGGGCCCGGCGCGCCGCCAGGTCGTACACGCCCGAGGAGCTTCCGCCACCAGTGCGCGAAGCCAGCAGCGCAGCTCCCAGCACCACTGCGCCCCCCGCCAGCCACCACGCCAGCGGCACCGGCGCCGCCGGCGGCAGCGACACTACCCCCGTCTCGTCGGCCTGGGCGGCTTGCTGCACATAACGGCCTTGGGCGGGCACGGCTTTCTTATCGAAATCCCGAACCAGCTCCTGCAATTGGCGGCGCATCTCCTCGCCCTGCATCGGAATGCCGTGGCCGGCCGCTGCCACCTGGGGCTCCAGCTCGGCCAGCCGGGCCACCGACTCGCGGGCCTGCTGCCAGTTGGGGGTGAAGTAGGCCGGCGGGCCGTGCACCTCCTGCTGCTGGGTGTAGGTAGCCGTGCCCGACTCGGCAAACACCGTCACGAAAGCGTCGCCGACCACCAGAGTCCGGTCGTACTCGCGGAAGAAGGAGACGTGGCCGGGCGTGTGGCCCGGCGTAAACACCCAGCGCCACCCGGCCAGGAAGGGTACCGAGCCGTCTTCGGGCAGGGCCTTCACCCGCCCACCCAGGTCAATGGGCTTTTTGGGATAGAGAAACGACATCGTGGCCATAAGGCCCTTGCCCACGGTGGGGTCGGGCGGCGGGTACGACGAGCGGCCGGTCAGGTAGGGCAGCTCCAGCGGGTGAGCGTACACCAGCGCCGACGGCCAGGCTTCCAGCAAGCTGGGCAGGGCCCCCACGTGGTCGAAGTGGCCGTGGGTGAGCAGAATGGCGGCCGGCGGGTTGTTGGGGCCAAAGATTTCTTCGGCGCGCTGCTTGATTTTGTCGCCCGAGCCGGGCAGGCCGGCGTCAATCAGCACCCAAGGGTCGGCGGGCGAATTGGGGTTGCGGACGAAGTAGAGGTTGGCGAAAACGTCGCGCAGCCCCCACACGCCCGGCACCACGCTCTGCAAGGCCGGCGTGGTAGCGCGGGTGGCGTGGTTGGCGGAAGGAGTACTCATCGGCTAAGTGAAGTGAGAAGTGAAAAAGGAAAACAGCCTGCCAGGGCAGGGCTATAGGATACGGCAGATTACGGCTCACAGCTGCATAGCACCTCCCGCGTGGGTTTGGATACCTGGTAGTCGGGCAATGATTTTTCCATCATATACACCACGTCGAGGCGGCGCAGGCGGGGGCGGCTAGGGTCTTCGTGCCAGATGCGCAGCAGGTAGTTGCAGTAGTAGGGCCGCATGTAGGCGTTGTCAACGAACAGGTAGTTCTCGGAATACTTGCGCCACCGGTCGTTCTTGAAAAGCGCCACTACGGCGTCAGGTTTACGGTAGGTGAGGGGCTGGCCGTTGCGGTTGAGGTCCACGTGCTGCCCCGTGGTGGTAGTACCGTCCAGAATATACCAGCCATCATCTTTAAACACCGTAGGCGCAAACATGCCCCAGTGCTGGTCGGTGCGTACGAGGTAGCCCAGCCAGCGCAGGGGCTGCTGCATGGTCCAGCGCGGGCTCGTGATGTTGTCGAAATTCCACCAGCACACATACACCAGAATGCCCAGCACCAGCCCGTCGCGCACCCCGCGCAGCAGGTTGCGCTGGCTCTGGCTGAGGTTCCAGCTGGCTTCGAGGCGCAGGCGCACGGCCGGCTGCCACGTGCGCAGGCGCTGCTGCCAGGGCTGCCAGCGGGCGGCCACGCGCGGGGCCAGCTGCTGGGCGCGGGGCACCAGCCTCTGCTCCAGCCAGTCCATCACCCCGGAGGGCAGCAGCCCCAGCACCGAGGCCATGTTGATCAGGAAAAACAGGCCCACAAACAACGTGAGGCTGATACTGAGGTGAAATCCGTACATCACCACCACAAACAGCAGCCGCCACCACGCCACCCGAAACGGAATGAACAGCACGAACGGCAGTACCAGCTCGGTGTAGTAGGCCGCAAACGTGAGCCCCCGCAGCACCTCGGGGTAGGGGTAGAGCAGCCGCCCGCCCGGCATCAGAATCTGGTCGAGGCTGAAGGCGTAGTACAGCGCCGTGCCGTCCTGGGTCCACTCGGTGCCGGTTTTGAGCAGGGCCGTGCACCAGTATACCAAGGCCAGCTGCACAACGTAGGCCACCGTAGCCATGCTGCAATAGGTGAGCTGCTCGGGGGCCGGCTGGCGGCGCGCATCCAGCGAGTATACCCGGCCCCAGGGCAGAAAAAAGCCCCAGAACAGCAGCATGCGCAGCAGGTCGTCGCCGCCCTGCGAAATCAGCGGGTTACGGTTTTGCACTGATACCAGCAGCAGCCAGCTTAGGGCCGTAACGAGGCGGGTGCGGTGCCCAAGCAGCAGGGCCACTGCCGCTGCCGCCGCTGCCAGAAACAACAGTGCCTGCCCCTGCCACAAGCCGGTGCTGGCGTGCAGCGAAAACAGGTAGGGGTTCCAGTTGTGCTCGATGAGCACGGGCAGAGGCAGCACCCCCAGGTTGGAATAGTGGGCCTCCAGGTCGGTGCTGCGAATGCCCAGATCAAGCAATAAAACCAGCGCCACCGTTATCCGCAAAAGGGCCAGGGCGCGCAGGTCGAGCGTGAAAGGTCGTTGGATGAGGGATAGAAGCCGGAGCATGCCGTACCAAGAGAGGCCAGAAAAAAGAAGGCGAAAAAGCAGTACTGGAGTGCAGCAAACCGCCTTTTCGCCTTCTGTTTTGATGCTGCATTCAAGCAGCTCCCGCTACGCTAGTAGCCGGTAGTGGAGCCGCCGGTAGAGCCGGAAGTAGTAGAGCCAGACGTGCTGCTACCCGAAGTCGTCCGGCCGCTTGTGGTACGGCCACTGGTGCTGCGGCCGCTGCCCGAGCCGGAGGTCGTCCGGCCGGACTTCACGCGGCCCGAGGTAGAGCTACCCGACGTAGAGCGGCCCGAGCGGCCGGCAGTGGTGCTGCCCGACGTGGAGCCGCCAGTCGTCATCGAGCCCGAGCCCGTAGTAGAACCCGACGTGCTACCGCCGCCCGTGGTAGAGCCCGAGGTGCTACCCGAAGTAGAACCCGTTGTGCTGCCCGACGTGGTCATGGAGCCCGAAGTGGAACCACCGCCCGTGGTAGAGCCCGAGGTAGAACCCGCCGTGGTCATCGAGCCCGAAGTAGAGCCTGCTGTGGAGCCGCCGGTGGTGGCAGAGCCCGACGTAGTGCCGCTGGTAGAGCCGCCGCCCGTAGTAGAGCCGGAAGTGCTACCCGAGGTAGTGCCGCCCGTAGTGGAGCCTCCGCCCGTGGTAGAGCCACCCGAAGTGGTAGTGCCCTGGTCGGCGAAGTGTACTTCCGCGTTTGGCGACGCTGTGGTCGTGTTCAGGCTGGTGAGTGCCAGGCCGGCCGTGCAAAATGCAGTTGTAAGTCCAAGGCCCCAGGCCGCAAATGTGTTCTTTTTCATAGCGTCAAAGAAATGAGTGAAGGGTTATGTGAAAAACAAAACCAGTCCTGGCACGTGGCCAAGACTGGTTTTTTGGGCGGAGCTTAGCGCGTGCCCGTGGTGCTACCGCCTCCGGCAGTGCTGCCACCGCCAGTAGTGGAGCCTCCGGCGGTGGACCCACCCGTGGTAGTGCTGCCAGCTGTTGAGCCACCGGCAGTGGTATTGCCTGAAGTGGTGCTACCAGCCGTCGTGCCCCCTGCGGTGGAGCCGCCAGCTGTCGAGCTGCCGTCCGTGGAGCTGCCAGCCGTGGAGCCCGAGCCGCCGGTCGAACCTGCGTCGCCGCTCATCGAGCCGTCGCTGCCACTCATGCTACCCGAGCCGCTACCGCCCATGCCGGTGGTATCGGTGCCCGAGGTGCCCGTGGAGCTTTCAGTGCCGGTTCCAGCGCCGCTGCCGGTGCCGCCTTCTTGCTGGTTGCCACTGCAGGCGCTCAGCGCCAGAGCCGAACCCAGAACAGCCGTCAGCACTGCTATTTTTTGCTTGTACATAAAGTAGGTGTATGGTGAATGGAAAAGAAGAATGCGCTATCTAGCTCCCTCATCCGCCCGCCTAGCTGCTCCTCCCACTATACTGCCTGCGAAGAGCTGCCCAGCTCGGCGGAGTGGCAGCACATGGCAACTATACGCGTCCTGGCGGCAGATAATGGAAAATTGCTCTACTGAATAAATACGTATTTTTCAATGCTTTACCTTGCGTTAAATACGTAGTCCGCACAAAAATCGGCCTCACAGCATTCAGGCAGGCCTCCTCGGGCAACAGCCGCTGCCCGGTTGACGCTAACTTTTGGGGCTTGATTGGGTTACGAAAGTCTGAACACTGTGCGGGGTCTTGCGTACCAAAAGCCACGCTCACCCAGAGCAACCACTCATCTCAACGCTGCTCCGGCAGTCCTGTTTGCGTGTCGGCTTCTTCCGCAACTATTCTCTTCGACGGCGTTTGCAACCTCTGCAACGGCTTTGTGCAGTTTGTTATCCAGCGTGATGCCAGCGGGCAGCTGCGCTTCGCCGCCTTGCAGTCTGATGCGGGCCGGGCCTTGCTCACTGCTCACGCCCTGCCGGCTCCCGCCACCCCCGACTCCATTGTGCTGCTCGAAAACGGCCGGGCGTACACTCACTCGGAGGCGGCCCTGGGCATTTTGCGCAAGCTGGGCGGGGGCTGGGCTCTGCTGGCGGCCGTAGTAGGCGCGTTGCCTCGCTTCGCCCGCGACGCCGCCTACCGCTACGTGGCCCGCAACCGCTACCGGTGGTTTGGCCAGCAAGACGCCTGCTGGCTGCCCACGCCGGAGCTGGCTGCCCGCTTCCTGTAGCTTTTTCCCTTGCAAGGCACTGGCGTAGTGCGTTCAGTGCACTTCCTTGCGTAGTGAGCTAGTTGTTGCCGGCCTTCAGCTGATTGCCAAAGACTTCACTTTCACCTTTCGCTTATGAAAGCTCTTGTTCTGGATGGTGTCAACCAGCCTCTGCAACTCCGCGACGTGCCCACGCCCCAGCCCGGCCCCGGCGAAGTGCTGGTGCAGCTTCGGGCGGCGGCCCTCAACCACCGCGACGTCTGGATTCAGAAAGGCCAGTACGCCGGCCTCAGGTTTCCCTGCATTCTGGGCTCCGATGGGGCCGGTATCATCACGGCTGTAGGGGAGGGGGCACCGGCCGAGCTGCTGCACCAGAAGGTCGTTATCAACCCCGGCCAGGGCTGGGGCGACAACCCGGCGGCCCAGTCCCGGGCGTTTACCATTCTGGGGCTGCCCGCGCAGGGCACATTTGCCGAGTACGTGGCAGTGCCGGCCCGCTACATCTACGCCAAGCCCGCTCACCTGAGCTTCGAGCAGGCGGCGGCCCTGCCCCTGGGCGGCGTTACGGCCTACCGCGCCACGTTTACGCGGGCCGGCCTGCGCCCCGGCGAGCGGGTACTAATTACGGGAGTAGGCGGAGGCGTGGCCCTGCTGGCCCTGCAAATGGCCGTGGCCATTGGCGCCGAAGTATGGGTAACCTCCGGGTCGGAAGAGAAGATTAACCGGGCTGTAGCCATGGGAGCCCGCGGCGGCGCCAGCTACCGCACCCTCAAATGGGCCGAAGAGCTTGTTCAGCGGGCCGGCGGGGCCTTCGATGTGATTGTGGACAGCGCGGCGGGCCCCGGCTTCAACGACCTGCTCGATGTCGCGGCGCCGGGTGGGCGTATCGTGTTTTTTGGCGGCACCCAGGGCGCCATAACCCAGATGCCGCCCGCCAAAGTCTTCTGGAAGCAGCTGTCTATCCTGGGTTCGACCATGGGCACCGAGCAGGACTTTGCCGACATGGTGCGCCTGTTTGAGCAGTACCAGATAGTGCCCGTGGTGGATGAGCAGTTCCCCTTGTCCCAGGGTGAGCACGCCATGCGCCGCATGGATGAAGGGCTGCAGTTTGGTAAGATTGTCTTACAGATAAATAGCTGATATAGAGGTGTTTGGTGGAGGTAGATTTCTAAGAAATTTCCAACTGAAAGCGCTGCTTGCGGGAATGAAATAGGTGATGTGGCTGTTCTATAGCCGACGACAATCTGACGTAACTTTCTGCCGATGAAAACGCCCGCTGAATACCTGAACTGCCCGGTTTTTGAAATGACCTACCCCACGGGCGAAGCTGCCGAATCGGTACCCGTAGTGGCCTACGACGACGCGCTGCGGGCCATAGATGCCGCCCTGGCCGACGCGGAGAAGTACAAATATCTGCTGATGCGCGCTCTGCGCCGCCACGCGGCCTCAACCCAGGCCCAGACATTTCCGGCCATGCCCATGCTGCCGCTGCCCGAAGAGCCGGCCACCGATAGTCCGGTGCTGCCCATGTATCCTGGCATAGCTGCCTAGCTCCCGCTCAGCCTCGGGCTTATAGCTACCAAAAAAAGCCTTTTCCATAGGTAGGAAAAGGCTTTTTTTGGTAGCACCACGTCCAGTAAGCAAAGCGAAGCGTGAAGTGCTAAGCAGAAGTCTCACTGCTGAGGTCTGTCCTCTCATATCTATTATTTCTCCGCCAAGGCCAGCAAGCGGCGGCCTAGCTCCTGAGCCAGGGCTTCGGCCTGCTGCCGCAGCTCCGGCACGGCCGTCGATTCAAAGTAGGCGGGCCGGCGGCTGGAGCCCAGCGTAAACAAAACTTCCGAGGCCTGCCCGTGGGCGTTGACCAAGGCGCCGTGCTCGTCGGTCTGCATGCCCAGCCGCAGCGGGTCAGGGCAGAGGTGGCCCGCGGCGCGCAGGGCCGGCACGGGCGCCTGCTCAATGCGGCTGTAGTCGAGCAAGGGGCCGGTGCAGGCTACCACGTGGCGAGCGGTGAGCAGCGGGGCCGGACTACTGGCCCGCGTGCGCACGTGTACCGACAGCTGGTTGAGGCCGGTAGGCAGAATCTGGTCGACGCGGCCACGCACCATCCGCACCTGCCCAGTGGCCATCATATCGTCCAGCGCCGCTGCGCTTTGGGGTGGACTGCGGTGCCGCACCACCGACCAGATACCGGCCAGATGGCGCAGAAACCGGGCTTGCTCCGCCGGCGGCCACGTGGCCCAGATGCAGCCCGCGTACGGCCGCAGCGAGTCAATGACGGAGCGCCAGTCGAAGCCCTGGGCCTGAGCCGCCCGCACGTGCCGGCGCACGATGCGCAACACTTCGGCCACGCGGGTACACCCACTCAGCTCCGCGGCATAAAAGCTGGGGTAAGACGCCTCAGGAAGCAGCCGGTGGGCTGCCGGCCAGCGCCCGTGCCCCGAAACCACCGTGATGGGCGCCCGGTGGCCATCGGCGCGCAGGCCCAGCAGCACGTCCACTGCCGTCAGCCCTGAGCCAATCAGCACCACCGAATCGTCGGCCGCAATGCTGCTCAGGGCGCCCTGAGCCCACGGGTCGCCGTGGTAGTTGGGGTGGGTGAGGTATTGCAGGTTGGACTGCGCAGGTGGGAGCGGCGGAAAGTTACCCAGGGCCAGCACCACAAAGTCGCTGGGCAGCCGGGTGCCATCGGCCAGCTCCACCGTGGCGCGGTGTGGCCCGGCAAGGTCAATGGCCGTGGCAGGCTGGGCGTGCCAGTGGCAGCTAATGCCGTTCGGTGACGGCCACTCCAGCACTTGCCCGATGAGCTGCTGCAAGTAGCGGCCGTAGCTTTGGCGCGAACAGAAAGAATGGTCGCAGGAGTCGGCTTTGGTGATGCGCAGCCAGTTGAGAAAGTGGTCGGGCTGGTCGGGAAATGCGCTGAGAAACTGACTGCGCACATTCAGCAGGTACTCGGGCCGCCGGGCCGTGTACGCCAGGCCGGGCCCCGGCACGGCGCGCGGCTCCACCACGTGTACATCGCAGGCGAAACGCTGGCCGCCCGCAAGCCGCGCCAGCTGCACGGCCAGCATAGAACCTGAAAATCCCCCGCCTACAATCGTTATGGTTCGTGTGCGCAAAGTAGTGGTGGGTTGGGCGCCAAAAGGTTGAAATTTATCGGGAATAAATGATATTCAACGTAAGCCGAAGCATATTTTTCACCTCTCCCGTTTTAATAAATGGGTGTAGGCCAGCTAGATAGGTAGGAAATGCTGTTTAGCAGAAGCCAGAAATGGCCAAAATCATGTGAGCTGCACCGCCGCGTAAAGACGCACTGGCTACAGTCTCGTCACCGACCGACCCCGCCCGAACAGCCTTTGTTGTAGCGGCGCAGACGACCAAACTCCAGCTGTTACGCCTCCATGCCGTTCATAAAGCTGCTTACGCTATCCAGGCAACGAAAAGCCCCGCTGCCGATACGACGAACAGCGGGGCAAATAAGCGGAAGGATGCCAACTGAGGCAGGTTTCACGCGTCAACGGCCCGGCAAGACAGCTCTGCTGAGCGACCCGCTCACACCACTCAGAACGTAGAAGCGCTTGGCAGTAGTTGTTGCGGCATCTCTACGCTGTGTAACCGACCTAGTGGCGCAACGCCAACCGCTGCTTAGAGTCAATAATACAAGCCGGGAACCAGGTAGTTGCGCACGTAATCCTGGATACCGTCTTCCAAGGGCGTGAAGGGCCGGTCGTAGCCAATGCTGCGGAGCTTGCTCATATCGGCCTGGGTGAAGTACTGGTAAGTGTCGCGGATGTCTTCAGGCGTGTCGCGGAACCGGATGTCGGCGGTCCGGTCGAGGGCAGCGAAGGTGTTGAGCGTCAGGTCAAGGAAGGTACGAGCCTGGCCGGTGCCCAGGTTGTAGATGCCGGAGTGCCGCCGGGTCTGCATCAGAAACATACACACCTCCACCACGTCTTTCACATACACAAAGTCGCGCTGCTGCTCCCCATCGGCATAGTTGGGATTGTGGGAGCGAAATAAGGTCATGGAGCCGGTTTCCTGGATTTGCCGATAGGCGTGCAGAATCACGGAGGCCATGCGGCCCTTGTGGTACTCGTTGGGGCCGTACACGTTGAAAAACTTCAGCCCCGCCCAGAAAAACGGCTTTTCCGCCTGCTGCACGGCCCAGTTGTCGAAGTCATTTTTCGACTCACCATACGGATTAAGCGGCCGCAGCAGGGGCAGCAGAGCGTCGTCGTCGGAGTAGCCGAGCGTGCCGGAGCCGTAGGTGGCCGCCGAGGAGGCGTACACCAACGGCAGCTGATAGCGGCAGCAGGCCTGCCACATCCGCTGCGAATACTCCAGGTTGAGCGTGTTCAGCAGGTCCCGGTTCTGCTCGGTGGTATCGGTGCGGGCCCCCAGGTGGAAAATGAATTCTACCTGCTCCTGGTGGGCATCCAGCCAATCGAAAAACTCCTCCCGGTCGACATACTCCCGCAGGCGCTTGCCTTTCAGATTGGCCAGCTTGCGCTCCACGTTGAAGTTGTCCACCACCACGATGTCGTTGAAGTTGGCGGCGTTGAGGCGGGTAACAAGGCAGCTGGCAATAAAGCCGGCCGCTCCGGTGACGACAATCATAAGCGTTGCGTTTGGCCAAAGGTAACAAGGAGCCGGTAGAACGAGCACCCCCGAAGTTGTGCTTTGGCCCGTCAGAGTAATTTCTGCACGGATTTCCTCGCGGGCCGGAGCACAGCCTCAGGGTACTCGTTGCTACGGCCGGGTACCCTACCTTTGGCCTATGCTTCGTTTGCTCCGACTGGCCGCGCCGGTACTACGCCGCACGGGCGCAGTAGCCTGGCTGGCCTCCGCCGCCTGCCGCCCCGATGCCGCTTCTACCGACACCGTCGCCCCCGGCGCTACCCAGCGCCTCACCGACGGCCTGGGCCGCCAACTAACGGTACCGGCCCGGCCCCGCCGCATCCTGGCCCTGGCGCCTTCCATGACGGAAATGCTCTACGCCGTAGCCGACACCGCCACCATCATAGCCCGCACCCAGAACTGCGACTTTCCGGCCGCTGTCCGCACCAAGCCCGTTCTGAACACCTACCCGCTGGACCTGGAGCGGCTGGTGGCCCTGCGCCCCGAGGTGGTGTTTACCGTGGAGGGCATGACCACGCCCGACGATGCGGCCCGCCTGGCCGAGCTGGGTATTCCGGTGTATTTTCAGCGCTATACTACTGTTGAGGATGTGTTTCGGGGAGTGGAGCAGGTGGGCCGTATCCTGGGCCGGGAGCCCCAGGCCCGCCGCCTCACCGACTCCCTGCGCACGGAGCTGCGGCAGCTGGGGCCGGCACCAACAGTAGGAGGGAAGCCGCCGCGGGTGCTGGCCATTACCTGGCAGGACCCCATCTACGTGTACGGCCAGAATACCCTGTTCACCGACAAAATCCGGCTGGCTGGGGGGCAGAACGCCGTTACGGAGAAGTTTCCGCAGCCCTATCCAGCTCTTACCCGCGAGTACATCCTCAAGCTTAACCCCGACGTGCTGATTGGAGGCAGCTTCGGCAAGCTGGACAGCACCTTCTTCCGCAACTACCCCGAGCTAAAGCGCATCCGGGCCTACCAGACCCGGCGCGTGTTCGGCATTACCGGCAACCTCATGGAGCGCCCCGGCCCGCGGGTCGTCGAGTCGGTGCGGGAGCTGCGGCGCATTCTAAGCGAACCAGCAGCTCAGTGAGTAGCTTCGGCTGTTGATGCGCCACCTCACACGCGAAAGAGGCTGGGATACAAGGGCATAGAGCACATAAGGATTAGAAGTCTTGCTTCTCACCTCTCATATTTCACCTCTCACTTCTACTACATGACCCGCCCCGCCCTGCCCTGGATACTGGCTAGCCTGCTGCTGACGGCGGCTCTGCTAACCCTGGGCCTGCGCGTGGGCAGCTACCACACCAGCTACGGCCTCATCCGGCAGGCGTTTCTGCACTACAACCCCCACGACCCGGCCCAGCTGGTGCTGGTGGAGCTGCGGCTGCCCCGCCTGCTGCTGGCCCTGCTGGCGGGAGGCGGACTGGCGTTTAGCGGCTACCTCATGCAGGCCATGGTCAACAACCCTCTGGCCGACCCGTATCTGCTGGGCACGGCTTCGGGCGGGGCCTTGGGCGCCATCCTCACGTTTGCGTTTGTGCCGACGCTGACGCTGGCAGGCGTGTATCTGCCCCCACTGGCGGCCCTGGCCGGGGCCCTGGGCACTACGCTGGTGGTGGTAGTGCTGGGTACCCGACAAGGGCAATTGATACCGGCTCAGTTGCTGCTGGCCGGGGTGGCCCTAGGCTCACTCACCACGGCGCTGGGCGGCCTGCTCACGTTTCTGGCCAACTCTCAGGAAAAGCTGCGCGCCATCACTTTCTGGGCCATGGGCGGCTTCGAGCGGGCCAGCTGGGCGGTGCTACCGTATCCGGCGGCAGCTCTGCTGGGGGCCCTGCTGGTATTCGTGGCGGTGCAAAAAGACCTTAACATCTTGCTGCTGGGCGAGGAGCGGGCCCAGGCCCTGGGTGTGCACGTGGCCCGCACCCGCTGGATTCTGCTGCTCACTGCCTCCTTGCTCACGGGTTGTGTGGTGTCCTTGTGTGGTCCGGTGGGCTTCGTCGGGCTGATGGTGCCCCACCTTACGCGCTGGGTCCTGGGCGTTACCAACAGGGCCAACCTACTGTTCTGCGCCCTGCTCGGCGGCAACTTTCTGCTGCTCTGCGACCTGCTGGGCCGGGTGCTGTATCCGCCCGCCGGCCTGCCCGTTGGGCTGATTACCGCCCTGTTCGGCGTACCGTTCTTCGTATATTTGCTGCGAAAACAAGGCAGTTAGGGTCTTAGGGACTTAGGGGCTTAGGGTCTTGGACAACGTTCTAGTAGTAGACACTGGAGCCGTAGATAAATCCTAAGTCCCTAAGTCCCCAAGCCCCTAAGTCCCTACCAATGATTTACATCAGCCGACAGGAGCACTTCAATGCGGCGCACAAGCTCTACAATCCCAGCTGGAGCGAGGAGCGGAACCGGGAAGTCTTCGGCCCCTGCGCCAATGCCAACTGGCACGGCCATAACTTCGACCTTATCGTGACAGTGAAAGGCAAACCCGACCCCGAAACCGGGTTTGTCATCGACCTCAAGCAGCTTAGCACCGTCATTCGCCGGCACGTTATTGAGCAGGTCGACCACAAGAACCTGAATATCGATGTGCCTTTCATGCAAGGCCAGATGGCCAGCACCGAAAACCTGGCTATTGCCTTCTGGAAAATCCTGCAGCCCGAAATTGAACGAATTTCTCCCGCCCGCCTGCACAGCATCAAGCTCTACGAAACACCCCGCAATTTCGTGGAGTACTTTGGAGAGGAGTAATTAATAAGTAGGAATTAGTAATTAAGAATTGGCTGGTGAGCTCACTATATGAAACATCAGTAATTCTGATTGCAATAATTCTTAATTGCTAATTATTAATTATTAATTCAACGAAATGAAGTACTACCTGATTGCGGGGGAACGGTCCGGGGATTTTCACGCGGCTAACCTTATGCGCGAATTGCACCGGCAAGATGCTGAGGCCACGTTCCGCTGCTGGGGCGGCGACCAAATGCAGGAAGCCGGCGGTGAACTGGTGCACCACTACCAGGAAATGGCCATCATGGGCTTCTGGGAAGCTGCCACCAGCATCCTCAAGTTTCGGGGCTACCTCAAGGAGTGCCAGCGCGACCTGCTAGCCACCCGCCCCGATGTGCTGATTCTGGTGGACTACGCCGGCTTCAACCTGCGCGTAGCCAAGTTTGCCAAGCAGCACGGCATCAAGGTTTTCTACTACATCTCGCCTAAGATATGGGCCTGGAACCAGGGCCGCGTCCATCAGGTCAAGGCCCTAGTGGATAAGATGTTCGTCATTCTGCCCTTCGAGCAGGAGTTCTACCAGCGTTTCGGCTACGATGTCGACTACATCGGCAACCCCACCGCCGACGCCGTGGCCGAGCATCCCGTATCGACGGACTTCTACCAGCGCAACCAGCTCGACCCCGACCGGCCCATTATTGCTGTGCTTCCTGGCTCACGCAAGCAAGAAATCGAGGAAATGCTCTACGAAATGGTGGCCATCCTGCCACCCTTCCTCGATTACCAGTTCGTCGTCGCCGGCGTCGACAACCTCGACCCGAACTACTACGCCAACTTCGAGCGTAACAACGTCCGCATCCTCTTCAACCAAACCTTCGACCTGCTGGCCCACGCCAAAGCGGCCCTCGTCACTAGCGGCACCGCCACCCTCGAAACCGCCCTTTTCGACGTGCCCCAGGTGGTGTGCTACCGCACCAGCGCCGTATCCTACGCCATCGGAAAGGCCGTCATCAAAGTACCCTACATCTCCCTAGTCAACCTCATTGCCGGCAAGGAAGTCGTTAAAGAACTCATCCAAGGCGACTTCAACGCCCGCAACCTCGTCACCGAACTCAAAAAAATCATCACCAACGAGCAGTTCATCGCCCAGCAAAAAGCCGGTTACGCCGAGATTCGTGAGAAGCTAGGGCAGCAGCGCGCCGCGGAGAAAGCGGCGAAGCTGATGGTGGGGTATCTAAAATCTACTAACTTCGATAAATAGAAAATCAGAAACAGAAATAAACCCTATGTTCGACTTTTTAAAAAAAATTTACACAAGTTCGTCGCCAAACCAATGAAGATTGGAAAAAGGCATTTAAGTCTGATCTGCTTAAAAATGTCCAGTCGATAGTGAAGTATAAAGGAGGAGAGAATAAAGTATATATTGCAGATATAGAAAAAGAGGTGATTTTTTATGCTTGTGATGTCCTGCTGCATCAGAAAAAACAAGCTGGCAGATTGCCTTCTGAGGATATATTAACTGATATAATAAGTTGCGTTACAGATTCTATGAGGGAACTGTTTCCTAATGACTATATGAATGTTCATGCTTCATATGCTCAAAACGCTGTTAGAAATAATCTTTCTCATATGCATGACGATGAACTTCAAAGCATAATTAATGATTATTATTATAAAATAAGAAACGCATAGCTTAAAATAGTTATTGGTAAATATCAGTTTTTTATGACATAGAATCGACTGTTTTTACACCTCTAATATTAAACCTAAATTCACCAGCCACACCTCGAAGCGAGCTACGGCTACCATTGCCATTCGTCGTCTTCAGCCATGTTGGAGAAACCTTCCAACAATTCGCCTTCGGGCTCTTGGCCGGCTGCCTGCGCGGCCTCGAAACGGGCGTCCCAATCGTGGCGGGCCGGCTAGGCCGCGGGCACAATGAGCAGGCCCTCAGGGGTGGCCCGCAGGTCTACGGCGCCGGAGAAACGGTATTGCAGCAGCTTCTTGGGCAGTACAATTCCCTGAGAATTGCCCACGCGGATGATTCGGGTTTGCATATCGTAAAGTATGGAAAGTACATACATTGTTCTAACTGCCGCGTAGTAAGTGCGGTTCAAATGAGCCTGAGCCGGATAAACAAAAAGCAGGACCCGCCTGCGCGAATCCTGCCATCCATATCCTGTTCTTTATCCTGCTTCTCTACGCCGCCCGTAGCTGCTTCAGCGGCGACTGTTCAAACTTGCTCCGGGCGTAGTCTTCATCAATTACTAGCTCCTTTATTCCATCTTCGGAAGGCATGTCAAACATGGCGTCGGTCATAATACCTTCGCAGATGCTGCGCAGGCCGCGGGCCCCGAGGCGGTACTCGTCGGCGCGCTGCACGATGTATTCGAGAGCACCCTCCGAGAAGCTCAGGTGAATGCCTTCCATGTCGAACAGGCGCTGGTACTGCTTCACGATGGAGTTCTTGGGCTCGGTCAGGATCTTGCGCAGAGTGGCGTGGTCCAGCGGGTTGAGGTGGGTGAGCACGGGCAGGCGGCCAATCAGCTCCGGAATCAGGCCGAACTGCTTCAGGTCCTGGGCCGTCACGTAGCGCAAGAAGTTGTTGGTGTCCATCTTCTCCTCCAGCTGCGTCTTGGCAAAGCCGATGGGCTTGGTGTTGAGGCGGTTCTTGATAATCCGGTCGATGCCCACGAAGGCGCCCCCGCAGATGAACAGGATGTTTTCGGTGTTCACCGTTATCATCTTCTGCTCGGGGTGCTTACGGCCGCCGTGGGGCGGCACGTTTACGGTGGTGCCTTCCAGCAGCTTCAGCATGGCCTGCTGCACACCTTCGCCGCTCACATCACGCGTGATGCTGGGGTTGTCGCTCTTGCGGGCAATCTTGTCGATTTCGTCGATGTAGACAATGCCGCGCTCGGCGGCTTCTACGTTGTAGTCGGCGGCTTGCAGCAGGCGGGTCAGGATGCTTTCCACGTCCTCGCCCACGTAGCCGGCTTCGGTCAGCACGGTGGCATCGGCAATGCAGAAGGGCACTTGCAGAATGTTAGCCAGCATCCGGGTCAGGAAGGTTTTGCCCGTACCCGTTTCGCCCACCATGATGATGTTCGACTTTTCAATCACCACATCGTCCTTCTGCGGCTTCTGCATCAGGCGCTTGTAGTGATTATACACCGCCACCGACATCACCTTCTTTGCCTCATCCTGGCCTACCACGTACTGGTCGAGGTATTCCTTCATTTCCCGCGGCTTTACGAGGTTGAATTTGGGCGTTTTCGAGTTGGCCCGAATCTTATTTTCCTCGTTCAGAATCTGCTGGGCCTGGCCCACGCACCGTTCGCAGATGTGGGCGTTGATGCCCGAAATCATCACCGAAACGTCTTTTTTGCTCTTTCCGCAGAAGGAACACGTTATATCTGCCATTGCCGGAAAACTCTCAGAATAGGGAAAGGCAACTTTCGTCGCTTTCCCAAAGGTACGAAAAGGCCAACGCCACACCTCAGCAAAATAGTGCCGACGAGTTAGGTCTCTATTAAAAAGAAAAAGCCCGCCAAAGCGGGCTTTTTCTTTTTAGAGAAGTGAGATGCTAGAGGTGAGAAGTGAGACATTGTTTATTGTCTCTACAACTAGATGCTTAGATAAAATCTCACTTCTCACCTCTAGCGTCCTACTTCTACTGCTTTACGAAGCTTTCTTCTCCAGCACCTCGTCAATCAGGCCATACTCCTTGGCTTCGTCGGCGCGCATCCAGTAGTCGCGGTCCGAGTTGTCGTGGATTTCCTGGTAGGTTTTGCCGGTGTGCTTGGCCAGAATGTCGTACAGCTCCTTCTTGAGTTTGAGAATCTCGCGGGCCGTGATTTCGATATCCGACGACTGACCTTGCGCGCCACCCGAAGGCTGGTGAATCATGACGCGGGCGTGGGGCAGGGCCGAACGCTTGTCTTTGGCACCGCCGGCCAGCAGCACGGCGCCCATGGAGGCCGCCAGGCCCGTGCAGATGGTGGCCACGTCGGGGTTCACGTACTGCATAGTGTCGTAGATGCCCAAACCGGCGTACACTGAGCCGCCGGGCGAGTTGATGTAGAGCAGAATGTCTTTCTTGGCGTCTACCGACTCCAGAAACAGCATCTGCGCCGTCAGGATGTTGGCAATGTAGTCGTCTACGGCCGTGCCTAGGAACACAATCCGGTCCATGATCAGGCGCGAAAACACGTCGATTTCAGCAAAGCGCGTGGGGCGCTCCTCAATGACGGAGCGGGTCATGCCGGTGGGAAGGATGAGGCCGTTGCGGGTCTGGCCTTCTACGTGTTGGATGTATTGGTCAACGCCCAAACCGCTCAGGCCCTGGCCTTTCACGGCAAACTTGCGGAATTCTTGTTTATTCAGCATGTTAGAAAAGAGAAGTGGTAGTGTAGAGGTGAGAGTATAGAAGTGAGTACTAAGACATAAAAAGTGAGATGCTGTTCCGACGTTACTGTTGTTGGAACAACGTCTCATTTCTCGCCTCTGCCATCTCACTTCTACCACCAACAAAAAAGCCCATACGGCAAGTAAGGGCTTTTTTGTTGGTCTTGAAACCTGAAAATGTCAGCGGTTAGCCGGCATTCTGATTGCGGAAGTCCTCAGCCGTAATCGGGTTGTCCTTAACAACAACTTTGCCGCGGAGGTTTTCCAGCACTTTCTCTGCCAGAATGGCTTCGTACTCGTTTACGTAGTTTTTGCCGTTCTCCTGGCGCAGGTAGTTGTCGGCGAAGTTGCGTACCGACTCTTCCAGCTCCGGCGTCATCTCCATGTTGAACTGGCCCAGAATCTTCTGCATGGTGCGGTCTACGATTTCCTCGTTTGACACCTTCAGGCCCTGCTCTGCCACCACTTTATTGCGAATCATAGACCACTTCAGCTCCTTCTCGTAGTCGTCGTAGTGCTCCTCCACCTGCTCCGGGGTCAGCTTGCCTTGGTTGGCGCGCACCAGCCACTTTTTGAAGAACTCCTTGGGTACTTCGATGGTGGTGTTTGCCAGCAGCTTGTCGATGATCTGGTGGTTTACCAGGTTGTCGGCTTCCCGGTCGTAGTTTTCCTGCACCGTGGTGCGCACCTTCTCATCAAACTCCTCTTTCGACATGACGATGTCCTTGCCGAACACCTTGTCGAACAGCTCCTGGTTGAACTCGGCGGGCGCGGAACGCTGGATTTTATCCACCGTCAGCGTGTAGTCACCTTCGGCTTGCTCGGCTTCTTCTTTACTCAGGCCCGAGAAGTTGGCAATAGCCGCTACGTCGCCACCGAAAGCCTCTTTCAGGTTGAAAGTTATCGTGTCATCTTTCTTCAGACCCACAAACTTGTCGGCTTCGCCTTTCAGCTTGTTGGTGGGCAGCAGCACCACGCGGCCTTCGCCTTCCTCATCGGCCTTTTTCAGCTTGCCGTAGATGTAGTCGTTGGCTTCCGAAGCCTCAGGCTCCGAAGTTTCGCCGAATTGGCGCTCCAGTTGCTCGTAGGTTTCTTTCAGCGTGTTTTCGTCCAGCTCCACCTTGTGGCGGTCCACCGACACGGCTTGGTCGGCGGGCAGCTCAAAGTCGGGCAGCAGGCCCAGCTCAAACTGGAACGAGTAGTCTTTCTGGGTATCAAAATCGACGTCCGACGGCACGGGCAGGGGCTCCCCCAGAATTTTGAGGTTATTCTCCTTGATGTAGTCGTCCACCGCCTTGCTGAGCAGGCCGTTGATTTCCTCCACCAGAATACCTTTGCCGTACATCTTGCGCACCAGCGTCACGGGCACTTTGCCGGGCCGGAACCCTTTGATTTGCGCCTTTTTGCTGTATTCCTTCAGCTTGCTCTCTACGGTAGGAGCGTAGTCAGCCTCCGTGAGATGTACTGTCAGGATGGCATTCAGCTGGTCGTCTTTCTTGTCGAGGGTGATGTCCAAAACGGGTCGTCGGTTAAGGGTACTACGTTGTAACTATTCGCGCCGGGCCGAAACCCGGTTAAAAAGAAACCCCCAACGGGTGGGTTGAGGGTTTACAGGCGGCTCCAGCAAGCAGAGCCAAAACTTTGAGTGCGGATGGAGGGACTCGAACCCACACGCCTTGCGGCACCAGATCCTAAGTCTGGCACGTCTACCAATTTCGCCACATCCGCGTCGGAAGCCGTCTGCCTCGGGGGCGCAAAGCTACGGAACGGTTCCGGAAAATCAAACGGGAGAAAGTATAACGCCACCCAGGCTCTACTCCTCCGGCCCGGCGGCGCCGAAAACCAGCCGCCAGCCCGGTCGGTACCGGAGCAGGGAGGCGGTGAAGCCAGCCTGAGCAACTGGGTGCACCAACTCGGCGCGTTGCGTGTTCCACTAGGTAATTCTGCGTTAGCCTGGGCTAAAGCTTAGCTCGCCTTTGTACCTTAGCAAGTAGTATCCCGGCGCCCGTGGCGCCGCCCGCGTACCATGTCCACTGTCATTGACCCCGAAGTAGAGCGCCAGGAAATTCTGCGCCACTACCGCCGCCTGCTCCGCACCGCCAAGCCCTATTTAAAGGAAGGCGACGCCAAGCTGATCAAAAAGGCCTTTAACACTTCCCTGGAGGCGCACAAAGAAATGCGGCGCAAGTCCGGGGAGCCCTACATTCTGCACCCGCTGGCCGTAGCCCAGATTGTGGTGGAGGAAATCGGGCTGGGCACCACCAGCATCGTGGCGGCCCTGCTGCACGACGTGGTGGAAGACACGCCCTGGGAAATTGCCGACGTAGAGCGGGAGTTTGGCGGCAAGGTAGCCCGCATTGTGGACGGCCTCACCAAGATTTCGGGCGTGTTTGAGTACGGTACCTCCGAGCAGGCCGAGAACTTCCGCAAAATGCTGCTCACGCTGTCCGAAGATGTGCGCGTCATCCTCATCAAGCTCGCCGACCGCCTGCATAACATGCGGACCCTGGACTCGATGCCGCGGCACAAGCAGCTCAAAATTGCTTCGGAAACCATTTACCTCTACGCTCCGCTGGCCCACCGCCTCGGCCTCTACGCCATCAAAACCGAGCTGGAGGACCTCTACCTCAAGTACACCGACACCGAGATATACACCGAGCTGGTGAACCGGGTGCGCCAAAGCCGCGCCGCCCGTAACCGGTTTATCAAAGACTTCGTGCATCCTATTGATGAAGAGCTGAAGTCCCAGGGCTTTAGCTACGAAATTAAAGGCCGCCCCAAAAGCATCTATTCCATCCTGAAAAAGATGCGCAAACAGAACGTCACCTTCGACGAAGTGTACGACCTGTTTGCCATCCGCGTGATTCTGGACGTGCCTCAGGAGCAGGAAAAAGCCGCCTGCTGGCAGGTGTATAGCATCGTAACCGACTTCTACCAGCCCAACCCCGACCGGCTACGCGACTGGGTGAGCACGCCCAAAGCCAACGGCTACGAGTCCTTGCATACCACAGTTATGTCGCGCACCGGGCAGTGGGTGGAGGTTCAAATCCGCAGCCGCCGCATGGACGACATTGCCGAAAAAGGCTACGCTGCGCACTGGAAATACAAGGACACCGGCGCCCCCCAGCCCGAATCGACGCTGGAAGCGTGGATCAACAAGGTGCGCGAAATGCTCGAAACCAATAACTCCAGCGCCTTGGAGTTCATGGACGAGTTCCGCCAGAATCTCTTCGTGAAAGAGGTGTATGCCTTCACGCCCAAAGGCAAGCTCATCATCCTGCCCGACAAGGCCACGGCCTTGGATTTTGCCTTCGAGATTCACTCCCAAATTGGCCTGCGCTGCCTCGGGGCCAAAGTCAACCAGAAGCTTCAACCCCTAAGCTACCAACTCCGCAACGGCGACCAAGTGGAGATTCTGACCTCGCAGAAGCAGCGGCCTACGGAGGAATGGTTGCAGTACGTTACCACGTCCAAAGCCCGCACCCGCATCAAAGACTGGCTGCGCGATGATAAGCGGGCCAAATCCGAGGATGGCCGTTACATCGTGGAAAAACGGCTGGAGCTGCTTGGCGTCGAACCTTCACAGGAAAATATCAACCGTTTGCTGGCTCATTTCAACATCCACAACCAGCAGGAATTTTTCTACCGCGTAGCCATTGGCCAAGTGGATGGCCGCGAAATTCAAAAGAACCTCTTCGACCCCAGCATCGAAGCCCCGCGCCTACCGTCTATGCTTCAGCCCAAAGCATTTGACCATGAGGTACAGAAAATTCGGGGCGTCAACGCCAACATGCTCGTGATAGGGGAGCGGACCGACAAGTTCGATTACACCATTGCGCCCTGCTGCAACCCCATCCCCGGCGATGATGTGTTCGGCTTTGAAACCGACCAAGGCATCGTTATTCACCGCACGTCCTGCCCCAAGGCCGTTCAAATGATGTCGAACTACGGCAATCGTATTGTGCGCGCCAAATGGACCGACCAGCTAGAACTAGCCTTCCTGGCTGGGATTCGCATCAAGGGCTCCGACCGGGTAGGCTTGGTCAATGATGTCACGCGCATCATTAGCAACAGTCTCAAGGTCAATATGCGCTCCATTACCGTCGATTCTATCGATGGTATGTTTGAGGGCCAGATCATGGTGTTTGTTAATGATACTGACCAACTTAACAAGCTCATTCACCGCCTTTCCAAAGTGAACGGAGTGCTTCTTGTGGAACGGTTTGATTCATGATCTGGTCTTAAAAAGTTTTCTGAAAAATGGATAGTATAAAACAGTATAAGACAAACGGGTTTGGTTAGACACTCATTGTTACCCACGAATATCAGTTTCAAGTTTCATTTGTCGTTTTACTGTTTGAATAATAAGACTCAGAAATGCCTGTCACAGAGAAGCATCTCGATAAAGAGAAGTACGAGGAGGTAAAAAAGATTTTTACCGCTTACCTCGAAAACAAGGGTCTGCGCAAGACCTCGGAGCGGTATGCTATCCTGGAAGAAATATACTCGCGCACCGGTCACTTCGATGTAGAAGAATTGTATGCCGGTATGAAGGAGCAAGGCCTACAGGTGAGCCGCGCCACAGTGTACAACACGCTGGATTTGCTGGTAGAGCACGGCTTGGTCAGCAAGCACCAGTTCGGCCGTAACCTGGCGCAATACGAAAAAAGCTACGGCTACCGCCAGCACGACCACGTTATCTGCACCGAATGCCATAAGGTAGTGGAGTTCTGCGACCCCCGTATCCACGGCATCCAAACCATGGTCGGCGAGTTACTCAACTTCCATATCTTGCACCACTCTTTGAACCTATACGGCGTGTGCGGCGACTGCCGCGCCAAAGCCGCTGCCCGCTCTTTACCCGAATGAAAACTGATTCCTCCGTTCAAGACGGTATTCTCTTCGTGCGCCTTTCCGGCGACCTTATCGGTAGCCCCGACACCCAGCAACTTCTCCAATCCGTCGACCAGCACCTCGGCGACGAGCTACGCCACTGCGCCGTCGACCTCTCGGGCATCCGCTACATTAACAGCACGGGCATTGGCGTGCTAGTGTCTCTGCTCACCAAGTTCCGCAGCCGCGGTGGCGAGATGCTGCTCATCAACCCCGCCGATCATCCCCGCAAAATGCTGGCGCTAACCAAGCTGAACGCTATTTTCTCGGTAGCGGATGACGAGACAGCCGCCACCCAACAGTTGAAATCCTCGAACTAATGCCCGTTGATGTACTAGTAGGCCTGCAGTGGGGCGACGAGGGGAAAGGAAAAATTGTCGATGTACTGGCGCCTACCTACGACGTGGTGGCCCGCTTCCAGGGCGGGCCTAACGCCGGCCACACCCTTACTTTCGATGGCACCAAGCACGTGCTGCACCAAGTGCCGTCTGGCATTTTCCACTCACACATTCTGAACGTAGTCGGCAACGGCGTTGTACTCGACCCCATGGTGTTTCGCCAAGAGCTACAAAAGCTAACCGACCGCGGCATCGACTGGAGCCGAAATCTTCATATCTCCCGCAAAGCTCAGCTCATCCTGCCTTCGCACCGTGCCTTGGACCGCATCAGCGAGGAGGCCCGCGGAGGTAGCAAGATTGGCTCAACCCTGAAGGGAATTGGGCCCACGTATCAGGATAAAATTGGCCGCACTGGCCTACGTGTCGGCGACATCCTGCTGCCCGATTTTCAAGAGCGCTATCAAGAAGCCGTCGCCCGGCACACCGCAGTTGCCGAGTTCTACAGTAAAAGCCTCGAAATCAAAGATGTGGAGGCTGACTTCTTCTCTGCCGTAGATTTTCTACGAACCCTCCAGCTCACCGACACAGAGTACCTGCTGAATGATCTGCTCAAACAAGGCAAAAACGTGCTTGCTGAAGGGGCTCAGGGATCCATGCTGGATATTGATTTTGGCACGTACCCGTACGTAACATCCTCCAGCACTATCGTAGCCGGGGCCTGCACTGGGCTTGGCATTGCACCTCGCCATATTAACAAAGTGTATGGCATCAGCAAAGCTTACTGCACCCGCGTCGGCAGTGGCCCTTTCCCAACAGAGTTGCACGATGCGGTAGGGGAGCAGATTCGACAAGCTGGCCGCGAGTTTGGCTCCACCACCGGCCGTCCACGGCGCTGCGGCTGGATTGATTTGCCTGCTCTGCGCTATAGTATTATGCTAAACGGAGTAACAGAAATTCATCTGATGAAGGCCGACGTCTTAGATGATTTCGACGAGATTCAGGTTTGCACGCATTATCGCCTACCCACCGGTGAGCAAACCGACCATCTTCCAGACCACGGCGACCTTCAGAATCTAACACCCATTTATACCAGCGTTCCAGGCTGGCGCACTCAGCTTCAATCCATAACCGATACGCAAGCCCTGCCTCAGCAACTCAAAGCCTATATCCGCTTCTTAGAACAACATCTGGAAGTTCCTATCAGCATTGTAAGTGTTGGTCCCGACCGGGTCAGCACTCTGCATCTGAATTAGCCACCAATACATCTAATCTTCTAGAGAGTCACCTTCACTTGGTTGGTCCGCTACTTACCACACTTCTAAGGTTAGAAAACGATTATATAAGACTGCAACAGCCAAAAGAAAATATAGAATGAATTTTTATAACAAGTTTACGATCAATCTGATAATATAAATCAGAGAGGATTTCAGCAGGATTTTGGAACGGAAACAAGGTTCGAGAAGTTAGTCACCCTGACGCCCTCTAGGCTCAAGCCGAGTAGCTCAGAAAAAAAGTTGTTTAGGGGCTTGCGCAAGTAACGGCCGGGGGTGTAAGTTTGCAGCCCGTTTCAGTCGGAGGCGGTTGGCCGCGCTGGGCCGCTAGAAAAAAAAGTTAGTCCAGTGCTTGCATAGGTTGATTTAGTGACTGTATCTTTGCAGCCCGTTTCGATTGGAAGCGGGAAACAACGGGTAGGCAGTTCCTGGTAAAAGCCAACTGACAGCTGAGCTCGTAGGCTAGGCGGATTGGTGAAAAATCAGACTTGGGTTAGTCTGCTGGTGGAAAGGGGGTAAGACTTTCTGTGAGTGGGAACTTGGAAAAGGGCTAGTAGGTTGGTACCTTTGCCTCCCCAAAGCACCGGGCCTGCACGGAAGAGACGCGACAGGCCGGCGAGCAAAAAAAAGTTTTGCTTGGGACTTGCGGGGAAGCGGCAGGAAGGTGTAGTTTTGCAGCCCGCTTCGCTCGGAGGCGGGGGAGTAGTAATAGAATAGCAGAAAGGCTTAGGGTCGCTAGGTCACTGGATCTTCTCCAGTAGGGAGGGGATAGACGTTCTTTGAATAGCTGGAAAAGACAATTGGGTAAGGGCTGCCCACCTGCGGGTGGGCGGTTTGGAACTGGCGCGTGGGGCGCTGCGTCCGGGCTCTGGCCATAGGCTGGACCGGGGCGGGGGGTACCCACCGCAGAAGACACGGCTGCTGCTGAGGCAGCAGCGAACAGGATTTTCTACAATGGAGAGTTTGATCCTGGCTCAGGATGAACGCTAGCGGCAGGCCTAATACATGCAAGTCGAACGGATGCAGCAATGCATTAGTGGCGCACGGGTGCGTAACGCGTAACCAACCTGCCCGTGACTGGGGGATAGCCCGCCGAAAGGCGGATTAATACCGCATAAGACTATCGAGAGGCATCTTTTGGTAGTTAAAGATTTATTGGTCACGGATGGGGTTGCGTAGCATTAGCTAGTTGGCGGGGTAAAGGCCCACCAAGGCGACGATGCTTAGGGGACCTGAGAGGGTGATCCCCCACACTGGCACTGAGATACGGGCCAGACTCCTACGGGAGGCAGCAGTAGGGAATATTGGGCAATGGCCGAGAGGCTGACCCAGCCATGCCGCGTGCCGGAAGAAGGCCTTCTGGGTTGTAAACGGCTTTTGCCAGGGAAGAAAAAGTGGGATGCGTCCTACACTGACGGTACCTGGTGAATAAGCACCGGCTAACTCCGTGCCAGCAGCCGCGGTAATACGGAGGGTGCAAGCGTTGTCCGGATTTATTGGGTTTAAAGGGTGCGTAGGCGGCTTGTTAAGTCCGGGGTGAAAGCCCACTGCTCAACAGTGGAACTGCCCTGGATACTGGCGGGCTTGAGTCCAGACGAGGTTGGCGGAATAGACGGTGTAGCGGTGAAATGCATAGATACCGTCTAGAACCCCGATTGCGAAGGCAGCTGACTAGGCTGGTACTGACGCTGAGGCACGAAAGCGTGGGGAGCGAACAGGATTAGATACCCTGGTAGTCCACGCCGTAAACGATGGATACTCGCTGGTGGCGACAGACGGTCACTGGCTTAGCGAAAGCGGTAAGTATCCCACCTGGGGAGTACGCCCGCAAGGGTGAAACTCAAAGGAATTGACGGGGGCCCGCACAAGTGGTGGAGCATGTGGTTTAATTCGATGATACGCGAGGAACCTTACCTAGGCTAGAATGCGCGTGACCGGCTCAGAGATGGGCCTTTCCTTCGGGACACAAAGCAAGGTGCTGCATGGCCGTCGTCAGCTCGTGCCGTGAGGTGTTGGGTTAAGTCCCGCAACGAGCGCAACCCCTATGTT